>NZ_JBIALD010000012.1:248712-284161 GCF_042873115.1 Streptomyces sp. NPDC005017 | reverse complement strand
GGCGGCCGCTGCGGGCGGACACCCCCCGCCCCGTCCCCTCCCCGCCGTACGCGGCTGACGCCCCCGCCCGTGGGCGCTTCGCGTCGCACGCGTCTTCCGTCCTCGTCCGTGGCCGTCGCGGGCGGACACCCCCCGCCCCGCCCGTGTCCCTCCGCGCCGTCCGCGACCGCCTGCCGCCGCGGGCATGCGTGCCGCCAGGGGCGGCACGGGTGGGCGCTGGGGATCCCTCCTCCGGGGGAGGCACCTCGCTGACGCCGAGCTGCGTGACGCCCCCGCCCCAGCGACAACCCAGCGGCACTTCCTGACGCCGGGTCGCGCGGCGCCCCGCCCTCAGCGACCACCGGGCGGTACGTCGCTGACGCCGAGCTGCGCACCGCCCCCGCTTTTCCCGCCGCGACGCCGAGCAGCGCACCGTACGGCTCAGCCGCCCGCCGGGCACCTCGTCGGGGGCGGTTACCGTAGATGGCCGTGACCCCACTGGACCGCCTCCGCGCCCGCACGAAGGCGCACCCGATGGCGCTGGACGCAACCCTCGCGTCCGCCGTCCTCGCGGCCATGGTCGCCGGCTCCTTCGTGGACCCCCACGGAGCGAACGGCATCACCTGGGGCCTGCGCACCCCGGACACCCTGAGCCTCGTACTGATGGCGTTCGCCGCCGCCGCGCTCGTGTTCCGCCGCCGCGCCCCCCTCGCCGTACTGGCCGTCACCGGCGGCCTCTCCCTCGTGGAGGCCGTGACGGGCGACCCCCGCGCCCCCGTCGCCATGGCGGCCGTCATCGCCCTGTACACCGTCGCCTCCACCACCGACCGCCCCACCACCTGGCGCGTGGGCCTGCTCACCATGACCGTGCTGACCGGCGCGGCCATGCTCTGCGGCCCCCTGCCCTGGTACGCCCAGGAAAACCTCGGCATCTTCGCCTGGACGGGCATGGCCGCGGCCGGCGGCGACGCCGTACGCAGCCGCAGGGCCGTCGTGGAGGCCATCCGCGAGCGGGCCGAGCGGGCCGAGCGCACGCGGGAGGAGGAGGCCCGGCGCCGGGTCGCCGAGGAGCGGCTGCGGATCGCGCGCGATCTGCACGACGTCGTCGCGCACCACATCGCCCTGGTCAACGTGCAGGCCGGGGTCGCCGCCCACGTCATGGACAGACGGCCCGACCAGGCGAAGGAGGCCCTCGCCCACGTCCGCGACGCCAGCCGCTCCGCGCTCAACGAGCTGCGCGCCACCGTGGGCCTGCTGCGCCAGTCCGGCGACCCGGAGGCGCCCACCGAACCCGCCCCGGGACTCGACCGCCTCGACGAGCTGGTCGGCACCTTCCGCGCGGCCGGCCTGCACGTCGAGGTCGCCCGCACCGACGAGGGCGCCCGGCTGCCCGCCGCCGTGGACCTCGCCGCGTACCGCGTCATCCAGGAGGCACTGACCAATGTGCAGAAGCACGGCGGGCAGCGCGCCAGGGCCGAGGTCAGCGTCGTCCGGGTGGGCCCGAGCATCGAGATCAGCGTCCTCGACGACGGCGACGGCGACCCCGCCGCGTCGGACGGCGGCGGTCACGGACTGCTCGGCATGCGCGAGCGCGTCACCGCCGTACGCGGCACCCTGACCACCGGTCCCCGCTACGGCGGCGGCTTCCGGGTGCATGCGATCCTGCCGGTCAGGAACCGCACCGGCCCGCAGGAGGACCCCGCATGACCATCCGCGTGCTGCTCGCCGACGACCAGGCCCTGCTGCGCAGCGCGTTCCGGGTGCTGGTCGACTCCGAGCCCGACATGGAGGTCGTGGGGGAGGCCGCCGACGGCGCCGAGGCGGTACGGCTGGCGAAGGAGCGGCCCACCGACGTCGTGCTGATGGACATCCGGATGCCGGGCACCGACGGACTGGCGGCCACCCGGATGATCAGCGAGGACCCCGCGCTGGCCGACGTCCGGGTCGTCATACTCACCACCTTCGAGGTGGACGACTACGTCGTGCGGTCACTGCGGGCGGGAGCCGCCGGGTTCCTCGGCAAGGGCTCCGAGCCGGAGGAACTGCTCAACGCGATCCGGGTCGCGGCGGGCGGCGAGGCGCTGCTGTCGCCGACCGCCACCAAGGGGCTGATCGCCCGTTTCCTCGCCCAGGGCGGCGCCGACGACCGCGACCCCGCGCACGCCGAGCGGCTGGACGCGCTGACCGTGCGGGAGCGCGAGGTGCTGGTGCAGGTCGCCGGCGGGCTCTCCAACGACGAGATCGCCGAGCGGCTCACCGTCAGCCCGCTGACCGTGAAGACGCACGTCAACCGGGCCATGGCCAAGCTGGGTGCCCGCGACCGGGCGCAGCTGGTCGTCATCGCGTACGAATCGGGACTGGTACGACCCCGGGTGGACTGACACCCGGAGGCTCGTACTCCACCCGCAGTATGCGCGGCATAAGGAAACGGGACCTGCGGGGTACGGGCCGGGCCCGTGGAGGGCACAGGGTGTGGGGTGGGCGCTCCCCCCGCGCCCCCTCCTCCGCTCCGGCCACTGAAGAGAGACCCTGACCCATGTCCTGGCTGTCCGGATTCAGCCTCGCGCAACGGGCCCTGATCGGGCTGATGTCGATCATCGCGCTCGCCTTCGGGGCCATCGCGATCCCCCAGCTCAAGCAGCAGCTGCTGCCGACCATCGAACTGCCCATGGTGTCGGTCCTCGCGCCGTACCAGGGCGCCTCCCCCGACGTGGTCGAGAAGCAGGTCGTCGAGCCGATCGAGAACAACCTCGAGGCCGTCGACGGCATCACCGGCGTCACCTCCACGGCGAGCGAGGGCAACGCCGTGATCATGGCGTCCTTCGACTACGGCAACGACACCGAGCAGCTCGTCGCCGACGTCCAGCAGGCCGTCAACCGCGCCCGTGCGCAGCTGCCCGACTCCGTCGACCCGCAGGTCGTCGCCGGGTCCACCGACGACATGCCGACCGTGGTGCTCGCCGTCACCTCCGGCGAGGACCAGCAGGCCCTGGCCGACCGGCTCGACCGGACGGTCGTCCCGCGGCTGAAGGACATCGACGGGGTCGGCCAGGTCACCGTCGACGGTGTGCGTGACCTCCAGGTCACCGTCACGCCCGACGAGCGGAAGCTGGCCCGCGCCGGGCTGAGCACACAGTCCCTCGCCCAGGCCCTCCAGGCGGGCGGCGCCACCGTCCCGGCCGGTTCCTTCGACGAGGACGGCGCCAACCGCACCGTCCGGGTCGGCGGCGGCTACACCTCGCTGACGCAGGTCGAGGACCTGATGGTCACCGGCGAGGGCGGCAGGCGGCCGGTGCGCCTCGGCTCCGTGGCGACCGTCCGTCAGGAGCAGGCCCCGGCGGACGCGATCACCCGGACCGACGGCCGGCCCAGCCTCGCCGTGATGGTCACCATGGACCACGACGGCAGCGCGGTCGCCATCTCCGAGGCCGTCGAGGACGCGCTGCCCGCGATGCGCGCGGACCTCGGCTCCGGCGCGACCGTCACCGTGGTCAGCGACCAGGGCCCGGCCGTGTCCAAGGCCATCGACGGCCTGACCACCGAGGGCGGGCTCGGACTGCTCTTCGCGGTCGTGATCATCCTGGTGTTCCTGGCCTCGGTCCGCTCCACGCTGGTGACGGCGGTGTCCATCCCGCTGTCCGTGGTGCTCGCGCTGATCGTGCTGTGGACGCGTGACCTGTCCCTGAACATGCTCACGCTGGGCGCCCTCACCATCGCCATCGGCCGTGTCGTCGACGACTCGATCGTGGTCCTGGAGAACATCAAGCGCCATCTCGGCTACGGCGAGGAGCGGCAGTCCGCGATCCTCACCGCCGTGCGCGAGGTCTCCGGCGCCGTCACCTCCTCCACCCTCACCACCGTCGCCGTCTTCCTGCCCGTCGGCCTCGTCGGCGGCATGGTCGGCGAGCTGTTCGGCCCCTTCAGCCTCACCGTCACGGCGGCGCTGCTGGCGTCCCTGGTGGTGTCGCTGACGGTCGTCCCCGTGCTGTCGTACTGGTTCCTGCGCGCCCCCAAGGGCACCCCCGAGGACGCCGAGGAGGCGCGCCGCAAGGCCGAGGAGAAGGAGGCGAACAGCAGGCTCCAGCGGCTCTACGTCCCCGTCCTGCGCTTCGCCACGCGCCGCCGGCTGACCAGCGTGGCCCTCGCGGCCGTGATCCTGATCGGCACCTTCGGCATGGCCCCCCTGCTGAAGACCAACTTCTTCGACCAGGGCGACCAGGAGGTCCTCACCGTCCGTCAGGAGCTGGCGCCCGGCACCAGCCTCGCCGCGACCGACGAGCAGGCGAAGAAGGTCGAGCGGCTGCTCGACGGTATCGAGGGCGTCAAGGACTACCAGGTCACGGTCGGCTCCTCCGGGTTCCTCGCGGCCTTCGGCGGCGGCACGGACACCAACCAGGCGCAGTACAACGTGATGCTGGCGGAGTCGGCCTCCTCCGACGAGGTCGTGGACCGCATCGAGGCCGGGCTGAAGAAGCTCACCGGCATCGGCACGACCACGGTCGCGGCCGGGGACGGCTTCGGCAGCCAGGACCTCAGCGTGGTCGTGAAGGCCGCCGACGGCGAGGCGCTGCGCCGGGCCGCCGAGCAGGTCCGCGCCACCGTCGCGAAGCTCGACGACGTCACCGACGTGACCAGCGACCTCGCGCAGAGCGTGCCGCGCATCTCGGTCGAGGCCAACGAAAAGGCGGCCGCCGCCGGGTTCAGCGACCAGACGCTCGGCCTCGCCGTCGCCCACGCGGTGCGCGGCACCCCGGCCGCCAAGGCCACGCTGGACGACGCCGAGCGCGACGTCGTCATCCGCTCCGCGAACCCCGCGGGCACCCTCGCCGAGCTGCGCGCGCTGAAGCTCGGCCCGGTGGAGCTGGGTGACATCGCGACCGTGGAACTGGTCGACGGGCCGGTCTCCATGACCCGGATCGACGGTCAGCGGGCCGCCACCGTCACCGCCCGGCCGACCGGCGACAACACCGGCGCGGTGAGCGCCGACCTCCAGTCCAGGATCGACGCGCTGAGGCTGCCCGCCGGCGCCACCGCCGAGATCGGCGGTGTGTCCTCCGACCAGGACGAGGCGTTCGCCAACCTGGGCCTGGCGATGCTCGCGGCGATCGCGATCGTCTTCATGCTGCTGGTGGCGACCTTCCGCTCGCTGGCCCAGCCGCTGATCCTGCTGGTCTCCGTCCCGTTCGCCGCGACCGGCGCGATCGGCCTGCTGGTGGTCACCGGCACGCCGATGGGCGTCCCCGCGATGATCGGCATGCTGATGCTGATCGGCATCGTGGTGACCAACGCGATCGTGCTGATCGACCTGATCAACCAGTACCGAGCCCAGGGCCACGGCGTCGTCGAGGCCGTCGTGGAGGGCGGTCGGCACCGGCTGCGCCCGATCCTCATGACGGCCCTGGCGACGATCTTCGCCCTGCTCCCGATGGCGCTCGGCGTCACCGGCGAGGGCGGCTTCATCGCCCAGCCGCTGGCGGTGGTGGTGATCGGCGGCCTGATCACCTCGACCCTGCTGACCCTGCTGCTGGTCCCGACGCTCTACGCGATGCTGGAGCTCCGCAAGGAGCGGCGCGCGAAGAAGCGCGAGGCCAAGCGCCAGAAGAAGGCCGGCGTGCCGGCCCAGCCGGTGGCGTCGGAGGAGCCGGAGCCCGCGGGGGTGTGACCCCAGCGATCGGGTGAACCGACGGCGGAAGGGCCCCGGACCGTGAGGTCCGGGGCCCTTCCCGCGTTCCGCGGCCGGGCGGTTACGGCAGGGCCAGCATCCGCTCCAGGGCGAGCTTGGCGAACGCCTCGGTCTCCTTGTCGACCTCGATGCGGTTGACCAGCTTGCCCTCGGCCAGCGACTCCAGGGCCCAGACCAGGTGGGGCAGGTCGATGCGGTTCATCGTGGAGCAGAAGCAGACCGTCCTGTCGAGGAAGACGATCTCCTTGCCCTCGGGCGCGAAACGGTTCGCCAGCCGGCGGACCAGGTTCAGCTCGGTGCCGATGGCCCACTTGGAACCGGCCGGGGCCGCCTCCAGCGCCTTGATGATGTACTCGGTCGAGCCGACGTAGTCCGCCGCGGCCACGACCTCGTGCCGGCACTCGGGGTGCACCAGGACGTTGACGCCCGGGATGCGCTCACGGACGTCGTTCACCGAGTCCAGGCTGAAGCGGCCGTGCACCGAGCAGTGGCCGCGCCACAGGATCATCCTGGCCGCGCGCAGCTCCTCGACGGTCAGACCGCCGTTCGGCTTGTGCGGGTTGTAGAGCACACAGTCGTCCAGGGACATGCCCATGTCCCGTACGGCGGTGTTGCGGCCGAGGTGCTGGTCGGGCAGGAAGAGGACCTTCTCGCCCTGCTGGAACGCCCAGTCGAGGGCGCGCTCGGCGTTGGACGAGGTGCAGATCAGGCCCCCGTGCTTGCCGGTGAACGCCTTGATGTCGGCCGAGGAGTTCATGTACGACACCGGCACGACCTGCTCGGCGATGCCGGCCTCGGTCAGCACGTCCCAGCACTCGGCGACCTGTTCGGCCGTCGCCATGTCGGCCATGGAGCAGCCGGCGGCCAGGTCCGGCAGCACGACCTTCTGGTCGTCGGAGGTCAGGATGTCCGCCGACTCGGCCATGAAGTGCACACCGCAGAAGACGATGTACTCGGCCTCCGGGCGGGCCGCCGCGTCGCGGGCCAGCTTGAAGGAGTCGCCCGTGACGTCCGCGAACTGGATGACCTCGTCGCGCTGGTAGTGGTGGCCGAGCACGAACACCTTGTCGCCGAGCTTCTCCTTGGCCGCGCGGGCCCGCTCGACCAGGTCCGGGTCGGACGGCGAGGGGAGGTCACCGGGACACTCGACGCCACGCTCGCTGCGCGGGTCGGCCTCGCGGCCGAGCAGGAGCAGGGCGAGGGGCGTCGGCTGTACGTCGAGCTCCTGGCTCTGGGCGGTGGTCACGACACGCACCCTTTCTGTTCTGCGGCTCGCCGGACCGGGAAGCCGGACCGGCGGGTCATACGGGACGAACTCTTCGACCTTTTCGTCGAAATGACGCTATCTATCATAACCGCTTCACGTCAGTTTGACGATGGCCATAGTGTCGATGTGACATGAATCCCGCGACCGTCCTGATGTCACCCCCTGGCGGTCCGGACAGGACGTTTTCCGCTTCCCGGCCCGTGTGCGAGCATGAAGAAGGACCGGCCCGGCGTGAACTCCATGGACCGGCCCGGAATGAATCCGAGGCCCCGCCGGTTGCAACCGTCGGCAAGCAGTCTCCGTACAACCCGGGAGAGATGTAGATGTCCGTATCGGACGAGACCAGCACCGTCACCGACGGCATCATCCTGACCGACGCCGCCGCGTCCAAGGTCAAGACCCTGCTCGACCAGGAAGGCCGTGACGACCTCGCCCTGCGCGTCGCCGTCCAGCCCGGCGGCTGCTCCGGCCTGCGCTACCAGCTCTTCTTCGACGAGCGCTCGCTCGACGGCGACGTCGTGAAGGACTTCGGCGGTGTGAAGGTCGTCACGGACCGCATGAGCGCTCCGTACCTGGGCGGCGCCACGGTCGACTTCGTCGACACCATCGAGAAGCAGGGCTTCACGATCGACAACCCGAACGCGACCGGCTCCTGCGCCTGCGGCGACTCCTTCAGCTGACCCGCGGCCCCCTGCGGCGGCCCTCCGGGGCGAGCCGTGCGAGCCACGACGAAGGCGGCGCTCCCGGCGTGACCGGGAGCGCCGCCTTCGTCGTGTGTGCCGCGTGAGCCGTCCGGCGTCCGCGGCGCCGTCGTGGCCGCTCGCGCAGTTCCCCGCGCCCCTTTCGGGGCGCGGTCGTGGCCGGGTCGCGTGACTTCCGAGCCCTTTGGGGGCGCGGTCAGCGGGCCATGGAGGTCTTAGGCAGCCGGGCACCCGGCTTGTCCAGCGGGACCCCGTGGCCGCCCGAGTCCACCACCCGGCGGTCACCGACCGGCTCGTCCAGCTGCACGGTCCGGTGGAACTCCTTGGCGATCATGATGCACACCTTGTCCGGCCATGGCTTCTCGGTCACCGTCACCGTCACCCGCTCCGCGTCCTCCGCCGCCTTCACCGCGTAGTCCGCGCACACCCCGCCCGTGAAGCGCACGGTCAGCTCACGGCCCTCGGCCGCGTACGCCTCCACCTGCACGTCACGCGGCGCCGGCGCCGCGGTCGGCACGTCCGGGCCCGTCGGCCGCGGGCTCGGCGGCGCGGTCGGCTCACCGGGCGGTACGTCCGAGGGGACCGGCGTCGGCGCGACCAAGAAGCGGGGCTCCACCGCCGGGTGCGTCACCGTGAAGGAGTCCTGCGCGCCCGGCGCCCGCACCTCGAACAGCCACGACGGCACCAGCGTCTGCCGCGCGCCCACATAGTGCGACGCGAGACCGAACACCGCGTCCCGCACCTCGATCTCCTGCGGCCGCGCCGGCTCCGGCTCGCACGGTGCGACCGGCTCGGTCCCGTCCTCCAGCGGCACCGGGCTCGCACAGCCGCCGACGCCCGAACCCTGGCCGGTCTGGCCCGCGTTCATCTGCTCCAGCGTCTCGCCCGCCCCCAGCACGGGGTACGTGTCGCCCTTCACCGGCGCCTCGAGCTGTCCGCTGCCGCCGACGACCTCGCCGTCCACACCGATCGTCAGCCCGGTCATCCAGCCGTACGTCGGCAGCCCGCCGATCACCGGGTCGGCGTTCACCACGCGCTGCGCGCCCATGACCTGGCTCGCGTCGACCTTCGCGTCGTCCTGGCCGACCGCCTTCAGCACCGGGGCGGCCGCCTTCTTCGCCGCCTCCTCGCTCACCGGGTCGTCGGCCGGGGCCATCGGGCCGCGCTGCGGGCACTCGGTGGTGCTCTTGCAGTTGTCCGTGCCGGGGGCGTAGCGGTGGAAGGTCCAGGTGCCCGGCGCGTCGAGGTTCACCTGGAGGGTCGGGCCGAAGCCGTCCTTCGCGCCGATCCGCCAGGACCGCCCCTGGAGCACCGGCGTCCCCTCCACCCCGAGCGCCGCCGCGAGCCGGGCCACCTCGGCCTTGTCGACCTGGCCCCGCGCACGGAACACGGCCGCGGAGCCGGGGCCGTCGGGCAGCTCGCCCGATGCCCGGTAGACCGCGCCGTACGGGTTCGGCTCGCCCGGCGCGATGCCCTCGCCGCCGCCCTCGGAGTAGCCGTCGATGGGGAGCGGCGGGGGAGTGCCGTCGCCGCCGGCCGCCCCGGAGGCGGTCTCGCCGCCCGAGCGGTCGGCCGCGGACGCGGCGAGATAGGCCCCGCCGCCCGCGACCAGCAGCACGGCGGCGGCGACGGAGGCCGCGACCAGCGGCGACCGGCGGCGCCCGCCCGTGGACGGCGCCTCGCCGGACGCCCGCGCGGCGAGACGCACGGTGTGCTCGTCGGGGTCGTCGCCTGCGGAGAGCGCGGGCGCGGGCGACGGGAGGCCCTTGGGCGGCTCGGCGGCCGCGGCGGGCTCGTGGTTCTCGGCCCGCTCGCCGTCCGCCGCAGGAGCGGTGTCCTGCGGGGCTTCGGGAGCGTCGGCCGCCCTGCGCGCGTCGGACGGCTCGGCGGCGTCCGGGGCTTCGGGCGTCTCGGTTCCCGCTTCGACTTCAGCTTCGGCGTCGGCTTCCGCCTCGGCTTCGGCTTCGGCGTCGGCCTCCGCCTCGGTCGGGTCGGCGGTGCTCGCGTCGGCCGGGGCCGTCTCGGCCGGCCCTGCCGTGTCGAGTGGACGCTCCGCGGCCCCGGCGGAGTCGCTCGCGCCGGGGCTGTCGGCGGCGCCGGCCTCACCCGTGACGGCGTCGTCGCGGTCGGGGTTGTCGGGTCGCTCGGTGTTCACCGCATCGCTCCTGCTGCTGGAGGGCCGTATCCCACATCCCCACCACGGGGGACGGCGATGAGACGTAGCAGGGGAGCGTGCGGTTCCCTCCGGCGCGGGCGTTCAGCCTCCTGGGTGAGCCCGGTTGCGCCGTGGGGGTGAGGAGCCGGTCAGTCCCCGTAGTCCGACATCGCGTCCAGCAGTCGCGCCGACTTCGACGGTACGGTCACGCCGTGGATGCTGGACGGGGAGACCGGACGTGCCGTGCCACGGTCGGGGGCGGCCCAGTGCCGGGCCATCCGGGCGCAGTCGCCGCGCAGCGAGGCCAGATCGCCCTCGAGGTCGGCGGGTGCGGGGGCGGCGGGAGCCTTGAGGTTCGTCATGGACGCACCGTATGCACGTCCGTACTCACGAAGAAAGATCTACTATCGGGTAGTTTTGTCGTCTTCTAGGCCACGCCGCCCAACGGGTAGCGTGGATTGTCAATGACCCTCCACCCAGGAGACCCTCGCCGTGCGCATCGCAGTCACCGGCTCCATCGCCACCGACCACCTCATGACCTTCCCCGGTCGGTTCGCCGATCAGCTCGTCGCGGACCAGCTGCACACCGTCTCGCTGTCCTTCCTGGTCGACAACCTCGATGTACGGCGAGGGGGCGTCGGCGCGAACATCGCCTTCGGCATGGGCCAGCTCGGCACCGAGCCGATCCTGGTCGGCGCCGCCGGCTTCGACTTCGACGAGTACCGGGCCTGGCTGGACCGCCACGGCGTGGACACCGAGTCGGTGCGGATCTCGGAGACGCTGCACACCGCCCGTTTCGTGTGCACCACCGACTCCGACCACAACCAGATCGGTTCCTTCTACACGGGCGCGATGAGCGAGGCCCGGCTGATCGAGCTGAAGACGGTCGCGGACCGCGTCGGGGGTCTCGACCTGGTCCTCATCGGCGCCGACGACCCCGAGGGCATGCTGCGCCACACGGAGGAGTGCCGCTCGCGGCGGATTCCGTTCGCCGCCGACTTCTCCCAGCAGATCGCCCGGATGAACGGCGAGGAGATCCGCATCCTGCTGGACGGGGCGACGTACCTCTTCTCCAACGAGTACGAGAAGGGCCTCATCGAGTCCAAGACCGGCTGGACCGACGAGGAGATCCTCGGCAAGGTCGGTGTGCGGGTCACCACGCTCGGCTCGCGCGGTGTCCGTGTCGAGCGGGTGGGTGAGGACCCGATCGAGGTCGGCTGCCCCGAGGAGGAGCGCAAGGCCGATCCCACGGGGGTCGGTGACGCCTTCCGGGCCGGGTTCCTCTCCGGTCTCGCGTGGGGGGTCTCGCTGGAGCGGGCGGCTCAGGTGGGGTGCATGCTCGCCACGCTGGTCATCGAGACGGTGGGTACACAGGAGTACCAGTTGCGGCGGGCGCACTTCATGGACCGGTTCACGAAGGCGTACGGGCATGACGCGGCGGATGAGGTTCGGGGGCACCTGGGCTGACGTGTCCCTCCGGGGGCGCGGGCGTTGTTCGCGGCCCCGCGCCCCCAGGGGTGGGTCTTGCGCTCGCGAGCCTCAGGATCGACCGGTTCCTCGTAGCCCGGGTCGCGCAGTTCCCCGCGCCCCTGAAAGACGCGCAGTTCCCCGCGCCCCTGAAAGCGTGCGCAGTTCCCCGCGCCCCTGAAAGACGCGCCGTCCCTCGCGCCCCCTAAAGACTGCGTAGTTCCCCGCGCCCCTGAAAGCGTGCGCTGCTCTCCGCGCCTCCAAGGGGGTCGGGGTCAGGTGGTTCTGCGGATCAGGTAGGCCGTTCCCGTTCTGGCGGGTTCTTCGCCCAGGTACTGCTGGGCGCGCATCTCGCACCAGGCCGGGATGTCGAGGCGGGCGGCCTCGTCGTCGGAGAGGACGCGGACCGTGCCGCCGATCGGGACGGTGCCGATGACCTTGGCCAGCTCGATGACCGGGACGGGGCAGCGTTTGCCGAGGGAGTCGACGACGACCTCCCGTGCCTGGGCCGGGCGGGCCGGCGGGGTGGACGTCGGGGCTCCCAGCTTCTCCCGCACCCCCGTCACCACCCCCGGCAGGACGTCCAGGAAACGGTCCACCTCCTCCGCCGGCGTCCCCGTCGGCAGCGAGACCCGTACGTTCCCCTCGCTGAGCACCCCCATCGCCCTGAGCACATGGCTCGGCGTCAGGGTGCTGCTCGTGCAGGACGACCCCGAGGAGACGGAGAAGCCCACCCGGTCCAGCTCGGTGAGCAGCGCTTCCCCGTCGACGTAGAGACAGGAGAAGGTGACGATGCCGGGCAGCCGGTTCCGGGCGTCGCCGACGACCTCCACGTCCGTCAGCAGTTCGGGCACCCGCGTCCGGATGCGCTGCGTCAGTTCGCTCAGTCGCCCCGCCTCCTGGGCGGCCTCCGCGCGCACGGCCCGCAGGGAGGCGACGGCCGCGACGATCGCGGGGATGTTCTCGAACCCGGCGGCCCGCCCCGACTCCCTCTCGTCGACCGGTCCTTGAGCGGCGAACCGCACCCCCTTGCGCACGACGAGCAGCCCCACCCCGGACGGACCGCCCCATTTGTGGGCACTGCCCGTCAACAGGGACCAGTCGCCCTCGACCGGCCCCCACCCCAGCGACTGCGCCGCGTCGACCAGCAGCGGCACCCCCGCCGCCCGGCACACCTCGGCCACCTGGGCCACCGGCTGCACCGTCCCCACCTCGTGGTTGGCCGACTGAAGACACGCCAGCGCGGTGTCCTCCCGGAGGGCGTCGGCGTACGCGGAGGCGGAGACGCGGCCCTCACGGCCCACCGGAACCTCCTCGACCGTCCCGCCCGAGGCCTGGTGCGCCTCCGCCGAATGGAGTACCGAGGAATGTTCGACCGATGACACGATCAGGTGGCGTCCGACGCGCCGGCGTCCGGCCAACGCCCCGGCGACACCCGTGTGGACGGCCCTGGTGCCGGACGCCGTGAACACCACCTCGTCCGCCCGGCAGCCCACCGCCTCCGCGGCGGCCTCACGAGCCGCGTCCAGCAGCATCCGAGCCCGCCGCCCCTCCCGGTACAACCGTCCCGGATCGGCCCACCCTTCATCCAAAGAGGCCAACAGCGCCTGACGGGCCACGGGATGGAGGGGGGCGCTGGAAGCGGCGTCAAAGTAGGGCACACCGCAACGTTAGATCGCCGCGAAGGACAACGTCCCCAAGGGGTGCGGCGAACGGCGCGAGAAGCCACGGACAACCCGCACCCGCCAAACAAGCGAACCACCCTCTTCACTAGGCCCCCCTCCCCGCGAACCCCCGGAGGGCGTCAGCTAGGGTTTGGTCCGCATAAACATCCAAACCCCTGCCCGACGCAGGGCGGCGACCGACCACCGAGCAAGGCAGGCCGCAGCCGATCGCGCGGGCGAGACTCTCGGGAAGGCGCTACGTGAGTCCCAACGGCTCCGACCGCTCGCCGCGGCGCCCGATGCGGCGGAAGCTGCTGCAGGCATTGACCGCGGGCCTGGTCCTGGCGACCGCCACCGGTTGCACATGGGAGGACTTCCCCCGCCTTGGCATGCCCACCCCCGTCACGGAAGAGGCTCCGCGGATCCTCTCCCTGTGGCAGGGCTCCTGGGCTGCCGCGCTCGCCGTCGGCGTGCTGGTGTGGGGCCTGATCCTGTGGAGTGCCATCTTCCACCGGCGCAGCCGCACGAAGATCGAGGTACCTCCGCAGACCCGTTACAACGTGCCCATCGAGGCGCTGTACACGGTGGTCCCGATCATCATCGTCTCGGTCCTCTTCTACTTCACGGCCCGTGACGAGACCAAGCTCCTCGACCTGTCCAAGAAGCCCGACGTCACGGTCAACGTGGTCGGCTTCCAGTGGAGCTGGTGCTTCAACTACATCGAGAACGTCGAAGGTTCCGAGGGCGACGCCAAGACGTCGAAGGAACTGAACGCGATCCCGGACCGCTACAGGGAAGCGTTCCCCGACAACGCCGGCGGCGTCTACGCCTGCGGCACCCCGGGCGAGCGCAACCCGCAGACCGGCAACCCCGGCCCCACCCTGTGGCTGCCCGAGGGCAAGACCGTCCGCTTCGTCCTGACCTCGCGCGACGTCATCCACTCCTTCTGGGTGGTGCCGTTCCTGATGAAGCAGGACGTCATCCCCGGCCACACCAACGTTTTCCAGGTGACCCCCAACCACCAGGGCACCTTCATGGGCAAGTGCGCCGAGCTCTGCGGCGTCGACCACTCCCGGATGCTGTTCAACGTGAAGGTCGTCTCGCCGGAGCGCTACGAGCAGCACCTGCAGGACCTCGCGAAGAAGGGGCAGACCGGTTACGTTCCCGCGGGCATCGAGCAGACCGCCCATGAGAAGAACCGGGAGACGAACCAACTGTGAGCATCCTCAACGAACCTCAGGGTGCCGGGGCAGCCGAAGACTCGTACTACGAGGACGAGCTGCCGGTCCGGCGCAAGCAGCCCGGCAACGTCGTGGTGAAGTGGCTGACGACCACCGACCACAAGACGATCGGAACGCTCTACCTGGTCACGTCGTTCGCGTTCTTCTGCATCGGTGGCGTCATGGCGCTGCTCATGCGTGCGGAGCTGGCCCGCCCGGGTCTGCAGATGATGTCGAACGAGCAGTTCAACCAGGCGTTCACGATGCACGGCACGATCATGCTGCTGATGTTCGCGACGCCGCTGTTCGCCGGCTTCGCGAACTGGATCATGCCGCTCCAGATCGGTGCCCCCGACGTCGCCTTCCCGCGGCTGAACATGTTCGCCTACTGGCTCTACCTGTTCGGCTCGCTGGTCGCCGTGGCCGGCTTCCTCACGCCGGACGGCGCCGCGGACTTCGGCTGGTTCGCCTACTCCCCGCTGTCCGACGCGGTCCGCTCGCCGGGTCTCGGCGCCGACATGTGGATCATGGGTCTGGCCTTCTCCGGCTTCGGCACCATCCTCGGCTCGGTCAACTTCATCACCACGATCATCTGCATGCGCGCTCCCGGCATGACGATGTTCCGGATGCCGATCTTCGTGTGGAACGTCCTGCTGACCGGTGTCCTGGTCCTGCTGGCCTTCCCGGTCCTGGCGGCCGCGCTGTTCGCCCTGGAGGCGGACCGCAAGTTCGGCGCCCACATCTTCGACGCCTCCAACGGCGGCGCGTTGCTGTGGCAACACCTCTTCTGGTTCTTCGGCCATCCAGAGGTGTACATCATCGCCCTGCCGTTCTTCGGCATCATCAGTGAGGTCATCCCGGTCTTCTCCCGCAAGCCGATGTTCGGCTACCAGGGTCTGATCGCGGCGACCATCGCCATCGCGGGCCTGTCCGTGACCGTGTGGGCGCACCACATGTACGTCACCGGTGGCGTGCTCCTCCCGTTCTTCTCCTTCATGACGTTCCTCATCGCCGTTCCGACCGGCGTGAAGTTCTTCAACTGGATCGGAACGATGTGGAAGGGCTCGCTGTCCTTCGAGACGCCGATGCTCTGGGCGACCGGCTTCCTGATCACCTTCACCTTCGGTGGTCTGACCGGCGTCATCCTGGCCTCGCCGCCGATGGACTTCCACATCTCGGACTCGTACTTCGTGGTGGCGCACTTCCACTACGTCGTCTTCGGCACCGTCGTCTTCGCGATGTTCTCCGGCTTCCACTTCTGGTGGCCGAAGTTCACCGGCAAGATGCTCGACGAGCGTCTGGGCAAGATGACCTTCTGGACGCTGTTCGTCGGCTTCCACGGCACCTTCCTGGTCCAGCACTGGCTGGGCGCCGAGGGCATGCCGCGCCGCTACGCCGACTACCTGGCGGCGGACGGCTTCACCGCCCTGAACACGATCTCGACGATCAGCTCGTTCGTGCTCGGCGCCTCGGTGCTGCCGTTCTTCTACAACGTCTGGAAGACGGCCAAGTACGGCAAGAAGATCGCGGTCGACGACCCGTGGGGCTACGGCCGCTCCCTGGAGTGGGCCACGTCCTGCCCGCCGCCGCGGCACAACTTCCTCACCCTGCCGCGGATCCGCAGCGAATCCCCGGCGTTCGACCTGCACCACCCTGAGATCGCCGCGCTGGAGCAGCTGGGCCACGGTGGCCGGGAAGCCGCCGCGCTGGCGGGCGGCAAGGAGGCCGGCAAGTGAAGATCCAGGGCAAGATGTTCATGTGGCTGGGCGTCTTCGTCCTCGCCATGGCCGTCTTCTACGGCCTCTGGTCGCAGGAGCCGGCCGGTACCACCGCGCTGTTCCTCGCCTTCGCCCTGTGCGTCATGGTCGGCTTCTACCTGGGCTTCACCGCCCGGCGGGTCGACACCGGCGCCCAGGACGACAAGGAGGCCGACGTCGCGGACGACGCCGGCGAGCTGGGCTTCTTCAGCCCGCACAGCTGGCAGCCGCTCGCGCTGGCCTTCGGCGGCGCGCTGGCCTTCCTCGGCGTGGCCGTGGGCTGGTGGCTGCTGTACTTCTCCGCGCCGATCATCCTGATCGGCATCTGGGGCTGGGTCTTCGAGTACTACCGCGGTGAGAACCGCACCCAGTAACACGCCCCGAGCGCACCGGAACCCGGACACTCCGTCAGGAGGGTCCGGGTTCCGCCGTTTCGCCGAATGCGCGTCCCCCTTACGAGTCACCCGGCGCGCCGTCGTTGACGAAGCTTCCTAGCGTGAGGTCATGAACACCTCCCCGCGCACCCGTACCGTCGCCGGCTGCATCGTGCTGGCGATGACCCTGGGCTCCGCCCTCGCGGCCTGCGGCGGCGACGGCAACCCGCTGTCGGCGGCGCCGTACGACGCCGCGGACCAGATCTCCTTCAACACCCCCGACGACGAGGACGAGAAGGCCGACCCGGACAAGCCTCTGGAGATCACCGCCGAGGACTCCGACGGCCGGATCACCGACGTCACCGCCCAGGACGCCTCAGGACGCCATGTGGCGGGCGAACTCTCCGCCGACGGCACCCGGTGGCACAGCACCTCACCGCTGGCCGCGGACGCCCGCTACACGGTCCGGGTGAGCACCGAGGACGAGGACGGCGCCCCGGGGCGCAAGGTCCTCACCTTCGACACCGGCAAGCCCCTCACCAAGAAGGGCCTGGACGTCACCTTCGGCCCCAGGGCGGGCACCTACGGCGTGGGCCAGCCCATCACCGCCGAGCTGTCCAAGCCGGTCGGGGACCGCGCCCAGCGCGCGATCGTCGAACGCGCCCTGCGGGTCGAGTCAGTCCCCCGCGCGGACGGCGGCTGGCACTGGGTGAACGACAAGGAACTCCACTACCGGCCCAAGGAGTACTGGCCCGCCGAGGCCACCGTCCGGGTCCGCAGCGAACTCGAGGGCGTCAAGATCAGCGATCGCCTCCGGGGCGGCCGGGCCAAGCCCCTGAAGCTCTCCATCGGCGACCGTGTGATCGCCGTCGCGGACGCTTCCAGCCACCAGATGACCGTCTACCGCAACGGCAAGGAGATCAAGAAGATCCCGGTCACCACCGGCAAACCGGGCTTCGAGACCCGCAACGGCGTCAAGGTCGTGCTGGGCAAGGAGTACTACGTACGTATGCGCGGCACCAGCATCGGCATCGCCGAGGGCTCCGCGGAGTCCTACGACCTGCCGGTCTACTACGCCACCCGCGTCACCTGGAGCGGCGAGTACGTCCACGCCGCGCCCTGGTCCGTCGGCTCCCAGGGCTCCGCCAACGTCAGCCACGGGTGCGTCGGCATGAGCACCGCCAACGCCGAGTGGTTCTTCGACACCGTCCGCGAAGGAGACCTCGTCCAGGTCGTCAACTCCGAGGGCAACACGATGGAGACCTTCGGCAACGGCTTCGGCGACTGGAACCTCACCTGGCAGAAATGGCGCAAAGGCAGCGCCATCCTCGGCGGCACCCCGGAAGCCCCCGACCCGGAACAAGCAGCCCGCCTGCGCCCAGCAGCCGTCTAGCCACCTGAGACAGCCCCGCGCGCCGCTTGAGGAGCGCGGGGCTGTCGTCGCCCACGAACGCCCGGCACCCGACCGCCGCCAAGGGGCGCGAGCCCCTACGAACGCCCACCAGGCAACCGCCCCAAGGGGCGCGGGACTGTGTCCGACATGCGGCTCCGCCGCAGGGGCGCGACAAGCCACAACCAACCGGCACCCGCGCACAACCCCGCACCACAGAAACGCCCAGCCGCCAAACCGCCGGAGGCCTACGCGCTCAACAACCGCTTGGCCCGCAGCAGAGCCGCCAACGCCCCCGCGAACTCCACCGGCTCCACCGGCAGCGTCACCGCCGCGTCCGCACGGCTCCACGTGGCCAGCCACGCGTCCTGCGGCCGCCCGATCAGCAACAGCACCGGCGGGCACTCGAAGACCTCGTCCTTGATCTGCCGGCACATCCCCATGCCCCCCATGGGTACGGCCTCGCCGTCGAGCACACACACGTCGATACCGCCGCGGTCCAGCTCCTTGAGCACCGCGGCCGGCGTCGCGCACTCGACGAACTCCACGGCCGGCACGTCCGGCGCGGGCCTGCGCCCGGTCGCCAGCCGGACCTGCTCACGGGTGTTGGAGTCGTCGCTGTAGACCAGCACGGTGGCGGTCGGCTGCATGGTTCCTCCGGAGACGTCAGCGTCGTACGGACGGGGCCGTTTGGGGCGGATGTTACTCCCCTGAACACCACGTCAACACCGGTTCGGCGGGTAGCAACACTCCGAACGGCACCCCCCGGAGTGAGGGCGGGATAAGCGACCGACATAATGTCGGTCGTGGCGACAGCAACGACAGTAGAAACCGGGCACGCGCACCCGTCGGTCAATCGGCCGAACCTCACCAGCGTCGGAACCATCATCTGGCTGAGTTCCGAGCTGATGTTCTTCGCGGCCCTCTTCGCGATGTACTTCACCCTGCGGTCGGTGACCGGCCCCGAGTTCTGGAGTGAGAAGGCCGAAGCCTTGAACTTCCCGTTCTCGGCGACGAACACCACCATCCTGGTGCTCTCCTCCCTCACCTGTCAGCTCGGCGTGTTCGCCGCCGAGCGCGGTGACGTCAAGAAGCTCCGGATGTGGTTCATCGTCACCTTCATCATGGGTGCGATCTTCATCGGCGGTCAGGTCTACGAGTACACCGAGCTGGTGAAGAAGGACGGGCTCTCGCTCTCCTCCGACCCGTACGGCTCGGCCTTCTACCTGACCACCGGCTTCCACGGCCTGCACGTGACGGGCGGTCTCATCGCCTTCCTGCTGGTCCTCGGCCGTACCTACGCGGCCCGCAGGTTCACCCACGAGCAGGCGACGGCCGCCATCGTCGTGTCCTACTACTGGCACTTCGTCGATGTCGTCTGGATCGGCCTCTTCGCCACGATCTACATGATCAAGTAGCAGGAACCGATCACTCGCGTTTCCCGAAGCGCACATCCAGAAGCATCGACGCAGAAGATCCTGACACCGGGGTAATCCGTGAAAAAGCTCTCCGCACGACGACGCCATCCGCTGGCGGCGGTCGTCGTCCTACTCCTCGCGCTGGCGGCCACTGGGGGGCTGTACGCCGTGTTCGCACCCGCGGACAAGGCCCAGGCCGATGAAACCTCCCAGTCTCTCGCCATCGACGAGGGCAAGAAGCTCTACGCCGTAGGCTGCGCCAGCTGCCACGGCACCGGCGGTCAGGGCACCTCCGACGGTCCGAGCCTCGTCGGCGTCGGCGCCGCGGCCGTCGACTTCCAGGTGGCTACCGGCCGTATGCCGGCCGCCACCTCCCAGGGCGCCCAGGTGCCGAAGAAGAAGGCGATCTACTCGCAGGCCGAGATCGACCAGCTCGCCGCCTACATCGCCTCGCTGGGTGCCGGTCCGACCGTCCCGACCGAGGAGCAGTACGGCCCGGAGGGCGCGGACATCGCCGAGGGCGGTGAGCTCTTCCGCAACAACTGCGCGCAGTGCCACAACTTCACCGGCAAGGGTGGTGCGCTCACCAAGGGCAAGTACGCCCCGTCGCTCGAGGGCGTCGACCCCAAGCACATCTACGAGGCCATGCAGACGGGCCCGCAGAACATGCCCGCCTTCCCCGACACCACCCTGTCGGAGCAGAACAAGAAGGACATCATCGCGTACCTCGACGCGGTCAACGGCGACGACACCGAGAACCCCGGTGGCATGGAGCTGGGCGGCCTCGGGCCGGTCAGCGAGGGCCTCTTCGGCTGGATCTTCGGGCTCGGCACGCTGATCGCGGTCGCCGTCTGGGTCGCCGCTCGGACCGCAAAGGCCAAGAAGTCATGAGTAGCCACGACATTCCCGAAGAGAACCTGCCCGCCGAGGCGTCCGCAGGTCACGACGAGCACGGCACGCTGAGCGTCGCGGACGAGAAGAACCCGTTCGCCGACCCCGGCCTGCCGCCCCACGAGCACCGGATCCAGGACGTCGACGAGAAGGCCGCGCGGCGGTCCGAGCGCGTCGTCGCCCTGCTGTTCACGATCTCGATGCTGGCCACCGTCGCGTTCATCGCCGCCTACGTGGCGATCCCGCACGACAAGGCGATCTTCGTCTTCCCGCTCGGTCACATCAACGCGCTGAACTTCGCGCTCGGTCTGACCCTCGGTACCGCCCTGTTCACCATCGGCGCGGGGGCGGTCCACTGGGCCCGCACCCTGATGTCCGACGTGGAGATGGCCGACGAGCGCCACCCGATCGAGGCGTCCCCGGAGCTGCGTGCCCAGATCCACGAGGACTTCCGCCAGGGCACCGCGGAATCCGCGATCGGCCGTCGCAAGCTGATCCGGAACACCATGCTCGGCGCCCTCACCCTGGTGCCGCTGTCCGGTCTCGTGCTGCTGCGCGACCTCGGCCCGCTGCCCGAGGACAAGCTGCGTCACACGCTGTGGCGCAAGGGCAAGCTCATCGTCAACATGAACACCAACGAGCCGCTGCGTCCCTCCGACGTCGCCGTCGGCTCGCTGACCTTCGCCAAGCCCGAGGGCCTGGAGGAGGACAGCCACGAGTTCCAGAACGAGATCGCCAAGGCCGCCCTGATGATCGTCCGGCTCCAGCCG
This sequence comes from Streptomyces sp. NPDC005017, assembly GCF_042873115.1. Taxonomy (NCBI): domain Bacteria; kingdom Bacillati; phylum Actinomycetota; class Actinomycetes; order Kitasatosporales; family Streptomycetaceae; genus Streptomyces; species Streptomyces sp. NPDC005017. The sequence goes on along the minus strand of NZ_JBIALD010000012.1, from coordinate 263,425 downwards.
CAGGACATCAAGGACAAGCAAGAGCTGGAGTGGTCGCACGAGGGCATCGTGGCGTACTCCAAGATCTGCACCCACGTCGGTTGCCCGATCTCGCTGTACGAGCAGCAGACGCACCACGTGCTGTGCCCCTGCCACCAGTCCACCTTCGACCTGTCCGACGGCGCCCGCGTGATCTTCGGCCCCGCCGGTCACGCGCTGCCGCAGCTGCGTATCGGCGTGAACGACGAGGGCTACCTCGAGGCGCTCGGCGACTTCGAAGAGCCCGTCGGTCCTGCCTTCTGGGAGCGCGGATGAGCACCAACGAGAACCACACCGCCGCATCGGCCGCCGGCACGGCGGGCCGCTCCCGCGGCAAGGCCGGCGCCGGCGAGCGCATGGCCGACTGGGCCGACGGCCGGCTCGGGATCTACTCCCTGGCCAAGGCCAACATGCGCAAGATCTTCCCCGACCACTGGTCGTTCATGCTGGGTGAGATCTGCCTGTACAGCTTCCTCATCATCATCCTCACGGGTGTGTACCTGACGCTGTTCTTCCACCCCTCGATGAACGAGGTGGAGTACCACGGCACGTACGTCCCGCTCCAGGGACAGCTGATGTCGGAAGCCTTCAACTCCACGATGGAGATCAGCTTCGACGTCCGCGGTGGTCTGCTCATCCGGCAGATCCACCACTGGGCGGCGATCATCTTCCTCGCCGGCATGTTCGTGCACATGATGCGAGTGTTCTTCACCGGCGCGTTCCGCAAGCCGCGTGAGATCAACTGGCTGTTCGGCTTCCTGCTGTTCGTCCTGGGCATGTTCACCGGTTTCACCGGCTACTCGCTCCCGGACGACCTGCTCTCCGGCACCGGTGTCCGCTTCACGCAGGGCGCCATCCTGTCGGTGCCGATCGTCGGCACGTACATCTCGATGTTCCTGTTCGGCGGGGAGTTCCCGGGCACCGACTTCGTGGCCCGCTTCTACTCGATCCACATCCTGCTGCTGCCGGGCATCATGCTCGGCCTGGTCGTCGGCCACCTGATCCTGGTCTTCTACCACAAGCACACGCAGTTCGCGGGTCCGGGCAAGAGCAACAAGAACGTCGTCGGCATGCCGCTGCTGCCGGTCTACATGGCCAAGGCCGGAGGCTTCTTCTTCCTGGTCTTCGGTGCCGTCGCGGCCCTGGCCGGCATCGCGACCGTGAACCCGATCTGGGCGATCGGCCCCTACCGGCCCGACCAGGTCTCCACCGGCGCGCAGCCCGACTGGTACATGGGCTTCGCCGAGGGTCTGATCCGTGCCATGCCGGGCTGGGAGGTCAACTTCTGGGGTCACACGCTCGTCCTGGGCGTGTTCATCCCGCTGGTGCTCTTCGGGCTGTTCCTCGCCGTGATCGCGCTCTACCCGTTCATCGAGTCCTGGATCACCGGCGACAAGCGCGAGCACCACATCCTGGACCGCCCGCGCAACGCCCCGACCCGTACGGCCTTCGGTGTCGCCTGGGTCACCGGCTACATCATCATGCTGATCGGCGGTGGCAACGACATCGTCGCCACCCACTTCCACCTGTCGATCAACGCGGTCACCTGGTTCGTCCGGGTCGGCTTCTTCGTCGGACCGGTCCTGGCGTTCATCGCCACCAAGCGGATCTGCCTGGGCCTCCAGCGCCGCGACCGGGACAAGGTGCTGCACGGCCGCGAGACGGGCACGATCAAGCGCCTGCCGCACGGTGAGTACATCGAGGTGCACGAGCCGCTCAGCCAGGAGCAGCTCTACACCCTCACCGCGCACGAGCAGTACAAGCCGGCCGAGATCGGTCCGGCGGTCGACGAGAACGGTGTCGCCCGCAAGGTGAAGGGCTCCGAGAAGATGCGCGCCAAGCTCAGCAAGGCGTACTTCGGTGAGGACGCCCAGATCCCGAAGGCGACCGTCGACGAGTACAGGGAGATCACGAGCGGCCACGGCCACCACTGATCACTGCGTTCGCCACGCCACGGCGAAGGGCCCCCGTCCGGTGTTCGGACGGGGGCCCTTCGCCGTGCCCGGGGCTGGATAGGCTGGGATCACACTGCCTTACGACACTCAGGAGCGGCTGATGAGCGCTGTGACCCCCGCTGGAGGCGACACCGCGGCGGGCCGTTCCTGGCCCCGGGTGCTGAACGCCCTGCTCGAGGGGCAGGACCTGAGCGCCGAGGCGACCGCCTGGGCGATGGACCGCATCATGCGCGGCGAGGCGACGGACGCGCAGATCGCCGGGTTCGCGGTCGCGCTGCGGGCCAAGGGCGAGACCGTCCAGGAGATCACCGGCCTGGTCCGCACGATGTACGAGCACGCCAACGTCATCGACGTGCCCGGCGCCACCGTCGACATCGTCGGCACCGGCGGCGACGGCGCGAAGACGGTGAACATCTCCACCATGGCCTCGATCGTGGTGGCCGGCACCGGCGCGAAGGTCGTCAAGCACGGCAACCGGGCCGCGTCCTCCGCCTCGGGCGCCTCCGACGTGCTGGAGAAGCTCGGCGTCAATCTGGAGCTGACCCCCGCGCGGGTGGCCGAGGTCGCCGACGAGGTCGGGATCACCTTCTGCTTCGCGGTGAAGTTCCACCCGGCCCTGCGGCACGTGGCGGCCGCCCGCAGCCAGCTCGGCATCCGCACGACCTTCAACTTCCTCGGCCCGCTGACCAACCCGGCCAAGGTGCGGGCGCAGGCCATCGGTGTCGCGGACGCCCGTATGGCCCCGATCGTGGCCGGTGTCTTCGCCGAGCGCGGCAACTCCTCGCTCGTCTTCCGCGGCGACGACGGCCTCGACGAGCTGACCACGACGGCCACCTCGCGGGTCTGGGTGGTGCGCGACGGCAAGGTCACCGAGGAGACCTTCGACCCGCGCGACGTCGGCATCGACCTGGTCCCCGTGGAGGCCCTGCGCGGCGCGGACGCCTCCTACAACGCCGAGGTGGCCCGTCGCCTCCTCGACGGCGAGCGGGGCCCGGTGCGGGACGCGGTCCTGCTGAACGCGGCGGCCGCCCTGGTCGCCCTGGATCCGTCCGACGCGTCCCTGACGGAGCAGATCCGCGCCGCAGCGGCGAAGGCGGCCGAGGCGATCGACTCCGGCGAGGCCCGGCGCACCCTGGAGCGCTGGGTGGCCGCGACCAACGCCTGAGGCACAGGCCCGACGGTCCCGCGATCCGGACACGGGTTGCGGGACCGCGATCATTTCGCGTACGTTCCTCAACAGGTCATGAGTGACAGTCATACGGCCCCGGCCGACTGTCCGGCAACCCTCCGTCCGTGGCGGGGTGCCCCGGGTGAAGACCAGGCCGTGAGCGCAGGGCTCAGGGCAAGCGCGGACCCCTCGCGAGACCAGGGGTCCTGGTCGTCGAGGAGTCTTCCGTGAGCAAGCGAATGCGCTAGGGCCTGTCCCCCGGACAGGCCTGGGGCCGCCGAGCCCCGTCCCGCACTTCTCTTCCCCCTCTTTCCTCCACGCCCGAGCCGCGTCCGCGCGACCGCTCGCGGGGTGAATTCCTTCTGCCTTCACGGGAGTTCCGCCATGTCCGTCTCCACCGCCGCCGCCGGCCAGTCCGTTTGCACCCCGCTGCCCGTTCTGGGCCGGGATGTCACCGTCCCGCTCGTGACCGGCGGCGAGGTCACCTACGCCGCCCTCGACTACGCCGCCAGCGCCCCCGCCCTCCAGCGCGTCTGGGACGACGTCGCCGCCTACGCCCCGTACTACGGCAGCGTGCACCGCGGTGCCGGCTACCTCTCGCAGCTGTCGACGGACCTCTTCGAGAACGCCCGCCGGACCGTCGCGGAGTTCCTGGACTGCCGGGAGGACGACCAGGTCGTCTTCACCCGCTCCACCACCGACTCCCTGAACCTCCTCGCCCGCGCCCTGCCGGCCGACTGCCAGGTCTTCGTCTTCGAGACCGAGCACCACGCCTCGCTGCTGCCCTGGCAGGACGCCCGGGTCACCTACCTCGACGCCCCGCGCACCCCCGGCCAGGCCGTGCGGACCCTGGAACGCGCCCTCGCCGCCCGCGGGCCGTACGGTCCCGCCCTGGTGTGCGTGACGGGCGCCTCCAACGTCACCGGTGAGATCTGGCCGGTCCGTGAGCTGGCCGCGGCCGCCCACGCGCACGGCGCCCGGATCGTGCTCGACGCCGCCCAGCTCGCCCCGCACCACCCGGTGAGCGTGCGGGACCTCGACGTGGACTGGATCGCCTTCTCGGGGCACAAGCTGTACGCCCCGTTCGGCTCGGGCGTGCTGGCGGGCCGCGCCGACTGGCTGCGCGAGGCCGAGCCCTACCTCGCGGGCGGCGGCGCGAGCCGCAGTGTCACCCGGCGCGAGGACGGCGGCGTGGACGTGGAGTGGCACGAGACCGCGGCCCGGCACGAGGCCGGCTCCCCGAACGTCATCGGCGCCTACTCCATCGCCTCGGCGTGCAAGGCCCTGACCGAGGCGGGCTGGGACGGCCTCGTCGCCCGCGAGACCCGTCTGATCGCCCGGGTCCGCGCGGGCCTCGCCGAGGTCCCCGAGGTCAGGGTGCTCTCCCTGTTCGGCGACGACGCCCCGCGGGTCGGCGTGATCTCCTTCGTCGTGGAGGGCTGGAACAGCTCCCACTTCGCCGCCGCGCTCTCCGCCGAGTACGGCATCGGCGTCCGTGACGGCCTCTTCTGCGCCCACCCGCTCGTGCGCACCCTGCTGGGCAGCGACCCCCAGACCCAGGGCGAGTGCGGCGCTCCCGAGGCCGCGCCCGGCGAGAAGTCCCTCAACGCCATCCGCGTGAGCTTCGGCGCCGGCACCCCCGACGAACACATCGACCGCTTCGTCACCGCCGTCAAGGAACTCACCACCCAGGGCGCGAAGTGGACCTACCGCACAGTAGAAGGCCGCTGCGTCCCGGCGGTGTGACCCGCTTTTCGGGGGCCGCGGGACTTCGCCGGACCTGCGGCCACCGCCGCGCCTTTCCGCGGGCGCGGGACCGCGCCAGACCTGCGGCTACCGGCCCGCTTTTAAGGGCGCGGGGCTGTGTCCGATCTGCGGCTGCCACCGCGCGGGCGCGACCGACCTGCTTTCAGGGGCCCGGGACTGTGTCCGATCTGCGGCTGCCGCCGCGCGGCCGCGACCGACCTGTCTTCAGGGGCGCGGGGCTGTGCCAGATCTGCGGCTGCCGCCGCGTGGGCGCGACCAGCCACGACGGACCCGCAGCCGCACGCAGACCCCACCCCCAACCGACGGACGTCAGACGTCAGGAGTCAAGCCCGATCGCAAACGCCGCCTCGAGGTCATGCTGCGAGTACGTCCGGAACGCGACATGCGTGTCCGTCGCCTCCACCCCGGGAATCCGGCTGATCCGCCCGGGAATCACATCGGCCAGATCCTCGTGCTGCCGCACCCGCACCATCGCGATCAGGTCGTACGTCCCCGTCACGGAGAACACCTCGCTCACCGAATCCAGCGAAGCGACCTGCTCGGCGATCTCAGGGATCCGGTCCACGCTGGTCTTGATCAGAACAATCGCGGTGATCACGGCTGGTTCTCTCCCTCGGGGGCCGGCGCAGGCGGGGTGGCCTTCACTCTAGTCGTACGGCCGTGGCGGGCCCACGCGTAGGCGAAGCCCAGGCCGAACCCCACCAGGTGGGCGAGGTAGGCCACCCCGGGCCCCTCGGGCGCCCGCCCCGCGGCGAGCCACTGGAGCGCGGCCCAGAACGGCAGCACGATCCAGGCGGGGAACCGCAGCGGCAGGAAGAACAGGAACGGCAGCAGACTCGTCACCCGCGCCCGGGGGAACAGGCACAGGAACGCCCCGAGCACCGCGGAGATCGCCCCGGACGCCCCCACCAGCGACTGCCCCGAGTCGGCGTTGGCGGCGGCGTAGCCCAGCAGGGCGAGATAACCGCACCCCAGATAGAAGAGGGTGAACTCGACCCGGCCCAGGCGCTCCTCCGTCATCACCCCGAAGACGTAGAGGAACAGCATGTTCCCCAGCAGATGCACCCAGCTGCCGTGCACGAACAGGGCCGTCGCCGGGGTGAGCGCGGCGCGCGGGGAGCCCTCGAACAACTCGGCCGGGACCACGCCCCAGCGCCGGAAGTAGGCCCGCTGCGCGGCGAGCAGCTCGTCCCCCGTGCCGTAGGCCGGATTGAGTCCGGCGGCCGGGCCGATCAGGAAGATCAGACAGCACAGGGCGATCAGTGCGCAGGTCACCGGCGCCGTCGGCCGGCGCATCCCCTCGAGCAGCCGGCCGGTCCGTCCGTTCCAGTCCCTGATCATGAACACAGAGCATGACGTAACTGGACGCATAGGGATACACCGCCTCGCCGCCGTGGACGGACGGGCACGGTGACGTCACCAGGCCGTAGGGTTACGAGCCACACGTGTCGGGAAGCCGACGCGTCACGGAGACTAGAAGGAAGCGAACAGTCACGATGACGGTTCCCCTGCCGACCGCCACCACCCGGTGGCGCTGCACCCTGTGCGGCAACCTCACCCGCTTCGACGTGACCCGCTCGTCGAAGGTCGTCGAGTACGTCCACCTCGACCTCGCCGGGGAGCCGAGTGTGGAGGAGCGGGAGGTGGTCAGTGAGACCATCGAGTCGGTCCGCTGCCGCTGGTGCAACGCGGTGGATCAGGTGGAACTGGTGGACAGGCCGGGCGCCGCCTCCTGAGAGGAGCGGGCCCGCACAGCATTGGGGTGTGACGGATGGTGGAGACCGCAGGCGGGGGGCCGGCCGACGGCGCCGCTGAGGTGCTCGACCGTCCGCTGCCCGACGGTGTGCGGCGCCGGGTCGTGCAGATCGTCTCGGACGGCTTCGGCGGGCTGACCGTCGGTGAACTGCCCGCACAGCTCAGGCAGTACGCCCGGTTCGCCCCGAACCGCCGGGCCAAGTTCGCGGGCAACGCGATGGCCTCGGCGCTGGAGACCGACGCGGTGTTCCGGCAGCGGATCGGCGAGAAGCTCAGAGAGGCCCAGCCCGAGCTGACCGGCGCGCTCGACTCGGGCGCCCCGCCCCCGGCCGCGGACCCGCTGGACGTGGCGGCCGCGGCCTACGTACTGCGCCCCACCGGCTGGGTGAAGCTGGTGACGGCGGCCGGCGAGGAGGCCCAGCGCGCCGACGCCGAACGCGCCGACGAGGAGAGCCGGGCCGAACTGGAGCGGCTGCGCGAGGAGCTGTCCGCCGCCCGCGAGCACACCCGTGCCGAGACCGAGCGGCTGCGCGTCGAGCTGGAGACGGCCCGCAAGGAGGCGGAGACGCTGCACCGCAAGCTGCGCGCGGCCGTCAGCGACGTCAGGCGCGGGGAGGCCGCGCTGCGCAAGGCGCAGGCCGAGATGGACACCGTGCGCGCCGAGGGGCACACGCAGGTGTCCGCCGCGGAGAGCGAGGCGCGACGGCTCAAGGCGCGGCTGGGGGAGACCGAGGCCGCACTGGAGGCCAGCCGCAAGGCGGCCCGGGAGGGGCGCAGCGTCGAGGACATGCGGGTGCGGCTGCTGCTGGACACCGTGCTGGACGCGGCCCAGGGGCTGCGCCGTGAACTCGCCCTGCCTCCGGTGTCGGTGCGGCCCGCGGAGACCGTGGACGCCGTCGAGCCGGGGCGGATGACGCCGAAGGACATCGCAGCGCGGGCGCTGTCGGAGGACGACCCGGCGATCCTGGACCAGTTGCTGGCGCTGCCGCAGGCGCATCTGGTGGTCGACGGCTACAACGTCACCAAGACCGGCTATCCGCAGATGCCGCTGGAGAAGCAGCGGCTGCGGCTGCTCGGGCAGCTCGCGCAGCTCGCCGCGCAGACCGGTGCCGAGGTCACCTGTGTCTTCGACGGGGCCGAACTGGCCGCGCCGGTGCTGCTGGCACCGCCGCGCGGGGTGCGGGTGCTGTTCTCCAAGGCGGGGGTGACCGCCGACGAGCTGATCCGTCAGCTGGTGCGGGCCGAGCCGCCGGGCCGGCCGGTCATCGTGGTCTCCACCGACCGTGAGGTGGCCGACGGAGTGGCCCGGGTGGGCGCGCGTCCGGTCGCGTCCGCGGTGCTGCTCAAGCGCTTCTCGCGCGGCTGAAACCCGAACACGCCGACGGATCTCGGACCGCCGTCAATGTTTGCCCCATCGGTAACGTACGCACCAAGAGCAACGTACGGACCGATTGCCCGAATTGGCCTGGTCCTCACGCAACGTAGCGTCAACCGCATATCACCGCACGTGAGTTGTGGGCAAAGAATGCGCTCCGTGAGGGAGTTTTTTGGGCTCAGGATTTGAACTGATCACAGCAAGGTCACTAGGGTCATGCCTCGAACCTCCGATCGGGTGATCACCCCCAAGAAGGAGTCGCTCCCCGTGGCGTCCCACCGTCGACCGAAGCAGCCGAGCCGCACTCGCGTGACCGTGCTGACCACCGCAGCCGCCGCTGCCGTCGCTCTCAGCGCGCAGGCCGCCAACGCGGCCCCCGGCGAGAAGCCGTCCAAGGACGAGGTCAAGGCCAAGGTCGACGCGCTGTACGAGCAGGCCGAGCAGGCCACCGAGAAGTACAACGGCGCCAAGGAGAAGCAGGAGAAGCTCCAGAAGGAGATCTCCACCGTCCAGGACAACGTCGCCCGCGGCCAGGAGGAGCTCAACGAGCTGCGCGAGGGCCTGGGTTCGATGGCCAGCGCCCAGTACCGCAGCGGCGGCATCGACCCCTCGGTCCAGCTCTTCCTCTCGTCGGACCCGGACGACTACCTCGACAAGGCCTCCACACTCGACCAGTTGAGCGCCCAGCAGGTCGACGCGCTGACGAAGATCCAGGACAAGCAGCGCGAACTCGCCCAGCAGCGCGCCGAGGCCACCGACAAGCTCAAGGACCTCGCCACCACCCGCGAGGAGCTCGGCAAGAAGAAGGAAGAGGTCCAGAGCAAGCTCGGCGAGGCCCAGAAGCTGCTCAACTCCCTCACCGCCGCCGAGAAGGCCGCCCTCGCCGAGGAGGAGGCACGCGCCACCCGCTCCTCCGCCGAGCGCGTGGACCTCGGTGACGCCAAGCCAGCCTCGGGCCGCGCCATGGCCGCCTTCCAGGCCGCCCAGAGCAAGATCGGCTCGCCGTACGTCTACGGCGCCTCCGGCCCGTCCTCGTTCGACTGCTCGGGCCTCACCTCCTGGGCGTTCGCCCAGGCCGGCGTCGGCATCCCGCGCATCTCCCAGGACCAGGCGAACGCCGGCACCCGGATCTACAACCAGTCCGACCTCATGGTCGGCGACCTGGTCATCTTCTACGGCGACCTGCATCACGTCGGCTTCTACGCGGGCAACGGCCAGGTGCTGCACGCCCCGCGCTCCGGCACCGTCGTGCGCTACGAGTCGATCGGCAACATGCCGTACCAGTTCGGCGTCCGCATCTGACGCCCGGACCCCGACCCGGATGCCGCCCGAACGGGCGAATTCCGGCGTCCCCCGATCACCCCGCGCCCCGTCGTTGACCTGCGTCAGCGGCGGGGCGTCACCGTGCGTGCCCGCGAAGGTCTTTGGCCGGTGCCCCGTCCCGGGGTTACTGTCTCCCGCGTTTCCAGCCAGTCAGTGGAAGGAGCGCGGCCAGCGTGGGCTCTCATCGCCGCCTTGTACCGCCCGGGTTCGACCGGGGGATCGGCGCCCTGTGCGCCCTGTCCGCCGCGGCCGTCGGCGCCGTACCGGCCGCCACGTCCTCCGTGGCCGCGCCGCACGACGACACCCGGGCCCGGGTGGACCGCCTCTACGCCGAGGCGGAGAAGGCCACCGAGGCCTTCAACCGGGCCGACGAGCGCGCCGACGAGCTGCGCGGCCAGGTCGGGGCCGCGCGGGACCGGCTCGCCCGGCAGCAGGAACGCGTCAACTCCCTGCGGGAGGAGCTCGGTTCGCTCGCCGGAGCCCAGTACCGCGGCGGCGGCGTCGGCCCCTCGGTCGCCCTGCTGTTCGCGGACGATCCGGACGACTACCTGGACAAGGCCTCGACCCTGAGCCGGATCTCCGCCCGCCAGGCCGGCCGGCTCGAGGACCTCCGCGGCGCCCTGCGCGAACTCGCCCAGGAACGCGCGGAGGCCTCCGGAAGGCTGAGGGAACTGGAGCGCAGCCGGGCGGCGGTCGCCGGCCACAAGCGCACGGTCGAGCGCAAACTCGCGGCGGCCCGGCGGCTGCTGAACTCGCTGCCCGACGCCGAGCGGGCCGCCTTCGACCGTGCCTCCCGCAGCGGCCGCTCCGGCCTGCCCGGCCTCTCCGGTGACGCCCTGGCCTCCGGCCGCGCCGCCGCGGCCGTGGCCGCCGCCCGCTCCGCGCTCGGCAGACCGTACGTGTGGGGCGCCAACGGGCCCGGCGGCTTCGACTGCTCGGGCCTGATGCAGTGGTCGTACGCGCAGGCCGGGGTCGCCCTCCCGCGCACCTCGCAGGACCAGCGCGTGGCGGGCCGCCAGGTGCCGCTCTCCCAGGCGCGGCCCGGGGACCTGGTGACCTACCGCTCGGACGCCAGCCATGTCGGCATGTACGTGGGCGACGGACAGGTCATCCACGCCCCCTACCCGGGCGCCCCGGTGCGCTACGACCCGGTCGGGATGATGCCCGTCGCCTCGGTGACCCGGGTCTGATCGGCCCGCTCGGCCGTACGATCGGAAGGATGGCTGGTCGACGGCGGACATGGGGCGCGGGAGTCGCGGTGCTCTGCGCGCTGCTCGTCTCCCCGGCGGGCTGTGCCCGGCCCGCGCCCCAGGACGGGACCCGCGGCGAGGTGCAGCGGCTGCTGGACCGGCGCGCGGACGCGATCGTCGACCGGGACGCCGCCGCGTGGCGGGCGACCGGGACGACCACCGCGTACGACCGGCTGCGGGCCGTGCCGCTGGCGGACTGGGACTACAAGGTGACGGGCCTGCGCCGGGACGGCGACCGGGCCACCGCCGAGGCCGAGCTGCGCTACCGCCTCACCGGCTACGACGCGGCCCCGGTCGTCGCCGGGCGCACACTGCTCCTGGACCGTGCCCCCGGCGGGCGCTGGCGGGTGGTGTCGGAGGGGCCCGCGAAGAAGTCGGCGCAGCAGCTCTGGGACCAGGGCGAGGTGACGGTGGTGCGCGGCCGGCACAGCATCGTGCTCGGCGCCGGGAGCTCCACGGGTTCGCTGCGCGACTTCGCGGGCCTCGCCGACCACGCCGTACCGGCCGTGTCGGACGCCTGGGGCGGGGCCTGGAACCGGCGCGTGGTGGTTCTGGTGCCCGGGTCGCTGAAGGGCATGGCCGGGCTGCTCGGCTCGCCCGCCTCCAGCTACCGGGGCATCGCCGCGGTGACCACGGGCGAGGTCGGCGGCTCGGGCCGGGCGCCCGCGGACCGGGTCATCGTCAACCCCGACGCGTACGCCCTGCTCGGCCCCACCGGCCGGCAGGTGGTGCTCACCCACGAGACCACCCATGTCGCGACCCGCGCCCACACCAACGCGGCGACCCCGCTGTGGCTGTCCGAGGGGTACGCCGACTGGGTCGGCTACCGCGGCACCGGGCGCACCCCCCTGGAGGCCGCCCCCGAGCTGGCCCGCACGGTCACCGACGGCAGCCTCCCCGCGGCGCTGCCGGCCGACGGCGACTTCGGCTTCGAGAGCGACTCGGCCGCGCTGGCCCGGGCCTACGAGGGCGGCTGGCTGGCCTGCCGGATGATCGCCGAGCAGTGGGGCGAGGAGCGGCTCGGCGAGTTCTACCGCGCCGTCGGGCGGCACGGGCAGCGGGCCGGGGCCGTGGAGGACGCGATGGCCGGGGTGCTGGGGACCACGCCGGAGGACTTCACGGTGCGGTGGCGGGAGTATCTGCGGGCGCAGCTGGGCTGAGCGGCGGGTGGCCGGGGGCGGGCGACGGAGGCTCGGCCCCTTCGGGCCGGGCACTGCCTTTCTCGGCGGGGGCCTGGGCACGGCCTTTCTTGATGGGCCCGTGCCCAGGTACTCGGCCCGCCTCGGCCTCCGGCACGGCGATCGCCTCCCGCAGCCGGAACGCCGGACCGGCGGGCGGCGGGCCGTGCTGGTCCCGGTCACGGCCGGCGCGCCGTTCAGGCGGGCCCGGCGTCAGGAGCCGACCGGGGTCTCCCTGGCGGTGGTGGGCCGACCGGGCAGCGGGGGCCCGGCCGCGCGGGACGCCGAGGCGCGCCACAGCTCACGGGCCGCCGCGACACAGGCGACCACCAGCAGTCCGTTGCGCAACACCAGCAGGGTCACGCCGAGGGCGTCGCTCGCGACCACGTGCGCGAACCAGACGGGGAACTCCAGCACCGTCACCAGCGAGGCCGCCACCACCAGCAGGCCCGGCAGCCGCATCCGGCTCTCCCGGTAGCCGAGGCAGACCGCGGCGAGGCCGACCAGCCACACCATGTACTGCGGGCTGATCACCCGGCTGGTGGTGGTGAACAGCAGCACCGCCGTGAAGGCGGCGTCGGCGAGGGTCGTCGTCGTGAACCGCACCGCCGCCAGCCGCCACACCAGCAGCCAGCCGAGCGCCATCCCGGTCAGCGCCAGCGCGGCGGTGCTCACCACGTCGACGTACGGGCCGAGGAACTCCACCGAGCCGTAGTTCAGCAGGACCTGGCCCTCCCAGCCGTGGTGGCGGGCCACATGGAAGACCAGCGAGCCCAGCGACTCCACCTCGGTGCCCCGGTCGCGCTGGAAGGTCAGGAAGGCGAACGCGCCCGGCATCGCCACCGTGAACACCACCGCGAGCCCGGCCGCGGTGAGCGCCGCCGCGCCCCACGCCCGGCGCCGCACACAGCCCACCAGCAGCAGCGCCGGCCACACCTTCAGCAGCGCCCCGAACCCGGCCAGCGCCCCCATCAGACGCGGCCGCCGCGCCCCGGCGAGCAGCGCGGCCACCGCGACCGCGGTGACCATCACGTCGTAGCGGGCGTAGACGGTCGGGCCCAGCAGGGCCGCGCCGGTCACCCACACCCAGGCGCCGCGCAGCGTGCGGCCCGGCCGCAGCCCGGCGAACAGCAGCATCGCCAGGACCGCGAAGTCGGCGAGGAAGGCCAGCACGAAGAAGGCCTGCGCGTACTCCAGGAAGGGCAGCACGGCGGGGGAGAGGATCGCCAGCGCGGCGGCGGGCGGGTACTGCCAGGTCACGTCGTTCTGCGGGAACGTTCCGCCGCCGAGGACGTCGTACCAGCCGTGGTAGATGTACGACACGTCGCTGGTGACGTCGGGTCCGGGGAAGACGATCACCTTGAAGACGAACAGCAGCAGGGCCAGCCGGGTCAGGCTCCAGACCGTGAGCAGCCCGAACAGCGAGCCCCGGCCGTCCGTCCCGTTCACCTGTGCCCCGCTTCGTCCGCTGCCCGTCGTCCGGGACCATGTTCCCCCGGCTGCCCGGGTGCCCGCAGCCCGGCGCGGCCGGGTGCCGAGCCGCGAGTCTACGTTGGGTAAGGTCGGCGGCGATGCGCAAGACCCTGATCGTGACGAACGACTTCCCGCCCAGACCAGGCGGTATCCAGGCGTTCCTGCACAACATGGCCCTGAGGCTCGACCCGGACCGTGTCGTCGTCTACGCCTCCACCTGGAAGCGCGGCCGTGAGGGCGCCGAGGCTACCGCCGCCTTCGACGCCGAGCAGCCCTTCACGGTCGTTCGCGACCGGACGACCATGCTGCTGCCGACGCCCGGCGCGACGCGGACCGCCGTACGGCTGCTGCGGGAGCACGGCTGCACCTCGGTGTGGTTCGGCGCGGCGGCCCCGCTCGGCCTGATGGCGCCGGCGCTGCGCAGGGCCGGGGCGGAGCGCCTGGTCGCCACGACCCACGGTCACGAGGCGGGCTGGGCCCAGCTTCCGGCCGCCCGGCAGCTGCTGCGCCGGATCGGCGACGCCACCGACACGATCACCTATCTCGGCGAGTACACCCGCTCCCGGATAGCGACCGCGCTCAGCCCGGCCGCGGCCGGGCGCATGGTGCAGCTGCCGCCCGGGGTGGACGAGAAGACCTTCCATCCCGGCTCGGGCGGCGCCGAGGTCCGCGCCCGGCTGGGCCTGACCGACCGGCCGGTCGTGGTCTGCGTCTCCCGACTCGTCCCCCGCAAGGGCCAGGACACCCTCATCAGGGCCATGCCCCGTGTCCTCGCGGCCGAGCCGGACGCGGTGCTCCTGATCGTCGGCGGTGGCCCCTACGAGAGGGATCTACGCCGTCTGGCGGCCGACACCGGCGTCTCGGACTCGGTCTGCTTCACGGGCTCCGTCCCCTGGTCCGAGCTCCCCGCCCACTACGGCGCCGGCGACGTCTTCGCCATGCCCTGCCGCACCCGCCGCGGCGGTCTCGACGTCGAGGGTCTCGGCATCGTCTATCTGGAGGCCTCCGCGACCGGGCTGCCCGTGGTCGCGGGCGACTCCGGTGGTGCGCCCGACGCGGTCCTGGACGGCGAGACCGGCTGGGTCGTCCGCGGCGGCTCCCCGGACGAGACCGCCGACCGTGTCACGGTCCTCCTCGGCGACCCTGCGCTGCGTCGCCGCATGGGAGAGCGGGGGCGCGAGTGGGTCGAGCGGAAGTGGCGCTGGGACCTCCTGGCAGAAAACCTCAAGGCCCTGCTGTAGCCCCCGGGGGTCGGGTGCCCGTCGTCGTGGCTGCCCGCGCAGTTCCCCGCGCCCCCGGGAAGGGGGGCGTTGCAGCGCCCCTGGTGGTTGGGTGGCGGGTCGTGGTGGGCTGGTCGCGCAGTTCCCCGCGCCCCAGGAAGGGGCGTGTCCCAGCGCCACGGGAAACGGCGCAGGCCTTCAGGGACGCGGGGAGCGCGCAGCTTTCAGGGG
>NZ_JBIALD010000012.1:0-248614 GCF_042873115.1 Streptomyces sp. NPDC005017 | reverse complement strand
GGCGCGAGGAACTGCGCAAGTCTTGAGGGGCGCGGGGAACGGCGCGGTCTTTGAGGGGCGCGGGGAACTGCGCAAGCTTTGAGGGGCGCGGGGAACGGCGCGGTCTTTGAGGGGCGCGGGGAACTGCGCAAGCTTTGAGGGGCGCGGGGGCGCGAGGAACTGCGCAAGTCTTGAGGGGCGCGGGGAACGGCGCGGTCTTTGAGGGGCGCGGGGAACTGCGCAAGCTTTGAGGGGCGCGGGGAACTGCGCAAGCTTTGAGGGGCGCGGGGAACTGCGCAAGCTTTGAGGGGCGCGGGGAACGGCGCAGGTTTTCAGGGGCGCGGGGAACTGCGCGACCGGCCGCGGGCGACGGAAGGCCGTACCGCAAGCAGGACCCGGCTCAGCGCACCCAGCGGAGCGTCTAGGCGGAACCGAAGAATCGACGCATGCTGCGAAACATGACAGCAAACCTGATGCAGCGTCAGCTGACAAGACGTCACATCCTCGGCATGGCCGCCCTCCAGACCGCGGCCACCCTCGGCTTCACCAGAGTCGGCCTCCAGTCCGCGAGGGCGACGGAACCCGACCCCACCCAGTCGGCGACAGCCATAGTCGTCGGTTCCGGCTACGGCGGCGCCGTGGCCGCCCTCCGACTCGGCCAGGCCGGCATCCCCACCCTCGTCCTCGAGATGGGCCGCCTCTGGAACACCCCCGGCCCGGACGGCAAGGTGTTCTGTTCCACCGCGGCACCGGACCAGCGCAGCATGTGGTTCCGCACCCGCACCGAGGCCCCCCTCGCCACCTTCCTCTGGCTGGACGTCGTCAACAAGGACATCTCCCGCTACCCCGGCGTCCTGGACCGCGTCCGCTACGACCACATGTCCGTCTTCGTCGGCCGAGGCGTCGGCGGCGGCTCCCTGGTCAACGGCGGCATGGCCGTCACCCCGCCGAAGGCGTACTTCGCCGAGCAGTTCCCCACGGTGGACGCCGACGAGATGTACGGCACCTACTTCCCCCGCGCCCGCGACATGCTGGGCGTCAACACCGTCGACCCCGCCTGGTTCGAGTCCACGGAGTGGTACCGCTTCACCCGGATCTCCCGCAGGCACGCCGCCAACGCCGGGCTGAGGACCACCTTCGTGCCGAACGTCTACGACTTCGAGCACATGCGCCGCGAGGCCGCGGGCACGGCCCCGAAGTCCGCCCTGGCGGGCGAGGTCATCTACGGCAACAACCACGGCAAGCGCAGCCTGGACCGGACCTATCTGGCCGCGGCCCTCGGCACCGGCAACGTCACCGTGCACACCATGGAACGCGTGACCTCGGTCCGCCGCGCCCCGGACGGGACGTATGTGCTGAGCGCCGAGCGCATCGACGTGACCGGGACCGTCGTCGGGACGAAGGAGTACGGCTGTGCCTATCTGTTCCTGGCCGGCGGCAGCCTCGGCACCACCGAACTCCTGGTCCGAGCACGGGAGTCGGGCACCCTGCCCGATCTGGACGCCGGCGTCGGCACCGGCTGGGGCCCCAACGGGAACGTGATGCTGGGACGGGCCAACCACCTCTGGGACACCGTCGGGGCGAACCAGTCGACCATGCCGGTCATGGGCATCGACGACTGGTCCAACCCGGCCAACCCCGTCTTCGCCGAGATCGCCCCGCTGCCCACCGGCCTCGAACACTGGGTCAGCCTCTATCTGGCGATCACCAGGAACCCGGAGCGGGCTGCGTTCAGTTACGCGAACGGGGCGGTCAGGCTCGGCTGGAGCGCGGCCCAGAGCGCGGTGTCGGCGGGCATGGCCAAGAACCTGTTCGACCGGATCAACCGGGCCAACGCCACGATCTACCGCTACGACCTGTTCGGCTCCTCCGGCCGGGTCTTCGCCGACGACTTCACCTACCACCCGCTCGGCGGCTGCGTGCTGGGCAGGGCGACGGACGGCTACGGCCGCCTCAAGGGCTACCGGCGGCTGTACGCCGTCGACGGCTCACTGGTGCCCGGCTCGATCGGGGTGAACCCGTTCGTCACCATCACCGCCCTCGCCGAACGCACCATGGCGCGGGTCCTCGTGGAGGACACCGCGCCATGACGTTCCGTCAGCAGGCCGTCTACTTGGCGTAGATCGCCTCGATCTCGGCCGCGTAGTCCCTCGCCACCACATTGCGCTTCAGCTTCAGCGACGGCGTCAGGTGGCCCGACTCCTCCGTGAACTGGGAGGACAGAATGCGGAACTTCCGCACCGATTCCGCCTTCGACACCGCGGCGTTGCCGTCGTCGACCGCCGACTGGATCGCGGCCAGCAGGTCCGCGTCCTCGCGCAGCGACGCCGCGGTGGACCCCGCCGGCTTGCCGTGCTCGGCCGCCCAGCGGCCCAGGAACTCGTCGTCCACGGTGACCAGTGCGCCCACGAACGGCCGCCCGTCACCGACCACCATGCACTCCGCGACCAGCGCGTGCGCCCGGATGCGGTCCTCGATCACGGCCGGGGCGACGTTCTTGCCGCCCGCGGTGACGATGATCTCCTTCTTGCGGCCGGTGATCCTGAGGTAGCCGTCCTCGTCGAGGGTGCCGATGTCACCGGTGTGGAACCAGCCGTCGGCGAGCGCCTCCGCGGTCGCGCCCGGGTTGTTCCAGTACTCCTTGAACAGGTGCTCGCCGTGCAGCAGCACCTCGCCGTCGTCCGCGATGCGCACCACCGAGCCGGGCAGCGGCTGGCCGACCGTGCCGATCTTCTGCCGGTCCCACGGGTTGAACGCGGTCGCCGCGCAGGACTCCGTCAGACCGTAGCCCTCCAGGACCGTGAAGCCGATGCCGCGGAAGAAGTGACCGAGGCGCTCGCCGAGCGGGGCGCCGCCGGAGATGGCGAACTCGCCGCGGCCGCCGAGGACCGTGCGCAGCTTGCTGTAGACCAGCTTGTCGAAGACCTTGTGCTTCAGCTTCAGGCCGAGCGACGGGCCGGACGGGTCGTCCAGCGCCTTGCTGTAGGCGATCGCGGTGTCCGCGGCCTTGTCGAAGATCTTGCCCTTGCCGTCGGCCTGCGCCTTGGCACGCGCCGAGTTGTAGACCTTCTCGAAGACGCGCGGCACGCCGAGGATCAGCGTCGGGCGGAACGAGGCCAGCTCGTCGGTGAGGTTCTTGATGTCCGGGACGCAGCCCAGCTTGATCGGCGCGATCATCGGCGCGATCTGCACGAGCCGTCCGAAGACATGGGCGAGCGGCAGGAAGAGCAGCACCGAACACTCGCCGGTGCGGAACAGCGGCCGCAGACGCTCCACGATGTTGCCGCACTCGGCGAAGAAGCTGCGGTGGGTGAGCACGCAGCCCTTGGGGCGGCCGGTGGTACCGGAGGTGTAGACGATGGTCGCCGGGTCGTCCGCCTTGGCGATCGAGCTGCGCTCCTCGACCGTCTCGTCGGCCACGTCCTGGCCGAGCCGGCCCAGCTCCTCGACGCCGCCGGCCTCGATCTGCCAGACGTGCTTGAGGGCGGGCAGGGAGTCGCGCATGGCCTCGACCGCGGCCACATGGTTGTCCAGCTCGACGACGCAGGCGGTCGCGCCCGAGTCGGACATGATCCACTGCACCTGCTCCGGCGAGCTGGTCTCGTACACCGGCACGGTGACCGCGCCGGCGCTCCAGATCGCGAAGTCGAGCAGGGTCCACTCGTAGCGGGTGCGGGACATCAGGCCGACCCGGTCGCCGGGCTGCACACCGGCGGCGATCAGACCCTTGGCGGCGGCCCGCACCTCGGCGAGGAACTCGCGCGCGGACACGTCCGTCCAGCGGCCGTCGACCTTGCGGGCGATGACGGCGACGTCGGGGTGCTGCGCGGCGTTTCTGCGGACGATGTCGGTCAGATTGCCGTCCGCGGGGACCTCGTACAAAGCCGGAAGGCTGAACTCGCGCAAGACTGCTGCTCCTCATAGGGCGCCGGCGCCACGACTTTGTGTGATGCGACGGTGCGGTCCAAGGCTCGGGCAAGTACTCGGATTTCCGGCCACGGTCCACCTGGGGAACCACTGGTTGAAAACCTGAGCACGACTGGACTGCCCGGACGTTACCCGTCGGTATGCCTTCTACGACAGGGGTTCCCGGCGAGATGTTCGCTGCGTCACACGGATTGGCGTTCCCCACGCACAGTAGTCGAAAGCGTTCGGAACCAGCCAGTAACCGCAGGTGGGACCGTGACTGTTCACGGCGGCCGTGCGCCGCCTACCCTTGATCGCCATGGCATCCACACGAGCCGGGACCCGCGTGCACGTGGTCAGCGACGTGCACGGCAACGCGGCCGATCTGGCGCGGGCCGGGGACGGCGCCGACGCCCTGATCTGCCTGGGCGACCTCGTCCTCTTCCTCGACTACGCCGACCACTCGCGCGGCATCTTCCCCGACCTGTTCGGCACCGAGAACGCCCACCGCATCGTCGAGCTGCGCACCGCCCGCCGCTTCGAGGAGGCCCGGGCCTTCGGCGCCGGGCTGTGGGCCGGCCTCGACGGCGACCGCGCCACCATCATCGAGAGCGCGGTGCGCAAGCAGTACACCGAACTGTTCGCCGCCTTCCCCGCCCCGACGTACGCCACCTACGGCAACGTCGACATCCCCCCGCTGTGGAAGGACTTCGTCCGCCCCGGCGTCACCGTCCTCGACGGCGAGCGCGTGGAGATCGGCGGCCGGGTCTTCGGCTTCGTCGGCGGCGGCCTGCGCACCCCGATGCGCACCCCCTACGAGATCTCCGACGAGGAGTACGCCGCCAAGATCGAGGCCGTCGGCGAGGTCGACGTGCTGTGCACGCACATCCCGCCGGAGGTGCCGGAGCTCGTGTACGACACCGTCGCACGGCGCTTCGAGCGCGGCAGCCGGGCCCTGCTGGCGGCGATCCGCCGCACCCGCCCCCGTTACGCCCTGTTCGGGCACGTCCACCAGCCCCTCGTGCGGCGCATGCGCATCGGTGCGACGGAGTGCGTCAACGTCGGCCACTTCGCGGGCACGGGCCGCCCCTGGGCGCTCGAGTGGTGACCGGTGGCAGGGGGTGAACCCGGCAGGTCGGAGGCGCGGTAGCCTTCACGCTGCACACGTGCGCACCACGACTTCCCTCCGGCCGGCATCCGAAGGAGCCACGACGATGGCGGAACACACCAGTTCGAGCATCACGATCGAGGCGGCACCGGCCGACGTCATGGGGGTGATCTCCGACTTCGCGCGCTACCCGGACTGGACGGGTGAGGTGAAGGAGGCGGAGGTCCTCGCGACCGACGGACAGGGCCGCGCCGAGCAGGTACGGCTCGTCATGGACGCCGGGGCGATCAAGGACGACCAGGTGCTCGCGTACACCTGGAGCGGCCAGAACGAGGTCTCCTGGACGCTGGTGAAGTCCCAGATGCTGCGCTCCCTCGACGGCTCGTACGTGCTGAAGGCCGCCGCAGCCGGTTCGACCGAGGTGACCTACCGGCTCACCGTCGACGTCAAGATCCCGATGCTGGGCATGATCAAGCGCAAGGCCGAGAAGGTCATCATCGACCGGGCGCTCGCCGGGCTGAAGAAGCGCGTCGAGTCCACCAAGTAGTCCGCCGAGCGGCACGTCCACGCCGGGCCGGAGTCCGGGAGGCACCGCCTCGGCTCCCCTGGGAGCCGTCCGAGTGGCACGCTCTCGTCGTCCCTGGGTCCGGGAGGCACCGCTTCCGGGTCCCCTGGGAGCCGGGTGAGCGGCACCCTCTCGCCGTCCCGGGTTCCTGGAAGCGGCCCGCCCGCGCCGCACGGGGCCGCCGGTCCGCCTTGGCGGGGCGCGCGGTTTCCCGCACCACGCCCGCGGTGTCTCGGTTAGCGTTCCTCCTCATGCGCACCATCCTGATCATGGGCCCCGGCGGCGCGGGCCGTACGACCGTCGCCGCCGCCACCGCGCTCTCCGGGGCGCGCTCCGGACAGCGCACGCTCGTCCTGAGCGGTGACCGCACCGACACCCTCGGCGCGGTCCTCGGACGTCCCACCGGCCCCGAGCCCGTCCGGGCCGGCGAGCACCTCACCGCCTGGCGGCCCGATCCGGCGTCCGGTTTCCGCGACGACCTCGTCGCCCTCCAGGAACGCGCCGCCTCCGCCCTCGATCTGCTCGGCGCCGCCCGGCTGGAGCCCGAGGAGATGACCGCGCTGCCCGGCGCCGAGGAGCTGAGCCTGCTGCGGGCGCTGCGGGACGCCGCCCTGTCCGACGCCCACGACCTGGTCGTCGTCGACCTGCCCCCGCTCGACCGCGGTCTCGACCTGCTCGCCCTGCCCGGCGAACTGCGCCGCTATCTGCGACGGCTGCTGCCGCCCGAACGGCAGGCGGCCAGGGCCCTGCGGCCCGTACTGGGACGGCTGGCCGGGGTGCCGATGCCCGCGGAGTGGCTGTACGAGGCCTCGGCCCGCTGGGACCTCGAACTCGGCGCGATCGAGGCCGTGCTCGCCGACCGCGGCACCCATGTGCGGCTCGTCGCCGAACCCACCCCGGCGGGCGCCGACGCCGTACGGACCGCGGGCCTCGGCCTCGCGCTGCGCGGACGGCGGCCCGAGCGGCTGCTCGCCGCAAGGGCGCTGCCCGAGCGGGAGGCCGGACCCGGCAGCTGGCTCGCCGGGCCGGTGGCGCAGCAGCGCAAGGTGCTGGAGGAGTGGCAGGGCGGACACGACGTCCGGCTTGTGCCGCACCTCGGCCGCGATCCGCGCGGGCCCGAGGACCTGGAGCGGCTCGACGTCCCCGGTCCCGGCGAGGGCACGTCCACCGTCGAGTGGCCGGTGGCCGACCGGCTCACCGAGGACGGGGTGCTCGTGTGGCACATCCCGCTGCCCGGCGCCCGGCGCGGGGAACTGGACCTGATCCGGCGCGGCGACGAACTCGTCCTCGCCGCCGGACGGTTCCGCCGGATCGTGCCGCTGCCCTCGGCGCTGCGCCGCTGCACGGTGGCCGGGGCGAGCCTGCGCGAGGACGAACTGCGGGTCCGTTTCGCGCCGGACCCCGGACTCTGGCCGGCCGGACGGTGAGGGCCACGCGCCCGTTCGGGTAACGTCGTAAGGACGAAACGTAGTCAGGAGCCCGCCATGAGCGAAGAGCACCCCACCGCGGAGGAGCGTCCGACCGCGTCCGACGCCGACGCCTGGGCGGCGGCCTGCGCGGAGGACCTCGCGGCGGAGCAGGCCCGGCGCCGACAGCAGCACGGCACCCCGCCCGGCTCGGCCGCCGAGGAACTGCGCCGGCTCCTGGACACCGTCGCCGACAAGCTCTCGGACCTCCAGTCCCCGCTGCTCGGCGCGGTCGCCGGACCCGCCGCCCAGCAGGTCGTGCAGCAGGTCGTCCAGCAGGCGAGGGCCGCCGTCGAACCCGTCATCGAACGCAACCCCGACGTCTTCGACCACCTCGCCTCCGCCGGCCAGGAACTCCTCGCCGCCTACCGCTCCGCGGTGCAGACCCAGGAAAAGCGCTGGACATCCCGTACGGCGGACTTCGAGAAGGACCCCGAGCAGGGTGAGGACGGCGGTCCGGGGCAGCGCATCGACCTGGACTGACGCCGCACCGGTGTCCACCAGCCGGGCTCCCGCCTGCCCGGCCGGTGGACGACGCGGATTCCACGGCAGGGCCTCGGGTACGGTTGGCCGTAGCGGGGCTCGACCGAAACTGAGGGATTCATGGGACTCACCATCGGCGTCGACATCGGCGGCACGAAGATCGCGGCCGGCGTGGTCGACGAGGAAGGCAACATCCTCTCGACGTTCAAGGTGCCGACCCCCACCACGCCCGACGCCATCATCGACGCGATCGCCTCGGCGGTGGAGGGCGCGCACGCCGGCCACGAGATCGTGGGCGTGGGCATCGGTGCCGCGGGTTACGTCAACCGTCAGCGTTCGACCGTCTACTTCGCACCCAACATCGACTGGCGCAACGAACCGCTCAAGGAAGCCGTCCAGGCACGCGTCGGACTGCCGGTCGTCGTGGAGAACGACGCCAACGCCGCCGCCTGGGGTGAATACAAGTTCGGCGCCGGCAAGGGCCACCGCAACGTCATCTGCATCACGCTCGGCACCGGCCTCGGCGGCGGCATCATCATCGGCAACAAGCTGCGCCGCGGCCACTTCGGCGTGGCCGCCGAGTTCGGCCACATCCGCATGGTGCCGGACGGCCTGCTGTGCGGCTGCGGTTCGCAGGGCTGCTGGGAGCAGTACGCCTCCGGCCGCGCCCTCGTCCGCTACGCCAAGCAGCGCGCCAACGCCACCCCGGAGCTGGCCGACATCCTGCTCGCGCTCGGTGACGGCACGCCCGACGGCATCGAGGGCAAGCACATCTCCATGGCCGCCCGGCAGGGCTGCCCGGTCGCCGTCGACTCCTACCGCGAGCTCGCCCGCTGGGCCGGCGCCGGCCTCGCCGACCTGGCCTCCCTCTTCGACCCCTCCGCGTTCATCGTCGGCGGCGGGCTCTCCGACGAGGGCGAGCTCGTGCTCGACCCGATCCGCAAGTCCTACAAGCGCTGGCTGGTGGGCGGCAACTGGCGCCCGGTGGCCGACGTGATCGCCGCGCAGCTCGGCAACGAGGCCGGACTCGTCGGCGCGGCGGACCTGGCCCGGGAGCCCGACCCGATCATGTGACCGCCTCGGGGCGCGGTGCTGTGCGACCACGCGGCCCTGCCGCGTGGGGACGACGAGCCACGACGAAGGCCAGTCGTGTACGTCCGCCGCGCCCCGGCCGGTCGGGCGTACATTGGCGCCCATGGCGCCGCTCCCCAACTCCCGCACAGAGTCCGACGGTTCCGCAGTCGTCCGTGTGCTCAGCTACAACGTCCGCTCCCTGAGGGACGACACCGACGCCCTCGCCCGGGTCGTCCGGGCCTGCGCCCCCGATCTGGTCCTCGTCCAGGAAGCGCCCCGCTTCTTCCGCTGGCGCAAGAAACTCGCCCGTGTGGCCCGCGCCGCCGATCTGGTGCTCCTCTCCGGCGGCGCGACCGCGGCCGGTCCGGCGCTGCTGTGCGGCCTGCGCGCCACGGTCGAGCGCACCGAGGACGTCCTGCTCCCGCTCACCCCCGGCTGGCACCGCCGCGGGCTGGCCACGGCGGTGGTCCGCTTCGGCGGCGCCCGCCTCGGCGTGATCAGCTGCCATCTCTCCCTGGACCGCGCCGAGCGCGAGGAGCAGGGCGGCATGCTCCTGGACCGGCTCGCCGCACTCGGCACCGACCACGCCGTGGCCGGCGGTGACCTCAACGAACGCCCCACCGGCCCCACCTTCCGGCGGCTCGCCACCGAACTCCAGGACTGCCGGGCCGTGGCGCCCTGGGGTGCCGAGCACACCTGGGTCCGGGACGCGCCCCACCGCCGTATCGACGCGGTCTTCGCGACCAAGGGCGTCGAGGTGCTGGGCTGCGGTGTGCCGCTCGGCGAGCCCGGGATCTCCGAGGACGACCTGAGGGCGGCCACGGACCACCTCCCGGTCCTGGCCGCCCTCAGAATCCCGGCAAGTTAGCCCCAGCCGTCCCGGTCACAGGCCTAGGGTCCTTCTGACGGAAGGGCCTTAGACGACGGCCCCCCTGCCGGGGTCCTCGTCCTCCTCGTCGTCCGTGCGCATCCGCGCCACCAGCGTGGCGAAGCCGCCCAGGAACCCGCCGATGCCGAGCGTGGTCAGCCACCAGGTCATGTCCCAGCCCAGCACCACCGCCAGCAGAAGCAGCAGCGGGCCGCCGATCACGCCCAGCCAGGCGAACTTGGCGGTGGTGTCGGCGGCGGGCAGCGGCGGCGGCTCCGGCGGCACGAAGTGCCCCTCGTCGTCCTCGTCGAAGTCCTCCTCGGCCGGCTCGGCGACCGCGTAGTCGCGCGGGCCCACGCCGGGCGCGAAGGACACCGAGCTGCCCAGCGGCTTCGGCGACTCCTTCTGCGCGACGGGTGCCTCACCCTCGCCGTCCGTGTTGGTCTCGGCCTCCAGCAGCGCCAGGTCCTCCACCGACTTGAACGGCTTGGCGCCCGGCGGGTCCACCGGCTCGTCACCGTACCCGGCGACGATCGCCGCCCAGGCGGCGTCCTCGTCGAAGGGCACGTCCTGATCCTCCGGTCCGAGGCCGTCGCGCTCCTCCCGGTCCTCGCGCTCGGAGTCGTGCTCAGCCACCTGCCGCCGTCCCTTCCTTGCCGACACTGGGTGCGAGCCGGCCGATGAACGCGTAGCTCTCCTCGAAGATCCGGTCCGCGTCGTGGTCCAACGTAGCGACGTGGTAGCTCTGTTCCAGCAGGATCTCCGTGACGTCCGTGGAGGAGACCCGGCTGAGGATGCGGGCCGAGTCCGCGGGCGGCACCACATGGTCCTGCGGGCTGTGCAGCAGCAGCAGCGGCTGCGTGACCTGCGGCAGCTCGCCGTCGACGATCCGGAAGAACCGCCGCAGGGAGTGCGCGGCGTGCAGCGGCACCCGGTCGTAACCGATCTCCTCGCCGCCCGGCTTGGCGATGTCGCTGGCGATGCCCTTCGTCGTGCGCACCAGGTGCCGGGCCACCGGAAGGGCGTACGCCGACAGTCCGTGCACCTTGTTCGCCGGGTTGACGACCACCAGGCCGTCGACCGCGTCGCCGTGCCTGGCCGCCAGGCGCAGGGAGAGCGCGCCGCCCATGGACAGGCCGAACACGAAGACCCGCGCACAGCGCGCGGTGAGGGCGCGCAGCTCGCGGTCCACCTCCGCGTACCAGTCCTGCCAGCCGGTGGCGGCCATGTCCTCCCAGCGCGTGCCGTGCCCCGGCAGCAGCGGCAGGGACACGGTCAGGCCGCGCTCGGCGAGGTACTCCGCCCACGGGCGCAGCGACTGGGGCGACCCGGTGAAGCCGTGGCACAGCAGGACGCCGACCTCCCCGCCCTCATGGCGGTACGGCTCGGCTCCAGGAAGGACCGGCACCTTCGGTCTCCTTGTTCGTCAGGGGGCTGGGGATCGTGCGGTGGAGTGCTGGGACCGGAGTCCAGGAGTTCTCCGGCAAGAGTCCAGGTGTGGTTCACCGTACGCGACCGCACTGACACCGACCAGGGTCGTCGGGTCACTCGACGGACCTTGGGGTTAAGGTCTGATCCACAGACACAGGAGGCACTCGGTTGTTGTACGGCGCGATGAAGGTCACCATCGGGGGTTCGTTGAAGCTCGTCTTCAGGCCCTGGGTGGAGGGCCTGGAGAACATTCCCGCCGAGGGCCCCGCGATCCTCGCGAGCAATCACCTCTCGTTCTCGGACTCCTTCTTCCTGCCCGCGGTGCTCGACCGCAAGGTGACGTTCATCGCGAAGGCCGAGTACTTCACCACCCCCGGGGTCAAGGGACGGTTGACGGCGGCCTTCTTCAAGGGCGTCGGCCAGCTGCCCGTGGACCGCTCCGGAGCACGCGGTGCGGGTGAGGCCGCCATCAGGAGCGGCATCGAGGTGATCGAAAGCGGCGAGCTGTTCGGGATCTACCCCGAGGGCACCCGCTCGCCCGACGGCCGTCTCTACCGCGGCAAGCCCGGCGGCCTCGCGCGCGTGGCACTCGCCACCGGCGCCCCGGTGATCCCCGTCGCCATGATCGACACCGAGAAGATCCAGCCACCCGGCCAGGTCATGCCGAAGGTCATGCGCCCCGGCATCCGCATCGGCGAGCCGCTGGACTTCAGCCGCTACCACGGTATGGAGCACGACCGGTTCGTGCTGCGCGCGGTGACCGACGAGGTCATGTACGAGATCATGAAGCTCTCCGGCCAGGAGTACGTCGACATGTACGCGACCGCCGCCAAGCGGCAGATCGCGGATGCGGCCAAGGCCGAGAAGGAAGCGGCCAAGGAGGCCGCGAAGGCCGCCAGAAGCGGCGACTAGCGGGGATTTCCGGGGGTTCGGGGGGATGGGCCGGTGGCCAAACGCGTAAGGGTCATGAGGATGTCGGTCGAGCTGCCGCTGTGGCGTGCGCTCACCGCCTACCGCGTGCTGACCATGCTGTACGCGGTCGGCCTGTTCGCCACCGCGTACGAGGAGTTCACCCGCCCCTGGCTCGCCGTCGGCTACTACGCCGTGCTCGTCGTGTGGACGCTCGCCACCCTGCCGCGTGTGCAGAACGCGGCGGCCTGCACCCGGCGGTTCCTCGCCGTGGACCTCACGATCGCCCTCGGCGGCATCCTGCTCACCCCGCTCGCCGACACCTCCCAGCGGATCGCGGACGGCGGCCCGACACTGCCGTCCATCTGGACCGCCGGGTCGGTGCTCGCCTTCGCGGTCAAGGGCGGCTGGCGCTGGGCGGCCGGCGCCTCCACGGCCGTCGCCGTCGCCAACCTCGTCGAGCGCGGCCACCCGGCCCGCGACACCGTCCACAACGTCATCCTCGTCTGGGTCGCCGCCATCGCCATCGGCTACGTCGTCGAGGTCGCCCGCGCCTCCGAGCGCACCCTCGCCCGCGCCCTGGAGATCGAGGCCGCCACCCGGGAACGGGAGCGGCTCGCCCGGGACATCCACGACAGCGTGCTCCAGGTGCTGGCGATGGTGCAGCGGCGCGGTGCCGTCATCGGCGGCGAGGCCGCCGAGCTGGGCCGGATGGCCGGGGAGCAGGAGGTCGCGCTGCGCACCCTGGTCTCCGGCGGCCTGGTGCCGGTCTCCCGGGTGTCGGAGGACGCCGCCGACGGGGCCCTCGTACGGGCCGTGGAGGAGCCGGACGACGACGGGCCGGTGGACGTGCGCGCCCTGCTCGCGCCGTTCGCCTCCGCCCGGGTCAGTCTCGCCGAGCCCGGCGCGCCCGTGCCGATGCCGCCCGACGCGGCCCGCGAACTGGCGGCGGCGGTCGGGGCGGCCCTGGACAACGTCCGGGTGCACGCGGGGGAGGACGCCCGCGCCTGGATCCTGGTCGAGGACTGGCCGGACGAGGTGATCGTCACCGTACGGGACGACGGTCCGGGCATCCCCGAGGGCCGGCTCGCCCAGGCCGAGGGCGAGGGACGGATGGGCGTGGCCCTGTCCATCAGGGGACGGCTGCGCGATCTCGGCGGCACCGCCGAGCTGATCTCGGTCCCGGGCCAGGGCGCGGAGGTCGAGCTGAAGGTACCGAAGGTCTCCCGGGGGAAGGCGGAGAAGCGATGAGTGAACAGGCCCCGATCAGGGTCATGGTGGTCGACGACCACCCCATGTGGCGCGACGCGGTCGCCCGGGACCTGGCCGAGTCCGGCCTCGACGTGGTCGCCACCGCCGGCGACGGGGAACAGGCCGTCCGCCGCGCCAAGGCCGCCGCGCCCGACGTGCTCGTCCTCGACCTCAACCTGCCCGTCAAGCCCGGCGTCCAGGTCTGCAAGGAACTCGTCGGCCACAACCCCGCCCTGCGCGTCCTGGTGCTGTCCGCCAGCGGCGAGCACGCCGACGTGCTGGAGGCGGTGAAGTCCGGCGCGACCGGCTATCTGCTGAAGTCGGCCTCCACCGGGGAGCTCCTGGACGCGGTACGCCGGACCGCCGTCGGCGACCCGGTGTTCACGCCGGGCCTGGCCGGCCTGGTCCTCGGCGAGTACCGCCGGCTGGCCTCCGAACCGGCCCCGGCGGCGGGGACCGGGGACGACGAGGGCGCGCCCCGGCTCACCGACCGCGAGACCGAGGTACTGCGCCTGGTCGCCAAGGGCCTGAGCTACAAGCAGATCGCCGAGCGCCTGGTCATCTCCCACCGCACGGTCCAGAACCACGTCCAGAACACCCTCGGCAAGCTCCAGCTGCACAACCGCGTCGAGCTGGTCCGCTACGCCATAGAGCGGGGTCTCGACGACGAGTGAGCCCGGCGCCGCCGAGGTTCACCGGACATGCCCGGTCCAGACCGTGTCGAAGTGACCCGGGCCACGGTCAGCTCCTTGTCTGGGTCACAGGTACACGCCCCGGCGCGCGCGTCCGGCCTGCGCCGGTTCGGCACGGGCGGACTCGGGAACCGCGGCGAGCGTGCGTGCCGCGGCGTCGCGAGGCCGCGGAGATCCATCAGAAGGGCCCTGCACCTTCACCGGTTTCCGGGACGGCCGGCGCGGCCCCTGGAGGGCGCCACGGTCCGGCTGGACATCCCGGGGTGCGCGGCATCCCGCCGCGTGGCGGCACCGTCCTCGGCTCCTCGCGCACCAACCCGCTCCGCGAGGAGAACGGTGTGCGCCGGATCAAGGTCGACCCCGCCCTCTACGAGGAGGTCGGCGTCTTCTTCGGCCAGGCCCCCGCAGGACGTGCCGTGACCGGCGGGCTTTTCGACCGCGCCGTCGTCGTGGCCGTTCGCGCAGTTCCCCGCGCCCCTGGGGGGCGGTGCCGTGGTCGGTGGGCTTTTTGACCGCGGCGCTGTCGTGGCCGTTCGCGCAGTTCCCCGCGCCCCTGACGGGGCGCGACGAAGAGGGCGCCTTTAAGGGGCGCGGGGAACTGCGCGACCAGCCACAGACGACCCGCACACGGCGTCACGCAAGGAGAACCCATAGGGGCGTGGGGCTGTATCCGTGTGCGGCTCCGCCGCGTGGGCGCGAACGGCCCCCACAAACCCGCACGGATATATTCAACAGGTACCACTCAAATCCCGGCCAACCCCCGGAGGGACCCCGTGGAGATTCTCGCGTTCGGCGTCCAGGCCGACGAGAAGCCCCTCATCGAGCACGCCTTCAAGGGCCACCACGAGGTCCGCTGCCTGGACGTCTTCCTCAACGAGGACACCGCCCCCATCGCCGCCGGCTACGAGGTCATCTCCACCAGCGTCAACGCCGACCTCGGCCCCCGCGTGCTCCAGGCCCTCGCCGCGGGCGGCACCCGGCTGATCGCCCAGCGCTCCACCGGCTTCAACAACATCGACCTGGCCGTAGCCGAACGCCTCGGCATGACCGTGGCGAGGGTGTCGTACTACTCGCCCTACTCCGTCGCCGAGTTCGCCTGGACCCTCGCGATGGCCGTCAACCGCCGCGTCGTACGCGCCTCCATCCGCACCCGCGACTTCGACTTCCGCCTCGACGGCCTGATGGGCCGCGACATGCACGGCCGCACCGCCGGCGTCCTCGGCACCGGCAAGATCGGCGAGGCCTTCGCCCGGATCGCCCACGGCTTCGGCATGCGCCTGCTCGGCTGGGACGTCGCCGAGAACCCCGAGTGCATGCAGCTCGGCATGCGCTACGTCCCCAAGGAACAGCTCCTGGCCGAGTCCGACCTGGTCACCCTGCACGTGCCGCTGATGCCGGAGACCCTGCACCTGATCGACGCCGCCGCGCTCAGGGCGATGAAGGACGACGCGATCCTGGTCAACTCCAGCCGCGGCGGCCTGATCGACAGCGCCGCCCTCGTCACGGAACTGCGCGCGGGCCGCTTCACGGGCGTCGGCCTCGACGTCTACGAGGCCGAGGCGGGCCTGTTCTTCCTCGACAAGTCGCTGGAGGCCGTCGAGGACGACACCCTGGCCCGCCTCGTCACGTTCCCGAACGTCCTGGTGACGTCCCATCAGGCGTACTACACCGAGGACGCCGTCGGCCAGATCATCGACGCCACGGTGAAGAACGTCCTCGACTACAGCGCGGGCCGCCGCTCGGAGAACGTGCTCGTGCCCCGCACCTGACCCAGCAGCTCCCGCACCACCGCGGCCCCGTTCAGCGTCAGCACCGACTCCGGATGGAACTGCACCGAGGCGAAGCCCGGACCGCGCAGCGCGTGCACCTCACCGTTCGCGGCCCGGCTCACCTCGACGTCGTGGGCGGCCAGTCCGACCGCCGCCTCGTCGTCGCAGCGGGCCACGAAGCTGTTGTAGAACCCGACGGTCTCGGGCCGCCCGAACAGATCGACCACGGTCTGCGCCCCCTGATACGGCACGTCCTTGCGGACGATGTCCAGCCCCAGCTCGACCGCGATCAGCTCGTGGCCGAGGCAGACGCCGAGCACCGCGTGGGCGTGGCCGCGGAGCACGTCCGCCGTGAGCCGGCGCAGGAACCGCATCTTCGGGTCGTCGAGGTCGCGGGGGTCGCCCGGGCCGGGGCCCAGCACCACCGGACCCTCGTGCGCGAGCACCGCCGCCCGCAGGCCCGGCTCGTCGTAGCGCCGCACGGTCACCTCCAGACCGCCGGAGCGCAGCACGTGCGCGAGCATCGCGGTGAAGGTGTCCTCGCCGTCCACCACCAGCGCGTGCCCGGACAGCTCCGCCGACCGCTCCTGCATCCGCAGCCAGAACGGCGCCAGCCCGGCCCGCCGCCCGTCCAGCGCCGCCCGCACCCGGGGATCGTCCGCCAGCCGCGGCAGCGAGCCCCCGGCCCCGGGCCGAAACGGCCGTACGCCGAGGGCCGCGAGCACCCCGGCCGCCTTCGCGTGGGTCTCGGCGACCTCGCTCGCCGGGTCGGAACCACGCACCAGCGTGGCGCCGACGGGAACCCGCAGCCGGCCGTCGGCGGAGATGTCCGCGGTGCGGATGAGGATGGGGGAGTCCAGCGTCTGGGCGCCGCCGGAGTCCCGGCCGAGCAGGGCCAGGGCACCGGCGTAGTAGCCGCGCCCGCGACCGTCGTGCCCGACGGGCTCGTAGCGCTCGATGACCCGGCAGGCGTTCTGCACGGGCGAGCCGGTGACGGTCGCCGCGAACATGGTCTCCCTCAGCACTTCCCGCACGTCCAGCGACGACCTCCCGCGCAGCTCGTACTCGGTGTGCGCGAGATGGGCCATCTCCTTCAGCCGCGGGCCGACCACGACCCCGCCCATGTCGCCGACCGTGCACATCATCTTGAGCTCCTCGTCGACGACCATCGACAGCTCCTCGATCTCCTTGCCGTCGGCGAGGAAGTCGAGCAGATGCTCCGGCGTCGGGCCGCCGGCCGGGTAGCGGTAGGTGCCGCTGATCGGGTTCATCACCACCGTTCCGCCGGACATCCGGACATGCACCTCGGGGCTCGCCCCGACCAGGGTCCGCTCCCCGGTGTGCACCACGAACGTCCAGTACGCGCCCCGCTCGCCCGCCAGCAGCCGCCGGAACAGGGCGAGGGCGTCCGCCCGGGAGAAACCGGGGATCCCGCCCTCGTAGGTCCGCCGGATGACGAAGTTCGCGCCCTCGCCCCGGCCGATCTCCTCCCGCAGCACCTGACCGACGATCTCGCCGTACGCCTCGTCGTCCACGTCGAAGCCGCCCCCGCGCACCTCGACCTCGTGCGCCGGGAGCTGGGCGAGGGCCTCCTGGAGGGTGAGCGTGTGCGACTCCTCGGGGACGAGCACCGACAGCGGGGTGCCGTCGTCGCGGACGTCGAAGCCGCGCTCGCGGATCTGCCGGAACGGGATCAGCGCCAGCCCCTCGTCGGGGAGGTCGGCGAGCCGCTCACAGGAGGCGACCGGACCGAGCAGCACCTCGACGGTGTTCTC
Organism: Streptomyces sp. NPDC005017; assembly: GCF_042873115.1. Taxonomy (NCBI): domain Bacteria; kingdom Bacillati; phylum Actinomycetota; class Actinomycetes; order Kitasatosporales; family Streptomycetaceae; genus Streptomyces; species Streptomyces sp. NPDC005017. The sequence continues at coordinate 231,338 of NZ_JBIALD010000012.1, read as the reverse complement.
GTCGTGCCCCGGCGTGCGGCGGCGCAGCAGGGCGAAGGGGCGGGGGTCGTCGAGCAGGTCGAGCAGATGCATGGTCCGTGTCCTTCTCGTGGGAGCGCTTGTGGCTCACTCGGAGCGCACTGGGAAGTCACTCAGGAGGAACGGACCCCGGAAACGCCGAAGGCCGCCCCTCGGCGGCCTTCGCGAAGTCTTGCGTACGCGCAGTCAGTGGGCCGCCGGATGAGCGGTCCACCACCAGTTCTGGTCGGAATGCGCGAACATGCCGGGAACCCTACCGCATGCCCCGGGGGTCCGGCGGAAGCCCAGTCCACGGAATGTAGCGGGTGTCTCACTTGATGGTCATGGCCCGGAGGCGCCGATCCGACCCCGTAGTGTTGACGTCGTGACCGTGAACGCTGATTCCCAAGCCGTCGCTGCTCAAGCGAGCTGGCGAGACCTGCCCGCGGCGCAGCAGCCCGAATACCCCGACACTGAGGCTCTGCGCACGGTGATCGCCGAGCTGGAGTCGTATCCACCGCTGGTCTTCGCCGGCGAGTGCGACCAACTGCGTGCCCGTATGGCGGCCGTCGCCAAGGGGGAGGCGTTCCTCCTCCAGGGCGGCGACTGCGCCGAGGCCTTCGACGCGGTCGGTGCCGAGCACATCCGGGCCAAGCTCAAGACGCTGCTCCAGATGGGCGCCGTCCTGACGTACGCGGCCTCGGTGCCGGTGGTGAAGGTCGGCCGTATCGCCGGCCAGTACTCCAAGCCGCGCTCCAAGCCGACCGAGACCCGCGACGGGGTGACGCTCCCGACCTACCGGGGCGACTCCGTCAACGGCTTCGCCTTCACCGAGGCCTCCCGGGTGCCGGACCCGGAGCGGCTGAAGCGGATGTACCACGCGTCCGCCTCGACGCTGAACCTGGTGCGCGCCTTCACCACCGGCGGTTACGCCGACCTGCGCCAGGTGCACGCCTGGAACCAGGACTTCGTGAAGTCCTCGCCCTCCGGCCAGCGCTACGAGCAGCTCGCCCGCGAGATCGACAACGCGCTGAACTTCATGCACGCCTGCGGGGCCGACCCGGAGGAGTTCAAGACCGTCGAGTTCTTCTCCTCGCACGAGGCGCTGCTGCTCGACTACGAGTCCGCGCTCACCCGTGTCGACTCCCGCACCGGCCAGCTCTACGACGTCTCCGGGCACATGGTGTGGATCGGCGAGCGCACCCGGCAGCTGGACCACGCGCACATCGAGTTCGCCTCGAAGATCCGCAACCCGATCGGCATCAAGCTCGGCCCGAGCACGACGGCCGAGGAGGCGCTGCAGTACATCGAGCGCCTGGACCCGGACCGCGAGCCGGGCCGGCTGACCTTCATCGTCCGGATGGGCGCCGACAAGGTCCGCGACAAGCTGCCCGAGCTGATCGAGAAGGTCACCGCCTCCGGTGCCACCGTGGCCTGGGTGACCGACCCGATGCACGGCAACACCTTCGAGGCCGCCTCCGGCCACAAGACCCGCCGCTTCGACGACGTGCTCGACGAGGTCAAGGGCTTCTTCGAGGTCCACAAGGGGCTGGGCACCCACCCGGGCGGCATCCACGTCGAGCTCACCGGTGACGACGTCACCGAGTGCGTGGGCGGCGGCGACGAGATCTTCGTCGACGATCTGCACCAGCGCTACGAGACGGCCTGCGACCCCCGGCTGAACCGCAGCCAGTCCCTCGACCTGGCCTTCCTCGTCGCGGAGATGTACCGGGACCAGTGACGGACCAGCCGGTCACCGGCTGTTTTCGGCCATGAAGTGGGGCGCGGATCACATACGATCCGCGCCCCACTGCTCTTTTGCCGTTCCGGGCCGCCGGGTAAGGTTAGGTTAGCCTCACCGATCATCGGGACACTCGGTACGTCGGGGTGGCACGATCCATCCGACCCCGGCGGGAGGTGAACCGCGTGTACGTCTGCAGCTGCTTCGGTGTGACAGAGGCGCAGGTCAGGAAGCATGCGGAGGACGGCGCCTGCACGCCGCGGCAGATCGCCTCCGCCTGCAAGGCCGGCACCGACTGCGGTTCCTGTGTCCGTCGCATCCAGGCGCTGCTCGGCCGTGGCGCGTGCCCGCGCCGTGAGCTCGCCGACGAGGGCAAGCCGGTGCTCGCGGGGCTGGACGCCTCGGAACCCGCCCTCGAGGAAGCCGCCTAGTTCCGGCCAGACGCCCGGCCCTCCGGCCGCCGGCCCGCCCGCTCCTAGCCCTCCGGCTGCTCGATGAGCTGCGCGAGGTACAGGGCCTCACCGAGCTTGTCGAGCAGTTCGAGCTGGGTGTCGAGGTAGTCGATGTGGTGCTCCTCGTCCTCCAGGATCGACTCGAAGATGTTCGCCGAGGTGATGTCGCCCTTCTCGCGCATCACCTTGATGCCCCGCTTCAGCCGGTCGATCGCCTCCACCTCGATCTGCCGGTCCGCCTCGAACATCTCCTTGACCGACTGGCCGACCCGGACGTGGAAGAGCCGCTGGTAGTTCGGCAGGCCGTCCAGGAACAGGATGCGGTCGGTGAGCACCTCGGCGTGCTTCATCTCGTCGAAGGACTCGTGCCGGGTGTACTTCGCGAGCTTCGTCCAGCCGAAGTTCTCCTGCATCTTCGCGTGCAGGAAGTACTGGTTGATCGCGGTCAGCTCACCGGTCAGCTGCTCGTTGAGGAATTCGAGGACCTCGGCGTCGCCGTTCATCGCAGCGGTTCCTTCCACAGGGGGATCGGGAGGTTGCCGCCGCATGATTGCACCGGCCGAGGAAGATCGTCCAGTAAGTGCGTACTTAGTAAGTAAGGGCATGCTTGGTGGCAGTTGTACGGTTTCGGGCCTGCGTGGTCATGTGCACCGTCCGGGGTCTGTCAGGATGGAGCCATGGGTCATCCGGTGGAGCGCGAATCTGGAGAAGCAGCACCGACCGAGCTTCCGCCGGGCCAGCGACTGCAGCGGGGCTGGCCGGTCACGCACTACGGACCCGTACCCAAGTTCCGCCCCGAGCGCTGGGAGTTCAGGGTCTTCGGGGCCACCGCCGACGGTGAGAAGCACTGCTGGAACCACGAGGAGTTCACGGCCCTGCCGTACACCTCCGTCGTGGCCGATCTGCACTGCGTCACGAAGTTCAGCATGGTCGGCGCGGAGTGGGGCGGCATCCCCGCCCGGACCGTCCTGGAGATCGCGCCGCCCGCCTCCGATGTCACCCATGTGATGGTGTGGGCGGAGTACGGCTTCAGCTCCAATCTGCGGCTGGCGGACTTCGCCTCCGAGCGTGCGATCTTCGCGACCCACAAGGACGGCGAACTCCTCACCGCCGAGCACGGCTTCCCGCTGCGTCTGATCGTCCCGCATCTGTACGCCTGGAAGGGGCCCAAATGGGTCCGGGGCGTGGAGTACATGACCGCCGACCGCCGCGGCTTCTGGGAGGAGCGCGGCTATCACAACCTCGGCGACCCCTGGAAGGAACAGCGCTACTCCTACCAGGAGGGGCCCGGCGACGGCCCCGAGCTGTAGGGCTTCGCCGGCACGCACGGCACGCACGAGAAGGGACCCGGGGATGATCCCCGGGTCCCTTCCTCCTGCCGTCCGTCGCCCGGCTTCGCAGGTCAGTGGTGGTACTGGTGCACCACCGCGTGGCCCTTGCCGCGGCCGATCATCCACTTGTTGACAGGCGTGGTGATGATGAAGGCGGCCACCAGGGCGATGGCCAGCACCCACCAGAACTTCGCGTCGTCGAGATGCGCGTCCATGGCGCCCGGCCAGAGGGCGAGCACGCTGTTGTCGATCAGCTCCATCACGGCGATCGAGATCGTGTCGGCGGCCAGCGCGACCTTGACCGCGGCCTTCAGGTCGACCCCCGCCTTCAGGACGCCCCACAGGGTGAGCGAGTAGCCGAAGAGGAACGCCAGGGCGATCGCCAGGGTCATCGTCTGCATGTTGCCCCAGCCCAGCGCGGTGCCGATGATCATGCCCAGCACCTCGCCGATGGCGCACCCGGTGAGGCAGTGCAGCGTCGCCTTCGCGGCCATCGACCAGCTGGTCCCGCCGCCGTGATGGTGGGCGTGGTGGCCGGTGTGGTCCTGGTGGCCCGTGTGGGCAGTGTGGCCGGCGTGGGCCGCGTCATCGCCGTGGTGTGCCGGGTGACTGCCGTGGTAGTGGCCTTCGTGGCCCTGGTCCTCGTGCTCCCGTGCGGTGTGCGTCTCGTGTTCCATGACTGCCCCCATAGCCGGACAACGGTTCCTGCGCTGTCGCAAGAACCGTATACCCCCTAGGGGTATTCCCGCCAGGGGTTATCCGTCGCGAAGCTTCTTCAGCCGCTCCACGTCGCCCGCGTGGCCCTCTTTCCCGCCGGGCGTCTCGATGATCAGCGGCACGCCCTCGGTCGCCGGGTGGGTCATCAGCGCGCGGAAGGGGTCCTCCCCGATGTGCCCGGCGCCGATGTTGGCGTGCCGGTCGCGGTGCGCGCCCACCCCGGCCTCGGAGTCGTTGGCGTGGATCAGCTTCAGCCGGCCCTCCCCGACCGTGTCCACCAGCTGATCCAGGGTCTGGTGCATGCCGTTCGGCCCGGTCAGGTCGTGCCCGGCGGCGAAGACATGGCAGGTGTCCAGGCAGACCCCCAGCTTCGGGTGGGCGTCCAGCGCCTCGAAGTACGGGCCGAAGTCCCAGGTGCGTGAGCAGAGCGAGAAGCCCTGGCCGGCCGTGGACTCCAGCAGCAGGAACGGGTCGTCGTCATGGGTCAGCTCGTCCAGCAGCGGCAGCATCCGCTCGCGCACCTGCCTCAGCGCCACCGCGCGCTCCCGGCCCCCGGTCGCGCTGCCGGTGTGCACGACCACGCCGAGCGCGCCGATCTCCCGGGCCCGCCGCAGCGAGTGCCGCAGCGAGGTGACCGAACGCTCGACGGTCGCCTCGGTGTGGGAGCCGAAGTTGATCAGATACGGGGCGTGCACGTACGCCGGGATCGACTCCTCGGCGCACGCGGCCCGGAACGCCTCGTCCTCCCCGGGGTTCCCCGCCGGGGTCGCCCAGCCACGCGGGTTGGCGACGAAGACCTGCACGGTCTCGGCCCCGAGCTCACGGGCGTAGGCCAGGCCCACGGTGCTCAGGCCGCCGGCGACGGGCACATGACCGCCGACGGGGTTGCGGGACGGACCGGGGGCCGGGCCGGAAGGGCCATGGGGCTGCTGCTCACTGCTCACCCGCTCAGGGTGCCATGGCGCCGGGGCCCGCCGGTCAGCCGATGTCGAGCGTGATCGTCGAACCCTTGGGGGCGAGCTCGCCGCCCGGCACCGACTGGCCCTCGACCGAGTCACCGAACAGGTCCAGCAGCCCGCGGTCCTCCTTGACCTCGAAGCCGGCCCCCTCCAGCTTCTCCCGGGCCTCGTCCACGCTGTCGCCGACCACGTCCGGAACCTCGACCATGACCGGGCCCTTGGACAGGGTCAGCGTCACGGTGTCGCCCTCGGCGGCCTCACCGCCCGAGTCCGGCGACTGGAGGGCGACCTGGCCCTTCTCGTGCTCGGAGTTGATCTGCGCGGAGGCCACCTCGACCTTCAGGCCCGCCTCCAGCAGCTCCGCGCGGGCGTCGGCCAGGTCCTCGCCGACCACGTCCGGGACGTCGACCGGGCCGCCCTTGCTGACGACGATCGCGATCGCCGTCCCCGCGCGCAGTTCGACGCCGCCCTCCGGGTCGGTGCGGAGCACCTCGCCCCGGGGCACCTCGTCGCTGAACTCGCGTGTGACCATGCCGGGTTCGAGGCCCTCGTTCTTCAGGGTCCGCTTGGCGTCGGCCACCTTCTCGCCGCGCAGCGCGGGCACCCGCACGGTCTCGGGGCCCCGGGAGACGGTGAGCGTCACCGAGTCGTTGTCCCGGATACGGGCGCCCGGCGCCGGGTCCGTGCCGATCACCAGGCCGCGCCGGACGGTGTCGCTGTAGGCCTGCCTGACCTCGCCGACCTCGAGCCCCGCGTCGGACAGCCGCGCCCGGGCCTGCTCCTCGGTCTTCGCCAGCACCGGCGGGACCTGGGTGAACTGGCCGGAGTTGATGTACCAGACGCCCGCGACCAGGCCCAGCACCACCAGCAGGGCCGCGACGAGGGAGACCACTCCGCGCCGGGGCAGCGGGCGGCGGCGCGGCGGCAGCGGGGCGGGACTGGCCAGCCGGCTGGTGTGGTGCCGCTCCTCCTCGTTCACCGGCAGCGGGCGGGGGACCGTCAGCGAGCGCGGGATCACGCTCGTGCGGTCCTCCGCGTTCCCGTGCTCCGTGCTGAGCGCCTGCGGCGGCACCGCGTCCAGCTGCTCGTCGCTCAGCGCGGCCCGCGCCTCGCGCAGCCGCGCCAGCAGCGCCACCGCGTCGTACGGCCGGATCCCCGGGGTCCGCGCGGTCGCCGCGGCGACCAGTTCGTCCAGCTCGTACGCCAGCCCCGGCACGGAAGCGGACGGCGGCGGAACGTCCTCGTGGACATGCTTGTAGAGGATCTGCGCGGGGGAGTCGCCGTGGTGCGGCTTGCCGCCGGTGAGCATCTCGTAGAGCATCACCCCGCACGCGTACACGTCCACGCGCGGGTCGGCGGTGCCGTGCTCGATCTGCTCGGGCGCGAGATACGCGACGGTCCCGAGGACCGTCCCGGTGGTGCTGGTGACGGTGTCCACCGACCGTACGAGCCCGAAGTCGGCGACCTTGACCCGGCCGTCGTCCCCTATGAGCACGTTCTCCGGCTTCATGTCCCGGTGTACGAACCCGGCCCGGTGCGCGCCCCCCAGCGCGGCCAGCATCGGCTCCAGGATGTCCAGGGCGGCCCGCGGCTGGAGCGCGCCGCGCTCGCGCAGCACGTCCCGCAGGGTGCAGCCCGCGATGTACTCCATCGCGAGATAGACGTACGACCCGTCGGCGCCCTGGTCGAACACCTGCACGACGTTGGGGTGTGCGAGCCGGGCCACGGACTTCGCCTCGCGGATGAACCGCTCCACGAACGACCCGTCCGCCGCCAGCGTCGGGTGCATCACCTTCAGCGCGAGCACGCGGTCGAGGCGGGTGTCCACGGCCCGGTAGACCGTGGCCATCCCGCCGACCGCGATCCGCGCCTCGACGCGATAACGCCCGTCGAGCACCTGCCCGACCAGAGGGTCCTGAAGGGTCGTGTCCACGCAGCGAGTCTACGAGCCACCACCGACACCCCCACCGCCCGCACGGGATAGCACCAAGACTGCAGCCGACCTGTGACCGTGTGCCGCCGCGGGCGGGCGTCCTCCGCTTCCGCCGTGGGCGGGCGTTCCGCACTCGGGCCCCGAGCGCGCGTCGGCCGCCGCCCGCCACCGCCCCACCGCCGTGGGCGGGCGTTCCGCAAGGGGCGGAACGGGTGGGCACGGCCACCAACGCCCAGCACCTGGCGGGAGACAGTCCGAAGGCGCCCCTCAGAAGGCGACCGCCAGAAGAGGCACCCCTCAGAAAGCAGGCCGCTCAGGATCCAACCGCGCCAAGCCCTCCGCAGGAGAAGACGCCTCGGCGAAGTGCCGCTTGGGAATCCGCCCCGCCCGCAGGGCGAACCGCCCCGCCTCCACCCCCGCCTTCATCGCGGCAGCCATCAGCACAGGCTCCTGCGCCCGGGTCACCGCGGACGCCAGCATCACCCCCGCACACCCCAGCTCCATCGCCAGCGCCACGTCCGACGCCGTACCGGCACCCGCGTCCAGGATCACCGGCACGCGCGCGTGCTCCACGATCAGCTGGAAGTTGTGCGGGTTCCGGATCCCCAGCCCCGACCCGATCGGCGATCCGAGCGGCATGACCGCCGCACAGCCCACGTCCTCCAGCTTCCGCGCGAGAACGGGGTCGTCGTTGGTGTACGGCAGCACGGTGAAACCGTCCTCCACCAGTGTCTCCGCGGCGTCCAGCAGCTCGACCGGGTCCGGCAGCAGCGTGCGCTCGTCGGCGATGACCTCCAGCTTGACCAGGTCCGTGCCGAGCGCCTCCCGGGCCAGCCGGGCGGTCAGCACGGCCTCGCCCGCGGTGAAGCAGCCCGCCGTGTTCGGCAGCACGCGGATGCCCAGCCGCCGCAGCACCGACAGCACCGAGCCCTGCACCGACGGGTCGACCCGGCGCATCGCGACGGTCGTCAGCTCCGTCCCGGACGCCAGCAGCGCCCGCTCCAGCACCTCCAGGCTGGGCGCGCCCCCGGTCCCCATGATCAGCCGGGAGCCGTACGTCGTACCGCCGAGGACGAAAGGATCGTCGGCCATGGTCAGCCTCCCTGTACGGCGGTGAGGACCTCGACACGGTCGCCCTCGGCGAGTGCGGTGGCGGACCACTGCGCCCGCGGGACGACGGTCTCGTTGAGGGCCGCGGCCACCCCGGAGGGGGCCGCGGTGAGGGACGTCACGAGCGTGTCGAGAGCCGTGCCGGGCTCGATCCGCCTGCGCTCGCCGTTGACCGAGATGTTCATACGGGCTGCTCCGAGAGTGCGAATCGCTTCGGGGTGAACGGGCGTGCCTCGTCCGGCAGTTCCCCGGTGGCCAGGGCATGCGCCAGGGCGTCGCCGGTGACAGGCGTGAGGAGGACGCCGTTGCGGTAGTGGCCGGTGGCCAGCAGCAGGCCGTCCAGCGCGGTCGGGCCGAGCAGCGGCGCGTTGTCGGGGGAGCCGGGGCGCAGCCCGGCGCGGGTCTCCGTGAGCGGCAGCTCGGTGATGCCGGGCACCAGTTCGTGGGCGTCGCGCAGCAGCTCGTACACGCCGCCCGCGGTGACCGTGGTGTCCCAGCCCAGCTCCTCGCTGGTGGCACCGACGACCAGTTCGCCGTTCTCGCGCGGGACGAGGTAGACGTGGCTGCCGCGCACCACCGCGCGGACGGTCCGGTCGAGGAAGGGCGCGTACCGCTTCGGCACGGTCAGCCGCAGCACCTGCCCCTTCACCGGCCGTACCGGCGGCAGCAGATCGTCGGGCACCCCCGCCAGCTGCCCGCTGCGGCTGCCCGCGGCGAGTACGACCTGTCCGGCGCCCAGCAGGACACCCGAGCGCGTGAGGACGCCGGCCGCGCGCCCGCGCTCCACCACGAGCCGCTCGGCCCACTCCCGGTCGAAGCGCACCCCGGCCCGCTCGCAGGCCGTCACCAGCGCCGCGGCCAGCCGCCGAGGGTCGATCTGGTGGTCCCCGTCGACCCGCAGACCGCCGCGCACCCCCGGCGCCAGCATCGGCTCCAGGCGCCGGCACTCGCGCCCCGACAGCCACTGCGAGTCCAGCCCCGACTGCTGCTGGAGGACGTGCAGTTCACGCAGATGGGCCCGGTCGTCGGCGTCCAGCGCCACGGCCAGCGTGCCGCACTGCCGGTAGCCGAGGTCGTGCCCGGTGAGGTCGGTGAGCTCGGAGGCGAACTCCGGATAGCGGCGCGCCGAGGCGAGGTTGAGGCCGAGCAGGGTCTGCTCGCCGTAGTGCAGTTCGGTGACGGCGGCCAGCATCCCGGCCGCCACCTGCGCGGCTCCGCCGCCCGGCCCGGGGTCCACGACGGCCGTGGCGAAACCGCGCTGCGCGGCCCGCCAGGCCGTGACCAGACCGATGATGCCGCCCCCGACCACGAGGACGTCTGACGTACGCGACATGGGCGTCCAGCCCCTCCCTTCGCCGGCATGACCCGGATCAGGTTCGTACGGTCGGAGGCCGCCCGCCTCCCTCTCAGCCCGGTGCGCCGGGCTCCCGCGAGTGCTTTACGTTGGGCCCACCCTAGCCGTTGGTCCGGCGCGTCTGTAAGGGAGCCTTCGCCCATGCCCGGTTCGCTCGACGGTCTGACACTCGCCCCGCTCTCCGACCAGGCAGCGGGACAGGTCGGGACCCGCACCCGGTTCGCGTACCACGAGAAGGACGGGGAGATCTGGGCCGAGTACGCCGGTGGCGATGTCGTACGCGGGCGTCTCGTGGGTACCCGGGAGGGGGACCGGCTCGACTTCCGGTACGTCCAGCTCGGGCGGGACGGCACCACCGCGTCCGGGCACTGCGTGTCGCTGGTGGTGGAACTGGCCGACGGGCGGATCAGGCTGGAGGAGACCTGGGAGTGGGAGTCGCGGCCGGGCAGCGGTACGAGCGTTGTGGAGCAGGTCACGGAACACGGCCCCTGACTGACGGATTGTCAGTTGTCTATGGTGATCAGGTGAGCGAGCAGACGCAGGGAAGAGGAGTGTCCGCGAGACGGAGGGTCGTCGTCGTGGGCGCGGGAATGGCCGGTGTCCAGACCGCGGTCGCGCTGCGCGAACAGGGCCACCCCGGCGCGGTCGTGCTGATCGGCGCCGAGCCCCATCAGCCCTACGACCGGCCGCCGCTCTCCAAGGCCGTGCTGCTCGGCACCGCCGAGGGCTCCGCGTTCGACGTCGACTTCGAGGCCCTCGACATCGAGCTGCACCTCGGCCGCGAGGTCCTCGGGGTGCGCCCGGACGACCACGAGCTGGACACCGCCGAGGGCCCGGTGCCGTACGACGTGCTGGTGCTGGCCACCGGCGCCGAGCCGGTCCGGCTGCCCGGCACGGAGGGGGTCCGGGGCGTGCATCTGCTGCGCACCCTGGACGACGCCGAGCGGCTGCGGCCCGTGCTGGCCCGCCAGCACGACATCGTGGTCGTCGGCGCGGGCTGGATCGGCGCCGAGTTCGCCACCGCCGCGCGCGAGGCGGGCTGCGCGGTGACCGTCGTGGAGGCCGCCGACCGGCCGCTGGCCGGGGCGCTGCCCGCCGAGGTCGCCGCGCCGATGACCGCCTGGTACACCGACAGCGGCGCCGAACTGCGCACCCACGCGCGCGTGCGGCACGTCGAGCCCGGCGAGGTCGTCCTCGACGACGGCACCCGGCTGGCCGCCGGAGCGGTCGTCGTCGGCATCGGCGCCCGGCCCGCCACCGCGTGGCTCAAGGGTTCCGGCATCGAGCTGGGCGAGCACGGGGAGGTCGTCGCCGACGCCCATCTGCGCACCTCCGCCCCGGACGTCTACGCCGTCGGCGACTGCGCCTCCTTCCCGTCCGGGCGCTACGGCGAGCGGCTGCTGGTCCACCACTGGGACAACGCCCTCCAGGGCCCGCGCACGGTCGCCGAGAACATCATCGGCGCCCGTACCGGTGAGGCCCCCGCTGTGTACGACCCGGTGCCCTACTTCTGGTCCGAGCAGTTCGGCCGCTTCGTCCAGTTCGCCGGCCACCACTCCGCCGCCGACACCCTCCTGTGGCGCGGCGACCCGTCCGGCCCGGCCTGGTCCGTCTGCTGGCTCCGCGACAACCGCCTCACCGCCCTCCTCGCGGTGGGCCGCCCCCGAGACCTCGCCCAGGCCCGCAAACTCATCGAAGCCGGCACCCGAATGACCCCCTCCCTCCTGGAAGACCCCTCCCGCCCGTTGAAGGCAGCAACGGCAACCCCCTGAACCCACACCCCTCCGACGCCCGAGAGGAAGCACCCCATAGGGGCGCGGGGAACTGCGCGACAAGCCACAACGAACCCGCACCCAAGAGCCGACCCCAAAAAGGGGCGCGGGGAACTGCGCAAAAGCACCACCGCCCCCCACCCCCCGACCGACACTCACTCCTACGCCCCATCGCCGCCCCACCAGCGGAGCGCCTACGCTGGGGAGCGTGACCGAGATTGACACCAAGACCGACGCTCTCGTCCCCGCCTGGCTCACCCTCCCCGACATCGCCGAAATGCTCGACATCGAGGTGACGCGCGTGCGGCAGCTGGTCAAGGAAGGCCAGCTCATCGCCGTACGCCGAGGTGAGAACCGGGCCCTGCACGTCCCCGCCGCGTTCATCGACGGGGACAAGGTCGTCAAGGGCCTCGCCGGCACCCTGACGCTCCTGCGGGACGACGGCTTCACCGACGAAGAGATGCTGGAGTGGCTTTTCACGCCCGACGACAGCCTGCCCGGCACCCCCGCCCAGGCCCTCAGCGAGAATCGCGGCACGGAGGTGAAGCGCCGCGCCCAGGCGCTCGCCGTCTGACCTGATCAGCACCGGCGTACGGGCCGGGGCCCGCGCCCCGGCCCGTACGCATCCGACGACGGGGGGACACCCATGCCCGCGACCGCACGCGCCCAGCTCGCCGACGCCCGGCTCTACCTCTGCACGGACGCCCGCAGACGCCAGGGCGACCTGCCCGAGTTCCTGGACGCGGTCCTCGCGGGCGGGGTCGACATCGTGCAGCTGCGCGACAAGGGCATGGAGGCCGGCGAGGAGCTGGAGCACCTGAAGGTCTTCGCCGACGCCTGCGCCCGGCACGGCAAGCTCCTCGCGGTCAACGACCGCGCGGACGTCGCCCACGCCGCCGGCGCCGACGTCCTGCACCTCGGCCAGGGCGACCTCCCGGTCCCCGCGGCCCGCGCGATCCTCGGCGAGGACGTCCTGGTGGGCCGCTCCACGCACAGCGAGGCGGAGGCCGCCGCGGCCGCCGTCCAGGAGGGCGTGGACTACTTCTGCACCGGCCCCTGCTGGCCCACCCCCACCAAGCCGGGCCGGCACGCCCCCGGCCTGGACCTCGTGCGCCACACCGCCGCCCTCGGCACCGACCGCCCCTGGTTCGCCATCGGCGGCATCGACCTCGGCAACCTCGACGAGGTGCTCGACGCGGGTGCCCGCCGGGTGGTGGTCGTCCGGGCGCTCACCGAGGCCGACGACCCGGCGGCGGCCGCCGCGGAGCTCGCGAAGCGGCTACGCGCCGCATAGGCGGGGGCGATCTTCGAGCGTCGCTCCACTGGTCGTATAGCGAGACGCCTGCCGGTGCGGATCGGGTCAATTCGGACGGGCTCTGTCCACCCTCTGGACAAGAGTCGGGCAATTCGGGCAAATTTCCGGGATGTGGTTGGGGGACCGGCGGCCCCTGGCTAACCTGCCGGTATGGCCCTAGGAACCGCATCGACCAGGACCGACCGCGCGCGCACTGTGCGTGACATCCTCGCCACCGGCAAGAAGACGTACTCCTTCGAGTTCTCCGCGCCGAAGACCCCCAAGGGCGAGAAGAACCTGTGGAGCGCGCTCCGCAGGGTCGAGGCGGTCTCTCCCGACTTCGTCTCCGTCACCTACGGCGCCGGCGGCTCGACCCGCGCGGGCACCGTCAAGGAGACCCAGCAGATCGTCGTGGACACGACCCTCACCCCGGTCGCCCACCTCACCGCGGTCAACCACTCCATCGCCGAACTGCGCAACATCATCGGCCAGTACGCCGACGCCGGCATCCGCAACATGCTCGCCGTGCGCGGTGACCCGCCCGGCGACCCGATGGGCGACTGGGTGCCGCACCCCAAGGGCCTCACCTACGCCGCCGAACTCGTCCGGCTCATCAAGGAGTCGGGCGACTTCTGCGTCGGCGTGGCGGCCTTCCCGGAGATGCACCCGCGCTCCGGCGACTGGGACACCGACGTCGAGCACTTCGTGGACAAGTGCCGGGCCGGAGCCGACTACGCCATCACGCAGATGTTCTTCCAGCCGGAGTCGTATCTGCGGCTGCGTGACCGAGTCGACGCCGCGGGCTGCGAGACCCCGGTGATCCCCGAGGTCATGCCCGTGACCAGCGTCCGGATGCTCGAGCGGCTGCCCCAGCTCAGCAACGCGCACATCCCGGACGAGCTGAAAGAGCGGATCCTCACAGCCAAAGACAATCCGACCGCTGTACGCTCCATGGGGATCGAGTTCGCCACGGAGTTCTGTGCACGGCTGCTGGCCGAGGGTGTCCCCGGACTGCACTTCATCACGCTCAACAACTCCACGGCGACCCTGGAAATCTACGAGAACCTGGGCCTGCACCACCCCCCGCAGGCCTAGACCTGCCGCTCCGGTTTACGACACACTGCGTAGCGGTCACTGGGAGAGGGGCGTACATGGGCTGGACGGTCCTCTACATCGCGTTCGGCGTGGTCGCGCTGTGGCTGCTCGGCGAAGTGCTGCTGCAGTACAAGGCACGGCTGCGCTGGCGGCTGCTCGCGTTCGCGGGCTTCCTCGGCGTGGTCGCCGGTGTCCTGATCTCCTCGGTCGTGGTCATCGGCCTGGGCGCCTGTGCCTTCGCGGTCGGGCAGGTCTACGTCACGATGTCCTTCCGCCGCGGCTTCCAGGCCGGCTGGGCCTTCAACCGTCCCGGCGCCGACCGGGACGGTGACGACGACTACCAGGACCCGGCCCCGGAGGCCTCCGACCTGGAGGAGAGCGACCGCGGCGCGGCCGCCGACTACCGCCGCGCGGACTCCGGCTACGCCCAGGACGACGACTACGACCGCGACGACGTCTTCACGCCGTCCCGCCCGGAGTCCGCGGCCGACGCCACCGGCGACGTCTACCAGCCCCAGCCCCTCCCCGAGGACACCGGCTCCTACGGCGTCTACACCGACGGCTACCCCCAGTCCGCCGCCCAGCAGCCCCAGGACCAGTACGCCGCCACCGCCCAGAGCACCGACCAGGGCTACGGCTACGACGGCTACTCCGGCTACGGCCAGCAGCAGTCCTACGGCTACGACACCACGGGCCAGCAGCAGTACGCCGCCTACTCCGACCCGTACATCGGCACCCAGGGCTACGACGGCGCCTCGTACGACACCGGTTACGGCGGCCAGCAGCAGTACGGGCAGCAGGCCTACGGCCAGGACCAGTACGCCACCGGCGGCTACGGCGAGTCGACCCCGGCGGGCGGCGTCTGGGTGCCGCAGCAGCGCACCGACGAGCAGTACGGCACCGACCCCTCCCAGGACCAGGGCTACTACCAGGGCGGCGACGGCCAGTCCCAGGGCACCGGCTACGACGAGCACTACCGCTACTGAGCGCGGCCCCCTCCGGCTCCCGAGGGCCTTGCCCCGCACGGCTGCCCGGGCCCGCGCGCCCACCGGCTCACTGAGAGCCGCGGAACTCCGGTCCCTCCACGATCAGACCCGCGACCAGGGCGCCCGACATGCCCGCGTGGGGCAGGCCGCCCCCGGGGTGGGCCCAGCCGCCCGCGGCGAAGAGGCCCGGCAGGGCGGTGGAGTTGGCCGGGTGCAGCAGCCGCCCCGCGCCCGCCGCGAGCGAGGGCGCCGGGATCCCACCGCCTTCCGCGCCGGTCTCGGCCTCGATGTCGGCCGGGGTGCGGACCTCGTGCCACAGCAGCCGGTCGCGCAGCCCGGGAAGGGCGCGCCCGGCTGCGGTGATCATGTCCTGGGCGTGCTGCGCGAAGGACTCCGGCTCCGCCCCGCCCCCGTCCGTCCGGGCGGGAACGGCCGAGGTGAGCACGACCGCCTCATGGACGGCGTCCGGCACCAGCGCCGGGTCGTCGGGCCGCAGCACGGTGACCGTGGGGTGCGCCACCCTCCCCGAGGGGCCGTGGCCGAAGAGCAGGTCCAGTTCGGCTTCACGGTCCCGCGCGTGCACGACCGTCCGGTGAGCCGTCCCCTCCGGACGCCCTCCGCGCAGCGCCAGCAGCACCGTCAGCCGGCTCGGCGTCCCGCGCCGCGGCGGCACCTCGCCCTCGGCGCGCGTGGCCGTGCCCGGGGTGAGGCGGTCCAGCACCTCGGGGGAGACACCGGCGACCACGAAGTCCGCCTCGGCCACCGTCGCGCCGTCGGCCAGCTCCACGCCCGCGGCGCGGCCGTCCTTCTCCAGGATCCGGGCGACCTCCGCGTCGAAGACGAACTCGACCCTGCGGACCAGACACCGCTCGTACACCGCGCGGGCCAGTTCCCTCACGCCGCCCTGCACGTACCAGGTGCCGAAGGCGTGCTCCATGTACGGCAGGACCGCCGCGCTCGCGGGCGCCGTGCGCGGGTCCAGGCCGTGGGCGAGGGCGTGGCTCTCCAGCAGGGCGGCGAGCCGGGTGTCGCGCAGCTCCCAGGCGCCGATCTCGGCGAGGGTGGTGGCCCGGCGGGTGCGCAGGACCCGCTTGTGAGGGACCGCCGGATAGGGCTCGCGGTCGGCCAGCACCGACCAGTTGGGCCACAGCGGCTCCTCCAGCAGGGGCCGGCGCGAGCGGTCCCAGGCCTCACGGGCCCGGACCAGGAAGTCGCCCCAGCGGGCGCCCGCCCCCTTGGCGAGGGCCGCGTCCAGCGCCTCGACCACGCCCGCGCGCGAGGCGTTGGGCAGCGTGGCCTCGGTGCCGTCCGCGAAGAGATGCCGCGCGGACGGGTCGACCTGGACCAGCTCGACGAGGGACTCCAGCTGCTCCTTGCCGGTCTTGATGAACAGGTCGCGGTAGACCGCGGGCAGGGGCAGCAGCCCGGGGCCCGTGTCGAAGCGGAAGCCCTCCCGCTCCAGGCGGCGTACCCCGCCGCCGTAGGTGTCCGTCCGCTCGTACACCGTCACCCGGTGGCCCGCGACGGCCAGCCGGGCGGCTGTCGCCATCGCGCCCATCCCGGCGCCGATCACCGCAATCCGTGCCATGACCGCGACTTTATCGGCCACCGCTGACAATCCGGTCCCGGGGCCGTCCGGGGCCCCGCGCGGGCACTCAGGGGTGAGTATCCGTACCTAGGCACGCAGATGAGTACGCGCGCGGATGGGGCACCACGGGCCGGGACGGGAGAGTTGGAGGCACGGAACGGGGCACTGCGCCGGCACCGCCGACACGGGGCGGCGGAACGGCGCGGCCCCCGACCGCTCCTTCCGCCGACCCGGTCGGCGGGAGCGAGGCAGGGGGGAACCCGGGGGACGACCGCACGGGGGACCGTCGGGGGGACAAGGGGAAACACGGGGGATCACGGGGGAGCACGGGGGAAGTGAGGCGCCGGTCCGGTCCGCGGGGGACGCGGCCGGACCGGACCGGCGCTCTCGTGTTCCCGTGCCCGATCCCGTTCCTGTCGTACGCCGTTCAGCGGCGGCCGCTGACCCGCCCCTGCAGCAGCCGGGACAGGGCCGCGTGGACATCGTCCAGCGAGCGTTCCGGCTGGAACGACTGCCAGTCCAGGGCGGCCACGAGCACCATGCCCACCAGGGCGGCCGCGGTCAGCTGGATGTCGATCTCCTCGCTGAGCTCGCCGTTCTTCACACCCGCCCGCAGCACGTCCTCGACGACCGCGACGACCTGCCGGCGCACCACCATCAGCGTGGACTGCCAGGCCCGGTTGGTGCGCCACAGCTCGGCCACGTACAGCTGGGTGAAGGCCGGGTAGCGGGCGATGAAGCCCAGGCCGGCCCGGATCATCGCGTCCAGGGCGTCCACCTGGGAGCCGCCGCCCCGCACCGTCTCCTCGGCCGCCTCCTGGAGGGAGGCGGTCAGCAGTCCCACGCCGTGCCGCAGCAGCTCCTCGAAGAGGACCGACTTGCTGGCGAAGTTGTAGTAGACGGTGCCCTTCGCGACCCCGGCCCGCTCGGCGATCTCGTCCACCGTGGTGGCGGAGAAGCCCTGCTCGGCGATGAGGGTGACCGCGGCCTCGTAGAGCTTCTGCCGGGTGGCCTCGCGGCGGGTGCTGCCGCCCGACGTGGCGCTGCTGCTTTCCATGGTCCCGATTGTCACAGCAACCCGGGCCACCGACGGCACGGAGGCCGGTTCCTTCGGCGGCTCGACGGAGCGCGGGGTTCTCACAGGCTCAGCTCCGGGTGCAGCCGGTCCAGCGTCCACACCTGCTTGCTCCGGGCCGACAGGGCGGTCAGCGCGAGCGCCCCGGCCGTGAACGCGGCCAGCACCGCGACGGCCTGCCACACCGGGCCCAGCCCGCCGCCGCTGATCAGGCGCCGCAGGGCCTCCACGACGTAGGTCATGGGCAGCCAGGGGTGGATCGCGTTGAAGAATCCCGGACTGGTCTGCACGGGGTAGGTGCCTCCCGCCGAGGTCAGCTGGAGCATCAGCACGGCGAGGACCAGGATGCGCCCGGCCGCGCCGAAGCGGGCGTTGAGCCACTGCACGATCGCCGCGAAACAGGCCGTGACCAGGCACAGGAAGGCCACCGTCCCGGCCGCCCGCGCCATCTGCAGGCCGATCGCCCAGTGCAGCACCGCGATCAGGGCGGACGTCTGGAGCACGCCGATCGCCACGACCGGCAGCCAGCCCGCCAGCGCGATCCGCCAGGCGGAGGCGCCCGCGGCCAGGGCCCGCCGGTTGAGCGGGGAGATCAGCATGTAGGCGACCATCGCGCCGACCCACAGGGACAGCGGGATGAAGTACGGGGCGAAACCGGTGCCGTAGTTGGGCGCCTTGTGCAGGGCCTGGCTGGCGAGCTGGACCGGGTCGGCCATGACCGCGGTGCGCCGGTCGCGCTCGGGCTCGTCGTAGTCGGGGATCTGCTCGGCGCCGTCGTGCAGGCCGTCGGCGAGCTTCCCGGAGCCGTCGACGAGCTTGAACAGGCCGCCGTTCAGGTCGAAGGCGCCCGTCTTGAGCCGGCCGACGCCCTCGTCCAGGTCGACCGCGCCCGTCTTCGCGGTGCCCAGGCCGGAGTGCAGCTTCTTCGCCCCGGCGGCGACCTTGCCGGCGCCCGTGTTCAGCTTGTTGATCTTGGAGACGGCCTCGTCCAGGTCCTCCGACAGATGCGGGGCCCGGTCGGCGAGCGCCTGGGCCTGCTTCTGGAGGGTCGCCAGATGCTGGTCGAGCCTGTCCAGTTCGCCTTCGGGGTCGGCGGCCAGGTCCTTGAGGTCCTGGGCGATCCCGGCGACGTCGGCGGCCGCGTCCTTGGCGATCTTCAGATCCGGGCAGGCCGCGTCGGGCCCGGCAGCGGGCACCACGTCGGCGGGGGAGCCGGAGACCGCGGGGGCGGGCGGCGCCGGCGCGGTGCCGTCCTCGCAGCGGGTGCGGTACACCTCCGCCAGCCGGTCGGACGCGTCGCTCGCGTCCCGCGCGGCGGCCGGGGCGCGCTCCTGGAGCTCGTCCAGGTTGTCGCGCACCGCCTTGGCGGCGTCGGCGACGAACTGGGCCGTCTCCCCGATGCTCTTCTCGTTCTCGCGCAGGAACGGGCCGACCTTGTCGGCGAGCCCGTTGACCTTGTCGGCGAGCGCCTGGGTGCCCTCGGCGACGCTCGCGGAGCCGTCCTCCAGGTCGCCCGCGCCCGAGTCGAGCTTCTTGACGCCCTTGGAGAGGTCACCGCTGCCGCTCTTGGCGTCCTTCAGGCCGTCGGCGAGGTCCTTGGAGCCCTTCTCCGCCTTGTCGATGCCGCCCTTGAGCCGGTCGGCCCCGCTCGCGGCCTTCTCGGTCGCGCCGTGGATGTCGGAGAAGGAGATGAAGATCTTGTCCAGGAAGGACCGCGAGGTCTTCGTCGACGCCGCCGTGCGCACCTCGCTGAAGACGGTCCGGGAGATCTGGCCGACGATGTAGTTGTTCGCGTCGTTGGTGCGCACCTGGAGGGCGCCCGTCTCCGGGGAGTCGCCCGAGCTGGAGGCGATACGCTCGCTGAAGTCGGCGGGCATGGTCAGCGACAGGTAGTAGGTGCCGTCCTCGACGCCCGCGCGGGCGTCCTCGGCGCTCACCTCCCGCCAGTCGAAGACGTCGCTCTCGCGCAGCTTCTCGGTGATGTCGTCGCCCACGTGGACCTTCCTGCCGTCGGCGGTCGCGCCCCTGTCGTCGTTCACCAGGGCGACCGGGAGGCGGTCCAGACGGCTGTACGGGTCCCAGAACGACCACAGGTACAGCGCGCCGTAGAGCAGCGGCAGCAGCAGGAGCGCGACCAGGGCGGCCCGGGGGAGCCGGCCCCGTGCGAACCTCCGCAGCTCAAGAGCGGCCAGTTTCGGCGAGCGCATCGGCCGCCTCCTTCTTCGGGTCGTCGGCGTCCGCGCGGGCCGGGTGCGTGTCGGCGTCGGGGTCGGCCGGGGCCGGTGTCGCGTCCGGGTTGGTGCCGGTCGCGTCGCCCCGGTCCCCGCCAGGGGCGTTTTCGGTGGTCGCGTCGCTCCGGTCCCCGGCGGGGGCGTCCTCGGGGCTCGCGCCGCGGCGGTCCTCGGTGGTGGCGTCCGTGTCGGCCGCGGGCGTCCGCCCGTCCGTGTTCTCGTCGGCGTTCTCGTCGGCCGTGTCCGCCGGGGCGCCCCCCGGAGCCCCGGTGGACACGGCCACCGCCCCCTCGGGGGCCTCGCTGCACACGGCCAGCACGGTCGTGCCGCCCGCGGCCAGCGAGCCGAGCAGGGACCAGACCTCGGCCCGCTCGGAGTCGGAGAGCTTCAGATCGGTGTCGTCGACGCCGAGCAGCCGCGGCCGGCCGATCAGCGCCAGCGCGACGGACAGCCGCAGCGCCTCCAGCCGCTCCAGATCGCGTACGGCTGTCCGTGGGCCCTTGGGCAGGGCCGCGAGGTCGAGACCGGCGGCGGCCAGCGCGGTGTCGATCCGCAGCGCCGCCTCGGCCCGGCGCTCCCGGCGGGGCCGCAGCAGCGCGCGGACGGAGGCGGTGAAACGCCGCTGGAGCAGCGCGCGCTCGTGCAGATGCTCGGCGACGGTCAGCGCCGGGTCGAGGTCGGTGACCCCGGGCACGTGCGCCAGGGCGCTGACGCCCCGCACGGCGGCCATCCGCCGGGGCAGGGCCAGGTCGCCCACGGCCGCGGTCCCCCGCGTGGCCTTCATCCGGCCGGTCAGGGCGAGCAGCAGACAGGTGCGCCCCGTTCCCGACGGCCCCTCGATCGCGATCAGCGAGCCCGGCGGCGCGTCGACCGCGACATCGCGGAACGCCCACCCCCTCGGGCCTTCGAGCCCGAAGTCCCGGGCCGTGACGGCGAGACCGCCGCCTTCGGCTACGGCTTCCCCCATGACCTCCCCCTGCTTCCCCGTTTTTGAACTGACTGGTCAGTTCAAAAACTAGCCCGAACCTCGCCGCGAAGCAAAAGCCGCGCCGCCCCGAGCCCCGGTCGCACGAGGGTTCGAACCTGTGATCGAGGGAAAAGACCAGGTCGGAACGGATTGTCAGTGGCATAGCTCACGATGGGCACATACGGCGCTCCGTATCAGGATCTGCCGTCCGCAGACGACAGGAGGTTCGTCATGGCCAGCTACCACGCAGCCGCCGCGCGCCGGCGCGGCGCCACCGGCCCTGCCCCCTCACCGACCGGTCCGGCGAGCGACGTGCACCCCGTCCTGCGCCGGTCCTCGGCCCCTCCCGCCGCCCTCGACCTGCTCGCCCAGGCCCGTGCCGGACTCGACGAGGCCGCCGTCCTGGAAACCCCCAACGAGCGCTACGCCACGGCCCACCTGGCCGCGTTGCGCACCGCCGCCGCCGTGCTCGCCGCGCGGGGCCGGCCCGAACCCACGCCCAGGCGCCGCGCCCGTATCCGGAGCGCCTGGGAAGTGCTCCCCGAGATCGCGCCCGAGCTCAGCGAGTGGAGCGCGCTGTTCGCCTCCGGGGCCCGCCGCCGCGCGCGGGCCGAGGCCGGCATCCAGGGCGCGGCCACCCGCCGGGACGCCGACGACCTGATACGCGACGTGGCCGTGTTCGTCCGCCTCGTCGAGCGCATGCTCCTCCTCCAGCCGGTGCTGCCCCAGCCCCGGCCCGACACCGACACCGCCGGCCCGCCGGCCACCCCTGCCCCCGCCCCGGGAAGTCCACATCACGAGATGCCCGACGCCGGCTGAGCGGACGCCCCGAGCGCGATGACCTGTCAGGACGGTGAAGGCAATAGGGTGGAGACGCCTGATGCCCTCCCCGCCCCGCACCCCGGAGGACGGAGGGGGCGACCGTTCGCTCCGCCGCGCAAGAGGCGGTGCCGCGCCGAGGAGTCAATGTCGTGTCGGACCCGATGCGCCCGCCCGTCACCCACCACCACCCTCATGCGGCGTCGCTGCGCTCCGACCCCCCTCGTCCTCGCGCGGCCCTCCGTACAGCCGTCGTCTGGGAGGTCCTGCGCGACGCCCTGGAGCGACGGGTCAAGGCCACGGGCCGGGAGTCGCTGGACGTCCTCGACACCGGAGGCGGCAGCGGCAACTTCGCGGTGCCCGCGGCCCGGCTCGGCCACCGGGTGACGGTCGTCGACCCCAGCCCCAACGCCCTGTTCGCCCTGGAGCGCCGCGTCGCCGAGGCCGGGGTCGCCGACCGGGTGACGGGTGTGCAGGGCGATGTGCACGGCCTGTTCGACGTGGTCGAGCGCGGCGCGTACGACGCGGTGCTCTGCCACGGCGTGCTGGAGTACGTCGACGACCCCGCCGAGGGCCTGCGCAACGCGGTGGCCGCGCTGCGCTCCGAGGGCGTGGTCAGCGTGCTCGCCGCCGGGCTCGGCGGTGCCGTGCTCGCCCGCGCCCTGGCGGGGCACTTCAAGGAGGCCAGGCAGGCCCTGTCGGACCCGGACGGCCGCTGGGGCCAGGGCGACCCGATGCCGCGCCGGTTCACGGCCGAGCAGCTCTCCGCGCTGGTCGAGGGTGCCGGGGTGGAGGTCGGCGCCGTGCACGGCGTACGGGTCTTCGCCGACCTCGTGCCGGGCGTGCTGGTGGACACCGAGCCGGGCGCCCTGGAGGCGCTGCTCAGGCTGGAGGAGGCCGCGGCCGAGGTGCCCGCGTTCCACGCGGTGGCCACCCAGCTCCATGTGCTGGGTGAGCTGCGCGGGGCGGACGGTGCCTGAGTGCCGTCTGTGACGCGGCGCTGATCAGCGGGGTCGTCTCCGCATGGAGTCCGCCACAGGCCCCCCGATCGGATGGTTCGCGCCGTATGATCGAGGGAGACCGCCCCGGCATGACGGGTCGGCCGCCGGGGAATGAACCCCCAGCGGGCCGAGCCGCGCATGGCGGGATCTGGTTGGCCAAATGGCGCAGAGGGGCGGGTTTCACGGGGGCGATTCCCTGCCTATCCTGAAGGGACCCCCCGGGTCGCCCCGGCGACTGCACGATGAGGAGGACTCCGTGCCGCTCTCTGAGCACGAGCAGCGAATGCTTGAGCAGATGGAGCGAGCGCTGTACGCCGAAGACCCCAAGTTCGCGACAGCGCTTGAGGGAAGCGGGCTGCGTACGTACACCCGGCGACGGGTCTACCAGGCGGTCGCGGGCTTCCTCGTAGGTATCGCGCTCCTCATGGCTGGAATGGTCGCCAAGCAGGTGTGGCTCAGCGTGGTGGGCTTCCTCGTCATGCTGGGCTGTGCGGTACTCGCGGTGACCGGCTGGCGCAAGGCACCCAGGCCTGGCGAACAGCACGCGGCCGGTCAGCACGGCCGCCATCAGGGGCGCCAGCGGCGTTCCATGATGGACCGCATCGAGCAGCGCTGGCAGCGGCGCCGCGACGAGCAGCAGGGCCACTGATCAACCCCTCGCTCCCACGACGTAGGCATGCGTGAGGGGGCTGCCGCCCAGGGCGGCAGCCCCCTCACGCATGCCCGTCCTGAGCCGATCCGGCCGGCCTCGCTCGAGCCGAGGCAGCGACGGGCCGGAGCGGCGGTGGAGCGGCACTGGAGCTGCGCCGCGAAGTGCGCACCCACCGAGCCCGGCGCCCCTGGCCTGACCAACCTCACCGGCGTGACCAACCCCCACCGGTTGGCCAACCCCCGTCGGCGTGGCCAACCCCCGTCGGCGTGGCCACCCCCCCGCCGGTGTGACCACCCCCCGTCGGTGTGACCACCCCCCGTCGGCGTGGCCAACCCCGTCGGCGCCCAGCCGCCCCATCGACGTCCCGGCCCCCCGTGGCTCGGCCTGCGGACGCACCCTGCTGACGCACCCCGCCGACAACCCGGCCCCGGCACGGAATCTCCGGGCCGGGGCCGTGGTCATGGCCGTGCCCCGTCAGCCGCCGCGCGGTCCCGACGCCCTGCGCGGCAGCGCGCTCAGGCGGGCCGACAGCCGCTCCTTGGCCGCGGCCCAGCGGTCCGCGAGGTCCCACACCGCCCGGACGGCCGAACGCGGCGCGACCACCGAGCGCACCCGCGTCGCCCGGCTGACCCGCGACCGCAGCGCGCCCCGCACCCGGCGAACGTCGTCGGCGAGCCCCGACACAGCCTGCGGCCGGGGCGCGAACAGCACCTGCTCCACCGCGCCCGCCACCCGGTGCACGGCCTCCGCGGCCGGTTCGTCCAGCTCTCCCAGCCGCACGATCCGCTCGGCCGCCCTGCGTGGAGTGAGAGCCTCGTCCGGCGGGATGCCGTAGTCCCAGGCGGTGTCCGTGAGCTCGCGCCACACGGCGAGGACATGCCCCGCCGCCGCCTCCGCCGCGAGCTGCCCGGGCGGCTCACCGGGTCCGAGCACGGTCACCTCGACCCCGTCGGCGCGCGCGGCCCCGGCCGACGGGCCGTGCCGTGCGGACCCCAGCCGCACCGAGCGCCGCCTGAGCCGGTACAGCATCGGCGCCAGCGGCAGGGCGACCAGGGCCAGACCCAGCAGCACCCAGGTGGTGAGGCGGTACCAGGACGGCCCGTCGTCCCCGGCCGAGCCGGTGTCCAGCGGCAGGGCGCCCGCGCAGGCATCCAGCCGCTTGTCCTCGGCCGAGCAGCTGCTGTTGTCCGAGGGCTCCGCGGACGGTGCCGCCTCGGACGGCCGGGCGTTCTCCGGCAGTTCGGGATCACTGCTGCCCGAGGACTCGGGGAGGGTGTAGGGCGGGGTGACGCCCCGGGTCGGCGTCGGCTCGAAGCGGGTCCAGCCGACGCCCTCGAAGTACAGCTCCGGCCAGGCGTGCGCGTCGCGCAGACCCACCGACACCGTGCCGTCGGCCTGCGGCGAGCCCGGCCCGAAGCCGACCGCGACACGGGCCGGGATGCCCAGCGAGCGGGCCATGGTCGCCATCGCGAAGGAGAAGTGGACGCAGAAGCCGCGCTTGTCCCGGAGGAACCGGGCGATGGCCTCCCGGTCGTCGCCGACCTTCACCTCGGTGTCGTACTGGAAACCGCCGGTCAGCGCGAAGTACTCCTGGAGCGCGACGGCCTGCTCGTAGGGGTTCGACGCGTCCGCGGTGATCTCGCGGGCCGTGCGGGCCACCACCGAGGGCACCGAGTCCGGCACCTCCGTGTACTGGCGCTGGATCGCGGCGGGCGCCTGCGGGGCACCGGCGAGCTGGCGGGCCGTCGGCCGGACCTCCAGGCTCGTCACCTCGTAGGTCTTGCCCCGGGTGTTCTCGCCCCGGTCGCCGGTCACCGTCATGCCGGCCGGCTCGTACCGCCAGCGGCCGCCGATCTCCACCCCGCTCGGCGGGTACGGCATCGGCAGCCAGTCCTGGGAGTACCAGTCGGCGGCGGCGAGCCGGGTGCGCACCTCGGAGCGCGGGACGTCGGGGCCGAGGCCGGCCGGCGCCGGGAACTTCTCGGGGACGTCGACGGTGTTGCGGCGGGTCGGGCGCCAGGTGGTGCCGTCGAACTCGTCCAGGGACGTGATCCGCAGATACGGGTTGGACACGTTCTCGGAGTCGGAGCGCATCACCAGGACCGTGCGGTCCTCGTCCACGTTCAGGCTGTCGCGCAGCGACACCAGCAGGTTCACCGAGGAGGGGGGCCCGTCGCCCCCGCCGCCGGGGCCGACGCCCGAACCCGTGCCGTCCAGCAGTCCGCCGTTCATCGCGGGCAGGGCCAGCGGCACCACCAGGGCCATGCCGAGCGCCACCACGCCGATCCGCCGTCCGGTGCGCACCGGGGCCACCGCCCCGCCGGGGGCCGAGAGGGCGCCCGGGGTGCGCGGGCCGCCGGCGAAGACCCGGCCCCACTGGGAGAGCCGTTCGCGGCCCTCGGCCAGCAGCAGCATCAGATAGCCGCTCGCGGCGAGCAGGAACCACACCCAGCCGCCCGCGCCGTCCGCCAGCCCGGCCGCGATCGAGTACAGCGCGAGCAGCGGCAGCCCGGCCGGGGCCGCGCTGCGGTAGGTCACCGCCAGCGCGTCCACCATCAGCCCGATCAGCAGCACCCCGCCGACCGTCATCAGCTGGATGCCGTCGGACATCGGCGCCGGGATCGCGTACCGCTCGACGTCCCGCGCGCCCTGGTCCAGCAGATCGGCGAAGCGCTGGACGGCCTCCGGGCCCGGTATCAGCCCGAGGAAGGCCTGCGAGCGGGCGAAGGACAGGGTGAGCAGCACCAGCGAGACCAGCGCCTGCACGGCCACGGTCAGCGAGCGCGCCAGCGGCACCCGCCGGGCCGCCGCCCCGACACCGGTCTGGACGGCCAGCAGCAGCGCGGCGTGCATCAGCCAGGCAGGCGTCTCGACCAGCGGCAGCAGGGCGCAGGACGTCAGCAGGGTGGCCGCGAGCGCGCACAGCGCCATCCGGGCACTTCCGCTCATCGGCTCCCCTCCCCGGCCGTCGTGCCGCCCGGCGCGACCAGGCCCGAACGCTCCCGGTCCGCCTGCCGCCACAGGTCGCCCAGCCCGGCCCCGCGCGGCACACCCAGTGCCGTCCAGCCGGCCTCGCGCAGCATGCGCAGCCGCTCCTCGCTCCGGTCGCCCGCGCCCGCCACGTCGTACGGCTCACGGGTCCAGGTGTCGCTGTCCAGCACGAAGGCGAGCGCGCCGCCGCTGCGCCGGCTCATCTTGGCGGCGATCGTGGCCTGCTCCTCGTCGAGGTCGCCGAAGAAGGCGACCAGCAGCCCCTCGTTCCCGCCGCGCAGTACGTCGTAGGCGTGGGAGAGGCCGGTGCCGTCGGAGTGGTCGATCACCGCGAGGGTGTCCATCATCAGCCCGGCCGCGTCCGCGGACTCCTGGCTGGCGCCCGCGAACCCGTCGGCGCCCTCACCGGGCACCGCGCTGCCGGTGTCCGTCAGCAGCCGGACCGAGAAGCCCCGCTCCAGCATGTGGACCAGGACCGAGGCGGCGCCCGCCACGGCCCACTCGAAGGCGGAGTCCGGGCCCGCGCCACGGTAGGCGAGGCCCCGCGTGTCCAGGAGCACCGTGCAGCGGGAGCGCTGCGGCTGCTCCTCGCGGCGCACCATCAGCTCGCCGTAGCGGGCGGTGGAGCGCCAGTGGACGCGGCGCAGGTCGTCGCCGTAGCGGTAGCCGCGCGGGATGACGTCGTCCTCGCCGGCCAGGGCCAGCGAGCGCTGCCGCCCGTCCCCGTACCCGGTCGCCTCGCCGGCCAGCCGCACCGGCGGCAGCGGCTCCACCCGCGGGATGACCGTGAGCGTGTCGTACGTCGAGAAGGACCGGGTCAGTTCGCACATCCCGAACGGGTCGGTCAGGCGCAGCTGGAGCGGGCCCAGCGGGTAGCGGCCGCGCAGGTCGGAGCGGACCCGGTAGGACACCTCGCGGCGCCCGCCGGCCTCCACCCGGTCCAGCACGAAGCGCGGCCGCGGACCGAGCACGTAGGGCACCCGGTCCTGGAGCATCAGCAGGCCGGTGGGCAGCCGGGAGACGTTGTCCATGCGCAGGTGCACACGTGCCTCGGAGCCCGCGGGCACGCGCGCGGGGGAGAGGCGGCGGCTGCCCGCCACCCGGTAGCGGGTGCGGTAGAGCACGGTCGCGCACACCAGCGGCAGCACGGCGAGCAGCAGGCCGACGCGCAGCAGGTCGCTCTGGCCGAGGACGTAGGCGCACACGGCGGCGGCGATCCCGGCGGCCAGGAAGGAGCGCCCGCGGGTGGTCAGGCCGGCCAGCGCGGTGCGCACCGGGCCCTTGCCGCCCGCCTCCGTCTCCGGCCGGCCGGTCGCCCTCGTCGCCGGGTCGCTCATCACAGCCTCCGCGGCGGCTGCTGGCCGAAGCCCTGCGTGCCGCGGCCCAGACCGAACGCGTTCTGCTGGGTTCCGGCGGGCACCGGGGTGCGCTGGATGATCTCCTGGACGACCTGCTCGGAGGTACGGCGGTTGAGCTGGGCCTGCGCGGTGGGCAGCAGCCGGTGCGCCAGCACGGCGACGGCGAGGGCCTGGATGTCGTCCGGCAGCGCGTACTCGCGGCCGCTCAGGGCGGCGGAGGCCTTGGCCGCGCGCAGCAGATGCAGGGTGGCGCGCGGGGAGGCGCCGAGTCTGAGGTCGGGGTGGGTGCGGGTGGCCGCGACCAGGTCGACGGCGTAGCGCCGGACGGTGTCGGCGACGTGCACCCCGCGCACGGCCTCGACCAGCTTCACGATCTCGTGCGCGTGGGCCACCGGCTGCAGGTCGTCCAGCGGGCTGACCCCGCCGTGCACGTCGAGCATCTGGAGCTCGGCCTCGGCGCTGGGGTAGCCGATGGACACCCGGGCCATGAAGCGGTCGCGCTGGGCCTCGGGCAGCGGGTAGGTGCCCTCCATCTCGACCGGGTTCTGGGTGGCCACCACCATGAACGGGCTGGGCAGCTCGTAGGTCTGCCCGTCGATGGTGACCTGGCGCTCCTCCATGGACTCCAGCAGCGCGGACTGGGTCTTGGGCGAGGCGCGGTTGATCTCGTCGCCGATCACGATCTGGGCGAAGATCGCGCCCGGCTTGAACTCGAAGTCACGGCGCTGCTGGTCCCAGATGGACACACCGGTGATGTCCGAGGGCAGCAGGTCGGGCGTGAACTGGATGCGCCGCACCGAGCAGTCGATGGATCTGGCCAGGGCCTTGGCGAGCATGGTCTTGCCGACGCCCGGGACGTCCTCGATCAGCAGGTGCCCCTCGGCCAGGAGCACGGTCAGGGACAGCCGGACGACCTCGGGCTTGCCCTCGATCACCGCTTCCACCGAGCTGCGTACCCGATCGACGGTGGCGGTCAGATCAGTGAGGCTCGCTCGATCGTCATAGGTCGTCACCCGGCCCTCCTCGGCCCGTTCACTTGTTGCCGGGCCGACGCTCCGTGACGCGAATCCGGCCCACCCCGAAATACGGGCAGCACGCGAGAAAGGTTCCGCGTGTCGCCACAACCGCATTCTTGTTGCCGTTACCGGTTCGTGTCACTCGACTGTGGACAACTGGCTGCGATATGTCGGGTCTTAGGACCTTTTGTGTCCGGGAGAACGGGGAATCCGCGAAGAACGAGCCTCACCGGCCGGTGCCGTCGTGCGGATCGGGCCGCCCCGG
Organism: Streptomyces sp. NPDC005017; assembly: GCF_042873115.1. Lineage (NCBI taxonomy): Bacteria > Bacillati > Actinomycetota > Actinomycetes > Kitasatosporales > Streptomycetaceae > Streptomyces > Streptomyces sp. NPDC005017. Next base: position 202,634 of record NZ_JBIALD010000012.1, on the reverse strand, counting down.
AAGGGCGGCCCGGGGGGACGGCTCCCGGTCACTCGGCGGGGTCGATCTCCCGCAGCAGACCCGTCTTGACGTCGAAGACGAAGCCGCGCACATCGTCGGTGTGCAGCAGGAACGGCGAGGTGCGCACGCGCTGCATGGACTGCCGGACGTCCTGGTCGACGTCCCGGAAGGCCTCCACGGCCCAGGCCGGACGCTGGCCGACCTCCATCTCCAGGTCGTGGCGGAACTCCTCGGTGAGGGTCTCCAGACCGCAGCCCGTGTGGTGGATGAGGACCACGCTGCGGGTGCCGAGCGCGCGCTGGCTGATGGTGAGGGAGCGGATGACGTCGTCGGTGACGACACCGCCGGCGTTGCGGACGGTGTGGCAGTCGCCGAGTTCCAGGCCCAGCGCTGCGTGCAGGTCCAGACGGGCGTCCATACAGGCCACGACGGCGACCTTCAGGACGGGACGGGCGTCCATCCCGGGGTCGGTGAAGGCGGCGGCGTACTGCTCGTTCGCCGAGACCAGACGGTCGGTGACCGTGTCGACGTGGGCTATCGAGCCCTCGGAGCCGGTGGGAATCGATGCAGAAGTCGTCATGCTTATGACGGTACTGGTCACCACCGGGGCAGGCCCGCTGTGAGAGGGGACAAAGAACGCCATTGAGTTCTTGTTGTGAGGCACTGCACAACAGGTGCGTGTGACCGGCGCCACCGGGCCCCGCCGCCACGCGCGGGCCGGTTGATTGACCGCAAGACAGGGTGGACTAAAGTGACGCGAAGCGGGAGGCCAGGCTCTGCCCGCCTCCCATACTTCCCCACGAGGGCGGGGACCCGGCGGTGCGTACGGCCCCCGCCGGACCTGAGAGGGCCCCCTTGAGCAACAGTCGACACGTCCCGGTGATGCTCCAGCGGTGCCTGGACCTGTTGGCCCCCGCCCTGCGGCAGCCCGGCGCGGTCGTCGTCGACTGCACCCTCGGTCTCGGCGGCCACAGCGAAGCCCTTCTGACCCAGTTCCCCGAGGCCCGGCTCGTCGCCCTCGACCGCGACAAGGAAGCCCTCCGGCTGTCCGGCGAACGCCTCGCCCCCTTCGGCGAGCGCGCCACCCTCGTGCACGCGGTCTACGACGAACTGCCCGAGGTGCTGGAGCGGCTGGGCGTCCCGCGCGTCCAGGGCGTCCTGTTCGACCTCGGCGTCTCCTCCATGCAGCTCGACGAGGCCGACCGCGGCTTCGCCTACGCCCAGGACGCCCCCCTGGACATGCGCATGGACCAGACGACCGGGATCAGCGCGGCCGAGGTCCTCAACACCTACCCGCCCGGCGAACTGGTGCGCATCCTGCGCGCTTACGGCGAGGAGAAGCAGGCCAAGCGGATCGTCGCGGCCGTCGTGCGCGAGCGCGAGAAGGAGCCCTTCGGCAACAGCGCCCGGCTGGTGGAGCTGATCCGCGACTCCCTCCCGCAGGCCGCCAAGCGCACCGGCGGCAACCCGGCCAAGCGGACCTTCCAGGCGCTGCGGATCGAGGTCAACGGCGAGCTGTCCGTGCTGGAGCGGGCCATCCCGGCCGCGGTGCGGTCCCTCGCGGTGGGCGGACGGATCGCCGTGCTGTCGTACCACTCGCTGGAGGACCGCCTGGTCAAGCAGGTCCTCGCGGCCGGTGCCGCGTCCACCGCCCCGCCCGGACTGCCCGTGGTACCCGAGCGGTACCAGCCCCGGCTCAAGCTGCTCACACGCGGTGCCGAACTTCCCACCGAGGAAGAGATCGCCGAGAACAAGCGAGCGGCACCGGCGCGTCTGCGCGGTGCCGAGCGCATCAGGGAGGCCATCGAATGAGGGGCGTGAGCCGGGCGACGGGGCGCAGTCACGGGCCGGAGCACGCGGGGGAGGGCGAGTGAACGGCAGACCCGAACTCAGGGGCCGGGCCGCCCGGCTGGCGCGGCTCTTCCCGGCGGGGCCCGGCCGCGCCGCGCGCACCCCCTTCGTCCTCCTCGTCGTCCTGCTGCTCGGCGGCGGCCTGATCGGCCTGCTGGTGCTGAACTCCGCGCTCAGCGAGGGGTCCTTCCGGCTCGCCGACCTCCAGAAGGCCACCAAGGACCTCACCGACCAGGAACAGGCCCTCCAGCGCGACATCGACGCCTACTCCGCGCCGGACGCCCTCCAGCGCCGCGCCCGTGAGCTGGGCATGGTCCCCGGCGGCGACCCGGCCTTCCTGGAACCCGGCGGCAAGGTGCTCGGCGTCCCCTCCCCGGCCGCCGCCCCCGAGCAGGCCGACGCCCGCGGCCCGGTCGTGCTGGCCCCCGAGGCCCTCCCCGCGACGGCCGCGACCCCGGCGGCCACCACCGCGCCGGCCTCCACCGCCCCGCCCCAGTCCACGCCCATCCCGACCCCCGGCAGGTGACGGAAGTGACCGACAGGGAACCCCCGCGCCGACGGGTGCCCGGACCCGCGCGGCCCGCCAGGCCCTCGGGGCGCAGGCCCCAGAGCCCCGGCGCACGGCCCCCCCGGCCCGTCCGCCGCCCGGCGGCATCCCGGCCGGCCGGGCCACGGCCGCTGCGGCTCGGCAGCCCCCGCCCCCGGCTGCGCATGATCGGTCTCGCCCTGACCCTGGTGACGGTCGCCTTCGTCGTACGGCTGCTCCAGGTGCAGGCCGTCGACGCGAGCACCTACGCGGCGAAGGCGGAGGAGAACCGCTACGTCGGCCAGGTGCTGGCCGCCGAGCGCGGGGAGATCACCGACCGCGGCGGGGTCGCCCTGGCCACCAGCGTGGACGCGTACGACATCACGGCCGACCCCACGCTGTTCAGCCGCGAGCAGCTCAAGATCGGCGACGGTCCCGAACAGGCGGCCGCGCTGCTCGCGCCGATCCTCGGCCAGGACCAGGCCGGCCTCGTGAAGCAGCTGCGGCCCGAGGACGACAAGCTCCGCTACGCCCTGCTCGCGCGCCGCCAGACCCCGCTGGTCTGGCAGCAGATCAAGGACCTGAAGTCGGCGCTGGCCAAGAAGGCGCAGACCGACCCGGGAACCGTCAACGTGCTGGCCGGCGTCCTCGCCGTCCCCAGCAGCAAGCGGGTGTACCCGAACGGGGACCTCGCCGCCGGGATACTGGGCTGGGTCAACGCCGAGGGCAAGGGCGGTGGCGGCATCGAGCAGCAGCTGGACGAACAGCTCGCCGGCAAGGACGGCAAGATCCGCTACGCCCAGTCCGGCGGCCGCCACGTGCCCACGGCCGGCTCCACCGAGACACCCGCCGTGCCCGGCTCAGACATCGAGCTGACCATCGACCGCGACATCCAGTGGGCCGCGCAGAACGCCATCTCCGAGCAGGTGCGCGAGTCCCGCGCCGACCGCGGCTACGTCATCGTCCAGGACACCCGCACCGGCGAGATCCTCGCGATGGCCAACTCGCCCGGCTTCGACCCCAACGACCTCACCAGGGCTAACCCGGCCGCCCTCGCCAACTCCGCCCTGCTGGACGCCTACGAGCCCGGCTCCACCGCCAAGGTCATCTCCATGGCCGCCGTACTGGAGGAGCAGGCCGCGACGCCCGAGACGCATGTCGTGGTGCCCAACCGGCTGCACCGGGGCGACCGCCTCTTCAAGGACGACATCGACCACAAGACCTGGTACCTCACGCTCAACGGCGTGCTCGCCAAGTCCAGCAACATCGGCACCATCCTCGCCACCGGCCAGCTGGGCAGGACCCAGCCCGAGGCGAACCGCGTCCTGTACTCCTACCTGCGCAAGTTCGGCCTCGGGAGTTACACCGGCCTCGGCTTCCCCGGCGAGACCAAGGGCATCCTCGCCCCGCCCGGCCAGTGGTCCACCTCGCAGCAGTACACGATTCCTTTCGGCCAGGGCGTCTCCGTCAACGCCCTCCAGGCAGCCTCCGTGTACTCGACCGTCGCCAACGGCGGCGTCCGCGTCGAGCCGACCCTCGTGCGCGGCACCAAGGGCCCCGACGGCCGCTTCACCCCGGCCCCGGAGCCCCGGAAACAAAGGGTGGTCAGCGAGAAGACGGCCAGAACGCTCGCCCGGATGCTGGAGTCGGTCGTGGACGACGAGGAGGGCACCGGCACCAAGGCGCGCATCCCCGGCTACCGCGTCGCGGGCAAGACCGGTACGGCCAACCGCGTGGATCCGGCCACCGGCATGTACCGCGGCTACACGTCCTCCTTCGCCGGTTTCGCCCCCGCCGACAAGCCCCGCGTCACCGTCTACTGCGCGATCCAGAACGCCACCAAGGGCGACTACTTCGGCGGCCAGATCTGCGGCCCGATCTACAAGAAGGTCATGGAGTTCGCCCTGAAGACCCTCCAGGTCCCGCCCACCGGGGCCGCCCCCGCCAACCTGCCCGTCAGCTACCGCCCCTGACCGAACCTGATCAGCGCACAACAGCGAGGAACCAGCCCGTGACCACGACCACCCCAGATCCCGGGAACCAGAGCACCCCCCACACCTCGCTTCGCCCCGCGGCGGGTGAGCCCGGTACGCTCACCGCCGTGCCACATGCTGATCAGTCCCGAACCACCCGGAAAGGCGCCCCCGTGACCCACCCGGGACCGCCCCGGCCGGCCCAGGTCGCCGCCACACCCCTCGCGGACCTGGCCGAACGGCTGGATGCCACCGCCCCCGAGGGCGCCGCCGCCGTCACGGGCATCACCCACGACTCGCGCGCCGTCCGGCCGGGCGACCTCTACGCCGCCCTGCCCGGGGCCCGCGTGCACGGCGCCGACTTCGTCGCGCAGGCGGCGGGGCTGGGCGCCGCGGCCGTGCTGACCGACCCGGCGGGCGCCGAGCGCGCCGCCGCCACCGGTCTGCCCGTGCTCGTCGTGGAGGACCCGCGCGCCCGGATGGGCGCCCTGGCCGCCGAGATCTACGGCCGCCCCGGCGAGGACCTCCTCCAGATCGGCATCACCGGCACCTCCGGCAAGACCACCACGGCCTATCTCGTCGAGGGCGGTCTGAAGACCTCCCGCGGCAGCGGGCTGATCGGCACGGTCGAGACGCGCATCGGCGACGAGCGCATCAAGTCCGAGCGCACCACGCCCGAGGCCACCGACCTCCAGGCCCTGTTCGCCGTCATGCGCGAGCGCGGTGTCGACGCGGTCGCCATGGAGGTCTCCAGCCACGCCCTGGTCCTCGGCCGGGTCGACGGCTGTGTCTTCGACGTGGCCGTGTTCACCAACCTCAGCCCGGAACACATGGAGTTCCACTCCGACATGGAGGACTACTTCCGGGCCAAGGCGCAGCTGTTCACGCCGAAACGGAGCAAACGCGGCGTCGTCAACCTCGACGACGAGTACGGCCGCAGGCTCGCGGCGGAGGCGACCGTCCCGGTCGTCACCTACTCCGCCGAGGGCCACCCCGACGCCGACTGGCGCGCCGACGGCGTCGAGATCGGCCCCATGGACTCCACGTTCACCGTGCACGGCCCGAACGGCGAGCAGCTCGCGGCCAGGTCGCCGCTGCCCGGCCCGTTCAACGTCGCCAACACCCTCGCCGCGATCGTCGCCCTGGCAACGGCCGGCCTCGACCCGCAGGAGGCCGCCGACGGCGTCGCCGCGGTGCCGGGCGTGCCGGGCCGGCTGGAGCGCGTCGACGCCGGACAGGCCTATCTGGCCGTCGTCGACTACGCCCACAAGACCGACGCCGTCGAGTCGGTGCTCAAGGCGCTGCGCAAGGTCACCAAGGGCCGGCTGCACATCGTCCTCGGCTGCGGCGGCGACCGCGACACCACCAAGCGGGGCCCGATGGGCGCCGCCGCGGCCCGGTTCGCCGACACGGCCGTGCTGACCTCCGACAACCCCCGGTCCGAGGACCCCCTCGCGATCCTCGCGACCATGCTCCAGGGCGCGGCCGCCGTGCCGGCGCACGAGCGCGGCGAGGTGCTCCTGTTCGAGGAGCGGGCCGCCGCCATCGCCGCGGCCGTGCAGCGCGCGCACCCCGGGGACACCGTGCTCGTCGCGGGCAAGGGCCATGAGCAGGGCCAGGACATCGCCGGCGTGATCCGTCCCTTCGACGACCGCCAGGTGCTTCGCGAAGCTATCCAGCAGACCCAGGGATGAACTTGTGATCGCCCTCTCCCTCGCCGAGATCGCAGCAGTCGTCGGCGGGCAGACGTACGACATACCGGATACGGCCGTGCAGGTCACCGGGCCCGTCGTCCGGGACTCCCGTGAGGTGGTGCCCGGCAGCCTGTTCGTCGCCTTCGTCGGCGAACGGGTCGACGGCCACGACTTCGCACCGGCCGTCGTCGAGGCGGGCGCGGCCGCCGTACTGGCCTCCCGGCCGGTCGGGGTGCCCGCGATCGTCGTCGACGACGTGCAGGCGGCGCTCGGCGCCCTCGCCCGGCACGTCGTGACCCGGCTCGGCGCCACCCTCGTCGCCCTCACCGGCTCGGCCGGCAAGACCAGCACCAAGGACCTGATCGCCCAGGTGCTCCAGCACAAGGCGCCCACCGTGTGGACGCCCGGCTCGCTGAACAACGAGATCGGCCTGCCGCTGACCGCGCTGAGCGCCACCGAGGAGACCCGGTTCCTCGTCCTGGAGATGGGCGCCCGCGGCATCGGCCACATCCGCTACCTCACCGGCCTGACGCCCCCGAGGATCGGCCTGGTGCTGAACGTGGGCACCGCCCACATCGGCGAGTTCGGCGGCCGCGAGCAGATCGCCGAGGCCAAGGGCGAACTCGTCGAGGCCCTCCCCCCGGCGGAGGAGGGCGGTACGGCCGTCCTCAACGCCGACGACCCCCTCGTGCGCGCCATGGCCTCCCGGACCAAGGCCCGGGTGGTCCTCTTCGGTGAGAGCGACGAAGCGGACGTACGCGCCGAGAACGTACGACTCACGGACAGCGGACAGCCCTCCTTCAGGCTTCACACACCCTCCGGTGCAAGCGATGTGACCATGCGCCTGTACGGTGAGCACCACGTGTCGAACGCGCTCGCCGCGGCCGCCGTCGCCCATGAGCTGGGCATGTCCGCGGAAGAGATCGCCACCGCGCTCTCCTCGGCGGGCACCCTCTCCCGGTGGCGCATGGAGGTCACCGAGCGCCCGGACGGCGTGACGATCGTCAACGACGCCTACAACGCGAACCCCGAGTCCATGCGAGCCGCGCTGCGCGCGCTCGCGGCGATGGGCAAGGGGCGGCGGACCTGGGCGGTGCTCGGCAAGATGGCCGAGCTCGGGGACGAGGCGCTCGCCGAGCACGACGCGGTCGGACGGCTCGCCGTCCGGCTCAACGTCAGCAAGCTCGTCGCGGTCGGGGGCAGGGAAGCCGCCTGGCTGCAACTGGGCGCATATAACGAGGGTTCGTGGGGTGAGGAGTCGGTGCACGTGTCCGACGCACAGGCGGCGGTCGACCTGTTGCGCAGCGAGCTGCGCCCGGGGGACGTCGTACTCGTGAAGGCGTCCCGTTCGGTCGGTCTGGAGAGCGTTGCCCAGGCGCTCGTCGAGACCGGTGCCGAGGGTGAGGTTTCCGCCCGATGATGAAGCAGATCCTGTTCGCGGGTGTCATTGGCCTGTTCCTCACCCTGATCGGCACCCCGCTGCTGATCAAGCTGCTGGCCAAGAAGGGCTACGGTCAGTACATCCGCGACGACGGCCCGCGCGAGCACGCCAGCAAGCGCGGTACGCCGACCATGGGCGGTATCGCCTTCATCCTGGCCACGGTCGCCGCGTACTTTCTGTCCAAGGTCATCACCGGCTACTCGGTGACCTTCTCCGGCCTGCTGGTGCTGGGCCTGATGGTCGGCATGGGCCTGGTCGGCTTCCTGGACGACTACATCAAGATCGTCAAGCGGCGTTCGCTCGGTCTGCGCGCCAAGGCCAAGATGGCCGGCCAGCTGATCGTCGGCATCGGCTTCGCCGTGCTCTCGCTCCAGTTCGCGGACAACCGCGGCAACACCCCGGCCTCCACCAAGCTGTCGTTCATCACCGACTTCGGCTGGACCATCGGCCCGGTGCTGTTCGTCCTCTGGGCGCTGTTCATGATCCTCGCGATGTCGAACGGCGTGAACCTCACCGACGGCCTCGACGGCCTGGCCACCGGCGCCTCGGTCCTCGTCTTCGGTGCCTACACCTTCATCGGCGTCTGGCAGTTCCAGGAGTCCTGCGCCAACGCCCAGACGCTCACCAACCCGGGCGCCTGCTACGAGGTGCGCGATCCGCTCGACCTCGCGGTGGTCGCCTCGGCGCTGATGGGCGCCTGCCTCGGCTTCCTGTGGTGGAACACCTCGCCGGCCAAGATCTTCATGGGCGACACCGGTTCGCTGGCGCTCGGCGGTGTGCTCGCCGGTCTCGCGATCTGCTCCCGCACCGAGCTGCTGATCGCCATCCTCGGCGGCCTGTTCGTCCTCATCACCATGTCGGTCGTCATCCAGGTCGGCTCCTTCCGGCTCACCGGGAAGCGTGTCTTCCGGATGGCGCCGCTCCAGCACCACTTCGAACTCAAGGGCTGGTCCGAAGTGCTCGTCGTGGTCCGTTTCTGGATCATCCAGGGCATCTGTGTGATCGTCGGACTGGGCCTCTTCTACGCGGGATGGGCAGCGGACAAGTGACCGACTGGCAGGGGAAGAACGTCACCGTCGCCGGGCTCGGCGTCTCCGGCGTCCCGGCGGCCAAGGTGCTGCACGGGCTCGGCGCGAGGGTCACCGTCGTCAACGACGGCGACGACGAGCGGGCCCGCGCCCAGGCCGCCGAACTCGAGGCGCTGGGCGTCACCGTGCGGCTCGGCGACGGGGCGACCCTGCCCGAAGGCACCGAGCTGATCGTCACCGCCCCCGGCTGGAAGCCGGACAAGCCGCTGTTCACCGCGGCCCACGAGGCCGGCGTCGAGATCTGGGGCGACGTCGAACTGGCCTGGCGGCTGCGGGGCCAGGACGGCAGGAAAGCAGCCCCCTGGCTCTGCGTCACCGGCACCAACGGCAAGACCACCACCACGCAGATGCTCGCCGCCATCCTCGAGGCGGCGGGCCTGCGCACGGCGGCCGTCGGCAACATCGGCGTCTCGCTGCTCGACGCGGTCCTCGGCGAGGAGGAGTACGACGTCCTCGCCGTGGAGCTCTCCAGCTACCAGCTGCACTGGGCGCCCTCGCTGCGCGCCCACTCCGCGGCGGTCCTCAACCTCGCCCCGGACCACCTCGACTGGCACGGCTCCATGGAGGCGTACGCCCGCGACAAGGGCCGGATCTACGAGGGCAACCGGGTCGCCTGTGTCTACAACGTCGCCGACAAGGCGACCGAGGACCTGGTGCGCGAGGCCGACGTCGAGGAGGGCTGCCGGGCGATCGGCTTCACCCTCGGCACCCCCGGCCCCTCCCAACTCGGCGTGGTGGACGGCATCCTGGTCGACCGCGCCTTCGTGGAGAACCGCCAGAAGAACGCCCAGGAGCTGGCCGAGGTCTCCGACGTGAACCCGCCGGCCCCGCACAACGTCGCCAACGCCCTTGCCGCGGCGGCCCTCGCGCGCGCCTTCGGGGTGCCCGCCAGGGCCGTGCGCGAGGGACTGCGCGCCTTCACCCCGGACGCCCACCGCATCGCGCACGTGGCCGATGTGGACGGCGTCGGCTACGTGGACGACTCCAAGGCCACCAACACGCACGCCGCCCAGGCCTCGTTGGCGGCCTTCGACTCCCTCGTGTGGATCGCCGGCGGACTCGCCAAGGGCGCCACCTTCGACGAACTCGTCGCGGCCTCGGCGAAGCGCCTGCGGGGCGTCGTCCTGATCGGTGCCGATCGGGCGCTGATCCGCGAGGCCCTCGCGCGACACGCCCCGGAAGTACCCGTGGTCGACCTCGACCGGACCGACACTGGGGCGATGCTCCAGGCCGTCCAGGAGGCCCAGCGGCTCGCACAGCCGGGCGACACCGTGCTGCTGGCCCCCGCCTGCGCCTCCATGGACATGTTCGCCAACTACAACAAGCGCGGTGACGCGTTCGCGGAGGCGGTTCGCGAACTCGGCGCCTGACCGACGTAGCGGAGGCGCTGATGCCCAGTAGCCGTACCGGCGGCAGGCCGCCCGTCCAGCGGCAGGCCGCCCGGCCCGCCGCCCCGCGCCCCCCGCGCGACAATCCGCTCCTGCGGTTCTACACGCGCGCCCACAGGGCCTGGGACCGGCCGCTGACCGCGTACTACCTGATCCTCGGCGGCAGCCTGCTGATCACCGTGCTCGGCCTGGTGATGGTCTACTCGGCCTCCCAGATCAAGGCGCTCCAGATGTCCCTCCCGGGCTCCTACTTCTTCCGCAAGCAGCTGCTCGCGGCGGTGCTCGGCGGCGCGCTGCTGCTGCTGGCCTCGCGGATGCCCGTCAAGCTGCACCGGGCGCTGGCCTACCCGATCCTCGCGGGCGCGGTCTTCCTGATGGCGCTGGTGCAGGTGCCGGGGATAGGGATGTCGGTCAACGGCAACCAGAACTGGATCTCCGTCGGCGGCCCCTTCCAGCTCCAGCCCAGCGAGTTCGGCAAGCTCGCCCTGGTGCTGTGGGGCGCCGACCTGCTGGCCCGCAAACAGGACAAGAAGCTGCTCACGCAGTGGAAGCACATGCTGGTGCCGCTCGTGCCCGTGGCCTTCCTGGTGCTCGGGCTGATCATGCTCGGCGGCGACATGGGCACGGCGATCATCCTGACCGCCATCCTGTTCGGCCTGCTCTGGCTGGCCGGGGCGCCCACCCGGCTGTTCGTCGGCGTGCTGGCGGTCGCGGCCGTGATCGGCGTGGTCCTCATCCGGTCCAGCGCCAACCGCATGGCCCGGCTGGCCTGCCTCGGGGCCACCGAGCCGCAGTCCGGTCCGGTCGACTGCTGGCAGGCCGTGCACGGCATCTACGCCCTGGCCTCCGGCGGGATCTTCGGATCCGGACTGGGCGCGAGTGTGGAGAAATGGGGCCAACTCCCCGAAGCCCACACCGACTTCATCTTCGCCGTCACCGGTGAGGAACTGGGGCTGGCGGGGACGCTGTCGGTGCTCGCCCTGTTCGCCGCTCTAGGCTATGCGGGTATCCGCGTGGCCGGACGTACGGAGGACCCCTTCGTCAGGTATGCCGCGGGAGGTGTGACCACCTGGATCACGGCCCAGGCCGTGGTCAACATGGGTGCGGTGCTCGGCCTGCTGCCGATCGCCGGTGTCCCCCTCCCGCTGTTCTCCTACGGAGGATCCGCCCTGCTGCCGACCATGTTCGCCATCGGGTTGCTGATCGCCTTCGCACGCGACGACCCCGCTGCGCGGGCGGCGCTTGCGATGCGGCAACCTCGCTTTGGTAGAAAGCGGGGGGTGGGGGTCTCCGGGTCCGTCAGGAGTCCCCGGAGGTGGAACACGATGCGACGGCGCGTATCCACGCGTTCGTCCGGAGAGCGGTGAATTTCGGTGCATGTCGTACTCGCCGGTGGGGGGACCGCCGGCCACATCGAGCCAGCGCTCGCCCTCGCGGACGCCCTGCGCAGGCAGGACCCGGCCGTGGGGATCACGGCCCTCGGCACGGAGCGGGGTCTGGAGACCCGGCTGGTGCCCGAGCGCGGCTACGAGCTCGCGCTGATCCCGGCCGTGCCGCTGCCCCGCAAGCCCACGCCCGAGCTGATCACCGTCCCCGGACGGCTGCGCGGCACGATCAAGGCCGCCGAGCAGATCCTGGAGCGCACCAGGGCGGACGCCGTCGTCGGCTTCGGCGGCTATGTGGCGCTGCCCGGCTATCTGGCCGCCAAGCGCCTCGGTGTGCCCATCGTGATCCACGAGGCGAACGCCCGGCCGGGCCTGGCCAACAAGATCGGCTCGCGGTACGCGGCCCGGGTCGCCGTCTCCACCCCGGACAGCAAGCTGCGCGACGCCCGCTACATCGGCATCCCGCTGCGCCGCGCCATCGCCACGCTGGACCGTGCCGCGATGCGCCCGGAGGCCCGCGCCGCCTTCGGGCTGGACCCGAACCTGCCGACGCTGCTGGTCTCCGGCGGCTCGCAGGGCGCGCGCCGGCTGAACGAGGTCGTCCAGCAGGTCGCCCCGTGGCTCCAGCAGGCGGGCATCCAGGTCCTGCACGCGGTCGGCCCGAAGAACGAACTGCCGCAGGTGCACCAGATGCCGGGAATGCCCCCCTATATCCCGGTAAGTTACCTGGACCGGATGGATCTCGCGTACGCCGCGGCCGACATGATGCTCTGCCGCGCGGGCGCGATGACCGTCGCCGAGCTCTCCGCCGTCGGACTCCCGGCCGCCTACGTCCCGCTGCCCATCGGCAACGGTGAGCAGCGGCTGAACGCCCAGCCGGTGGTCAAGGCCGGCGGCGGTCTGCTGGTCGACGACGCGGAGCTGACCCCCGAGTGGGTGCAGCGCAACGTTCTGCCCGTGCTCGGTGACCCGCACCGGCTGTACGAGATGTCCCGCGCCGCCGGGGAGTTCGGCCGGCGCGACGCCGACGAACTGCTCGTCGGCATGGTGTACGAGGCGATCGCCGCCCGTCGTGCACACCACTAGGCGCAGATGACGGAAGGCAGGGAGTGTGGCCGGATCGACCACCGCCGAGCGCGGTGACCGCCAGCAGGAGTCGTCCGGCCCGCCCCCCGTGCGGCGTCTCGCGCGCCGCAGGCTCCGGCCGGCGCTCGCCGGGGCCGCCCTCGTCGTCCTGCTCTCGGCGGGCTCCGTCTGGCTGCTGTACGGCTCGCAGTGGCTGCGTGTCGAGCGGGTCACCGTCTCCGGCACCCAGGTCCTCACGCCGCGGCAGGTGACCGGGGCCGCCGAGGTGCCGGTCGGGGATCCGCTCGTCTCGGTCGACACCGACGCCGTCGAGGCCCGGCTGCGGCGGGAATTGCCCCGGATCGACACGGTCGACGTGGTTCGTTCCTGGCCGCACGGAATCAGTCTGAAAGTGGTTGAGCGCACTCCGGTTCTGCTGGTGGAAAATGGCGGAAAGTTCATCGAAGTGGACGATGAAGGCGTCCGATTCGCCACGGTTTCCGACGCCCCAAAAGGGGTTCCCGTCCTGGAATTGACCGTTTCCCGGTCGAGTTCGGCGGCCGCCAGTCTGCGCCGTTTCGACGAGGGCCGGCTGACCCGTGAGGCGGTACGGGTGGCCCGTGCCCTGCCGCGCGCGGTCGCCCGCGACACCCGGGTCGTGGAAGTGCGCTCCTTCGACGCCGTCTCACTGGAGTTGAGCGGCGGGCGGACGGTCGCCTGGGGGAGCTCCGAGAAGGGGCATGCTAAGGCCCGTACGCTCTCCGCGTTGATGAAAGCGGACCCCGGCGCGCGGCACTTCGACGTCAGCGTCCCCACGGCCCCCGCGTCATCAGGAAGTTGACGCACATCAGCGCAGGCCAGCACCCTGGTTGGGCATCGCTACGGCTGATCACATAGGGTGAAAAGAAAAACGGGAGGTTCGGCGTGTTCGTTGAACGCGCGCCACTTGTCGACTTAGTGTCTCGTTCAGAAGACTCCAAGGAACAGACACACTGGTAACCCTAAACTTCAGGTTTAGGGTTCGGGTCGGCGTTACGGACCGTCCCATTCGGCATCTGTCGTCCCGGTACGGGCCACCGTACGGCGGCGACGACGTAATTCGAGGCGAGAGGCCTTCGACGTGGCAGCACCGCAGAACTACCTCGCAGTCATCAAGGTCATCGGTGTCGGCGGCGGTGGTGTCAATGCCATCAACCGGATGATCGAGGTCGGTCTCAAGGGCGTCGAGTTCATCGCCATCAACACCGACGCGCAAGCTCTGTTGATGAGCGACGCCGACGTCAAGCTGGACGTCGGCCGTGAACTCACCCGCGGACTCGGCGCCGGAGCCAACCCGGCCGTCGGCCGCAAGGCCGCCGAGGACCACCGCGAGGAGATCGAGGAGGTCCTCAAGGGGGCCGACATGGTCTTCGTGACGGCTGGCGAGGGCGGCGGTACCGGCACCGGCGGCGCGCCCGTCGTGGCCAACATCGCGCGCTCGCTCGGCGCGCTCACCATCGGCGTGGTCACGCGCCCGTTCACCTTCGAGGGACGGCGCCGCGCGAACCAGGCCGAGGACGGCATCGCCGAGCTCCGCGAGGAGGTCGACACCCTCATCGTCATCCCGAACGACCGGCTGCTGTCCATCTCGGACCGCCAGGTCTCCGTCCTCGACGCCTTCAAGTCGGCGGACCAGGTCCTGCTCTCCGGTGTCCAGGGCATCACCGACCTCATCACGACGCCCGGTCTGATCAACCTCGACTTCGCCGACGTGAAGTCGGTCATGTCCGAGGCCGGCTCGGCCCTCATGGGCATCGGCTCGGCCCGCGGCGACGACCGCGCGGTGGCCGCGGCCGAGATGGCGATCTCCTCGCCGCTGCTGGAGGCCTCGATCGACGGCGCCCGCGGCGTGCTGCTGTCCATCTCCGGCGGCTCCGACCTCGGTCTGTTCGAGATCAACGAGGCCGCCCAGCTGGTCAGTGAGGCCGCCCACCCCGAGGCCAACATCATCTTCGGCGCGGTCATCGACGACGCCCTCGGCGACGAGGTGCGCGTCACGGTCATCGCGGCCGGCTTCGACGGGGGCCAGCCCCCGGCCCGCCGGGACAACGTGCTCGGCTCGTCCTCGGCCAAGCGCGAGGAGCCGGTGCCGGCCCGGCAGCCCGAGACCCGCCCGTCCTTCGGCTCGCTCGGCAGCGTCAAGCCGAAGGAGGAGCCGGAGCCCGCGCCCGAGCCGGTGGCCGACCTCCCGGTCGCCCCGCCGGTCCCGCCGTCGCGGAGCTACTCCGACAGCGCCGCCGAGGAGCTGGACGTGCCGGACTTCCTCAAGTGATAGGACAGCGCGAGAGCGTGAGCGGCGCGCACTTCGCCTTCACCGACAGGTGGGGCGGGGTGAGCGCCGTTCCGTATGAGGAGCTCAATCTGGGCGGCGCCGTCGGCGACGACCCGGAGGCGGTGCGCACCAACCGGGACCTGGCCGCCAAGTCGCTGGGCGTCGAGCCCGCGCGGGTGGTCTGGATGCGGCAGGTGCACGGCGCGGAGGTGGCCGTCGTCGACGGACCCTGGCCGGCCGGCGCCGAGATCCCCGAGGTGGACGCGCTGGTCACGAACCGGCGCGGACTCGCCCTCGCGGTCCTGACCGCGGACTGTGTGCCGGTCCTGCTGGCCGACCCGGTCGCGGGTGTGGTCGCCGCGGCCCACGCGGGCCGGCCCGGCATGATCGCCGGGGTGGTCCCGGCCGCCGTCCGCGCGATGACCGGGCTCGGCGCCGACCCCGCGCGGATCGTCGCCCGCACCGGACCCTCGGTGTGCGGCCGGTGCTACGAGGTGCCCGAGGCGATGCGCGCCGAGGTGGCCGCGGTGGAACCGGCGGCGCACGCCGGGACCAGCTGGGGCACACCCGCGGTGGACGTGGCCGCCGGAGTGCACGCCCAGCTCGACCGGCTCGGGGTGTGCGACCGGGCGCAGTCCCCTGTGTGCACGCTGGAGTCGGGGGACCACTTCTCGTACCGCCGCGACCGCTCCACGGGGCGACTCGCGGGATATGTCTGGCTGGACTGATGGGCATGACGGACCGCAAGGACGAACTCGCCGCGAATCTGGCGAAAGTGGAGAAGCGGATCGCGGCGGCCTGTGCGGCCGCAGGGCGCGGACGCGACGAGGTGACTCTGATCGTCGTCACCAAGACCTACCCGGCGAGCGATGTGCGGATCCTGTCGGAACTCGGTGTGCGGCACGTCGCCGAGAACCGTGACCAGGACGCCGCCCCGAAGGCCGCCGAATGTTCGGATCTGCCCCTTACCTGGCATTTCGTGGGCCAGTTGCAGACCAACAAGGTGCGCTCCGTGGCCGGTTACGCGGACGTCGTGCAGTCCGTCGACCGGGGCCGGCTGGTGACCGGGCTCTCCAGGGAGGCCGTGCGGGCGGAGCGCGAACTCGGCTGTCTGATCCAGGTCGCGCTCGACGCGGGGGAGAGCGGCCGGGGGGAGCGGGGCGGTGTCGCCCCCGGCGGAATCGAGGAGTTGGCCGGCCTCGTCGCCGGCTCACCCGGACTGCGGCTCGGCGGACTGATGACCGTCGCCCCGCTGACCGGGGAGTACGCGGGTCGTCAACGTGCGGCGTTCGAGCGGTTGATGGATTTGTCGACTGTCCTGCGCCGAGCTCATCCGGCTGCGAACATGGTCTCGGCAGGAATGAGTGCGGACCTCGAGGAGGCCGTGGCGGCCGGAGCGACACATGTACGCGTCGGCACTGCGGTACTCGGAGTCCGCGCCGGGCTCGGGTAACGTCGCCAGGAAGTCGGACCACAGCAGAAAATATGGTCATTTCCGCCGAAAGGCGGCATAACGACCTCGTGGATCGCGACCACTTGGCGGTCGCCAGCAGATCCACCACAGAGCGGAGGACTCAGAGCATGGCCGGCGCGATGCGCAAGATGGCGGTCTACCTCGGCCTCGTGGAGGACGACGGGTACGACGGCCGGGGTTTCGACCCCGATGACGACTTCGAGCCCGAGCTCGACCCGGAGCCCGAGCGAGACCACAGGCGGCATGAGCCGTCACATCAGGCACATGTGGCACATCAGTCCCAAAGGGACGAAGAGGTGCGTATCGTGCAGCCGCCCGCGCCGCGCGAACCGATGGCCCGGTCGGCTTCGCTTCCCGCGGAATCCGGCCGCCCGGCGCGCATCGCGCCCGTGGCGTCCATCACACAAGAACGTCAGAGCCTGGAGAAGAACGCACCGGTGATCATGCCCAAGGTCGTGTCGGAACGAGAGCCTTACCGGATCACCACGCTTCACCCGCGGACCTACAACGAGGCCCGTACCATCGGGGAACACTTCCGTGAGGGCACCCCGGTGATCATGAATCTGACTGAGATGGACGACACAGACGCGAAGCGACTTGTCGACTTTGCTGCCGGTTTGGTGTTTGGTCTTCACGGCAGCATCGAGCGGGTGACGCAGAAGGTGTTTCTGTTGTCGCCTGCTAACGTCGATGTCACGGCTGAGGACAAGGCCCGTATCGCAGAGGGCGGGTTCTTCAACCAGAGCTGAGACGCACCACCGGAACGAAACGCACGGAAACAGGGGAGAGGGAAGCACCAGACATGAGCGTGGCCTTGCAGGTTCTTTACATCGCGCTGATGGTGTTCCTCATCGTGCTGATCTTCCGACTGGTCATGGACTACGTCTTCCAGTTCGCCCGCTCGTGGCAACCAGGCAAGGCGATGGTGGTCGTTCTGGAGGCCACCTACACTGTCACCGATCCACCGCTCAAGCTTCTGCGGCGGGTCATCCCGCCGTTGCGTCTCGGGGGCGTGGCGCTCGACCTGTCCTTCTTCGTACTGATGATCATCGTCTATATCCTGATCACGCTCGTACGGAGCGCGATGTGACCGATGTGACAGATACGGTCCTGCCGACTGCCGACGACTACGTTGAGGTGAAGAGATGCCGTTGACCCCCGAGGACGTGCGGAACAAGCAGTTCACGACCGTCCGCCTCCGAGAAGGCTATGACGAGGACGAGGTCGATGCCTTCCTCGACGAGGTCGAAGCCGAACTGACCCGCCTGCTCCGCGAGAACGAGGACCTGCGCGCCAAGCTGGCCGCTGCCACGCGTGCTGCTGCCCAGAACCAGCAGAACATGCGCAAGCCTCCGGAGCAGGACGGGCCGCCGCAGGGCATGCGAGGCCCCGGCGCCCCGGTGCCCGCCGGCATATCGGGCCCGCCGCAGCAGCAGATGGGTGGCCCCATGGGTGGCCCGCCCCAGCTGCCGAGCGGTGCCCCGCAGCTGCCCCCCGGCCCCGGTGGGCAGGGCCCGCAGGGTCCCGGCCCCATGGGCCAGGGTCCCGGCCCCATGGGTCAGGGTCACGGTCCGATGGGTCAGGGTCCCGGTCCGATGGGCCAGCCCCCCATGCCGCAGCAGATGGGCGGTCCGATGGGTGGCCCCATGGGCGGTCCGATGGGCGGCCCCATGGGTCAGGGTCCCGGTCCGATGGGCGGTGGCCCCATGGGCGGTGCGCCCGGTGGCGACAGCGCCGCGCGTGTTCTCTCGCTGGCCCAGCAGACCGCCGACCAGGCGATCGCCGAGGCCCGCTCCGAGGCGAACAAGATCGTCGGCGAGGCCCGCAGCCGCGCCGAGGGTCTGGAGCGTGACGCCCGTGCCAAGGCCGACGCCCTGGAGCGGGACGCGCAGGAGAAGCACCGCGTCGCGATGGGCTCCCTGGAGTCCGCCCGCGCCACGCTGGAGCGCAAGGTCGAGGACCTGCGCGGCTTCGAGCGCGAGTACCGCACGCGCCTGAAGTCGTACCTGGAGTCGCAGCTGCGCCAGCTGGAGACCCAGGCCGACGACTCCCTCGCCCCGCCGCGCACCCCGGCGGCCGCGTCCCTCCCGCCGTCCCCGGCGCCTTCCATGGCACCGGCCGGCGCGGGCGCCCCGTCCTACGGTGGCAACGGTCCGATGGGCGGCCCTCCGGTCCCGCCGGCGCCGTCCTACGGCGGTCAGCAGCAGATGTCCCCCGCGATGACCCAGCCCATGGCTCCGGTCCGCCCGCAGGGTCCGTCCCCGATGGGTCAGGCGCCGTCGCCGATGCGTGGCTTCCTGATCGACGAGGACGACAACTGACAGTCCTGAGTACGCCGTAGGCGTCGGCAGCGTTCAAAAAGGGGCGGGCCCCGGATGATTCCGGGGCCCGCCCCTTTTATGCGCGTTGACAGTTCCCGGCGAGGCGCAGCAGCCCAACTGCCCCGCTGTCAGGGGCGCGGGGAACTGCGCGACCAGCGACGAGCGACAGTCCCCGGAGAGGCGCAGCGGCTCAAGTGCCCTGCTTTCAAGGGGCGCGGGGAACTGCGCGACAAGCCGCAACGTGCCCCGCGGACGGCCGCGGCGGGCAAGCAGAACGGCGGCTGCCCGAAGAACAGCCGCCGTTCACCTGTGAGTTACGCCTCACGCAAGCGGAAAACCAGGCAACGCCCGCGCGAGCGAACCGTCACGCCTTGCGCAGCCGGAACGTGAGCGCCAACCCCTCGTCGCCGAAAGGCGATCCGAAGCTGTCGTCCGCCTCCCCCTGCGCGAAGTCCGTCGCGAGAACCTCGTCCGCGATGAGCCCCGCGTGCTCCGAGAGCGCCACCGTGGTCGCCGGGTCCGTCGAGGCCCAGCGCAGGGCGATCCGGTCGGCCACGTCGAGACCGCTGTTCTTGCGGGCCTCCTGGATCAGCCGGATCGCGTCACGGGCCAGACCGGCCCGCCGCAGCTCCTCCGTGATCTCCAGGTCGAGCGCGACGGTCGCGCCGGAGTCGGAGGCGACCGACCAGCCCTCGCGCGGCGTCTCGGTGATGATCACCTCGTCCGGAGCCAGGGACACCGTCTCGCCGTCGACCTCCACCGACGCCGTGCCCTCGCGCAGCGCGAGCGACAGCGCGGCCGCGTCGGC
This sequence comes from Streptomyces sp. NPDC005017, assembly GCF_042873115.1. Taxonomy (NCBI): domain Bacteria; kingdom Bacillati; phylum Actinomycetota; class Actinomycetes; order Kitasatosporales; family Streptomycetaceae; genus Streptomyces; species Streptomyces sp. NPDC005017. The sequence continues at coordinate 183,309 of NZ_JBIALD010000012.1, read as the reverse complement.
GTTCGCCACGGCCTTGGCCACGTCCTGCACCCGCTTGCCGAACCGCTTGCCCAGGGCGCGGAAGTTGGCCTTGGCGGTGGTGTCCACCAGGGAGCCGCCCACCTCGCTCAGCGAGGCCAGCCCCTCGACGTTCAGCTCCTCCGTGATCTGCGTGTGCAGTTCGGCGTCGAGCGCCTCGAAGCCCGAAGCGGCGATGAGCGCGCGACGCAGCGGCTGACGCGTCTTGACGCCCGACTCCGCGCGCGTGGCCCGGCCCAGCTCCACGAGCCGTCGCACCAGCACCATCTGCTTCGACAGCTCCGGGTCGATCGCGGACAGGTCCGCCTCCGGCCAGGACGACAGGTGCACCGACTCCGGCGCGCCCGGCGTCACCGGCACGACCAGGTCCTGCCACACCCGCTCGGTGATGAACGGGGTCAGCGGGGCCATCAGCTTGGTGACGGTCTCCACGACCTCGTGCAGGGTGCGCAGCGCCGCCTTGTCGCCCTGCCAGAAGCGGCGACGGGAGCGGCGGACGTACCAGTTGGAGAGGTCGTCGACGAACGCGGACAGCAGCTTGCCGGCGCGCTGGGTGTCGTACGCCTCCAGAGACCGCGTCACCTGGTCGGTGAGCGCGTGGAGTTCGGACAGCAGCCAGCGGTCGATCAGCGGGCGCTCGGCCGGGGCCGGGTCGGCCGCGGAGGGCGCCCAGCCGGACGTACGGGCGTACAGGGCCTGGAAGGCGACCGTGTTCCAGTACGTCAGCAGGGTCTTGCGGACGACCTCCTGGATCGTGCCGTGGCCCACGCGGCGGGCCGCCCAGGGCGAACCACCGGCCGCCATGAACCACCGCACCGCGTCCGCGCCGTGCTGGTCCATCAGCGGGATCGGCTGGAGGATGTTGCCCAGGTGCTTGGACATCTTGCGGCCGTCCTCGGCGAGGATGTGGCCGAGGCAGACCACGTTCTCGTACGAGGACTTGTCGAACACCAGGGTGCCGACCGCCATCAGCGTGTAGAACCAGCCACGGGTCTGGTCGATGGCCTCGGAGATGAACTGCGCCGGGTACCGGCTCTCGAACAGCTCCTTGTTCTTGTACGGGTAGCCCCACTGCGCGAACGGCATCGAACCCGAGTCGTACCAGGCGTCGATGACCTCGGGCACGCGCGTGGCCGTGCTGCCGCAGCCCTCGTGCGGGCAGGCGAAGGTGACGTCGTCGATGAACGGGCGATGCGGGTCGAGGTTCGACTGGTCGGTGCCGGTCAGCCCGGTGAGTTCGGCGCGGGAGCCGACGACCGTGAGGTGGTCGTTCTCGCAGCGCCAGACGGGCAGCGGGGTGCCCCAGTAGCGGTTGCGGGACAGCGCCCAGTCGATGTTGTTGTTCAGCCAGTCGCCGAAGCGGCCGTGCTTGACCGTCTCCGGGAACCAGTTGGTGTTCTCGTTCTCCTGGATCAGCCGGTCCTTGACGGCCGTCGTACGGATGTACCAGGACGGCTGCGCGTAGTAGAGCAGCGCGGTGTGGCAGCGCCAGCAGTGCGGGTAGCTGTGCTCGTAGGGCAGGTGCCGGAAGAGCAGGCCGCGCGCGCCGAGGTCCTCGGTGAGCTTCTCGTCGGCCTTCTTGAAGAAGACGCCGCCGACCAGGGGGACGTCCTCCTCGAAGGTGCCGTCCGGGCGGACCGGGTTGACCACGGGCAGCCCGTAGGAGCGGCAGACCTTGAGGTCGTCCTCGCCGAAGGCGGGGGACTGGTGGACCAGACCCGTGCCGTCCTCGGTCGTCACGTACTCGGCGTTCACCACGTAGTGCGCGGGCTCCGGGAACTCCACGAGCTCGAACGGGCGCTGGTAGGTCCAGCGCTCCATCTCGGCGCCGGTGAAGGACTCGCCGGTGGTCTCCCAGCCCTCGCCGAGGGCCTTGCCGACGAGCGGCTCGGCGACGACGAGCTTCTCCTCGCCGTTCGTGGCGACCACGTAGGTGACCTCGGGGTGCGCGGCGACGGCCGTGTTGGAGACGAGGGTCCACGGGGTCGTCGTCCAGACCAGGAGCGAGGCCTGGCCGGCGAGCGGGCCGGAGGTCAGCGGGAAGCGGACGTAGACCGAGGGGTCGACGACCGTCTCGTAGCCCTGCGCCAGCTCGTGGTCGGACAGGCCCGTGCCGCAGCGCGGGCACCAGGGGGCGACGCGGTGGTCCTGGACGAGCAGGCCCTTGTCGAAGATCTGCTTGAGCGACCACCACACCGATTCGATGTACTCGGGGTCCATGGTGCGGTAGGCGTCGTCGAGGTCGACCCAGTACCCCATGCGGGTCGTCAGCTCGGCGAAGGCGTCGGTGTGCCGGGTCACCGACGAGCGGCACCTGGCGTTGAACTCGGCGATGCCGTACGCCTCGATGTCCTGCTTGCCGGAGAAGCCGAGCTCCTTCTCCACCGCCAGCTCCACCGGCAGGCCGTGGCAGTCCCAGCCTGCCTTGCGGGCCACGTGGTAGCCGCGCATGGTGCGGAAGCGGGGGAAGACGTCCTTGAAGACACGGGCCTCGATGTGGTGGGCGCCGGGCATGCCGTTGGCGGTGGGCGGGCCCTCGTAGAACACCCATTCGGGGCGGCCCTCGGACTGCTCCAGGCTCTTGGCGAAGATCTTCTGGTCGCGCCAGAAGTCGAGCACGGCGTGCTCGAGCGCGGGCAGGTCGACCTGGGCGGGCACCTGGCGGTACGTAGGCGATGTCATCAGCGAGCTTCCTCCGGCGGACTTGCTGCCTTCCGTCCGGAGGGACGAGAGCCTCCGCGCCGGTTTCGGCGCGCTCCCGCGGTACCACCCTCCTTGGCTCCCCGGTGCCTGGTGCGCTCCGGCGAGCCCCCTCATTGGGGTCGCGATGCCGGGTCTACTGGCCGTGGCGCTCCCACGGTGTTCTTCCGGCGGCTCCGGGGTGATCTTCACGGCGCGCTCGCCCCCGGGCTCCCACCGTCCCCGGGTCGCTCTGGGCTGCGTACGCCGCTACTCGTCCCCATCCACGCTTCTCGCTCCGCCCAGTGTACGGCGCCGCGCGGACAGTGGCCGCCCGGTTTTTCCGGCCCTGGCGGGCGGGGCCGGGACGCGTCCGGGATGACCCGAATGGCCAGGCGTGCCCGTCCCTGTTCCCGCGGGCCCGGCCCGACGGATTACCCGGCGGGGAGCTGGGCACAACCGATGCATGCCGGCCTCGCGGCACGCGCGGGGTGGGCGAATCGGGCGGCGTGCCCCGTTGCCGCGGGACTGGAGTCGATTTATCGTCCCAGCACGATTCGCGAGCAAGATCACAATATGTGAAGGGGCCGCGGCCATGGTGGCGAAGAAGACCGCCGCAGAGGAGTCGGCGTCCGGCGGGTCCACGGGCTCGGCGGCCAAGGACGCCGGGGGGAAGAAGCGCGCGCAGGGGGCCGACGGCAAGGCCGCCGACGGCAAGGCCGCCGTGAGGAAGCCAGTGGCGAGAAAGGCCGCCATCCGGAAGGCTCCGGCGGCGAAGCCGACTGCCGACGGGAAGGCTCCGGTGGCGAAGCCGACTGCCGACGGGAAGGCTCCGGTGGCGAAGGCGGCCGCCGACGGGAAGGCCGGGACCGGCGACGCCCCGGCCGCCAAGGCGCCGGCCAGGAAGACCGCGGCGAAGAAGGCCACGACGGACAGGGCCGCCGCCGCGAAGGGCGCCGGCGCGGGCAGGAAGAGCACGGCGAAGAAGGCGGACGCGGCACGGGCCGCGGAGCAGACGGGAGCCACCACGATGGGTGCGAAGAAGACTCCGGGCACGGCCACGGCCGCGCAGACGGCCGTTCCCAAGGCGCGCGGCGCGGCGACGGAGCCGGGCGGCCTCGCCGTACGCCCGGGGGAGGACCCCTGGACGGCCGAGGAGGTCGAGGAGGCCCGCACGGAGCTGACCGGCGACATGCAGCGCCTGAAGGCCGAGCTCGCCAGCTCCGAGGAGTCCCTGGTGGGCCTGATGCGGGACTCCGGCGACGGCGCGGGTGACGACGAGGCCGACACCGGCACGAAGAACATCACCCGCGAGCACGAGCTGGCGCTGGCCGCCAACGCGCGCGAGATGCTGATCCAGTCCGAGCGGGCCCTGGAGCGGCTGGACGCGGGCACCTACGGCCTGTGCGAGAACTGCGGCAGGCCCATCGGCAAGGCCCGGATGCAGGCCTTCCCGCGGGCCACGCTGTGCGTGGAGTGCAAGCAGAAGCAGGAACGCCGGTACTGATCGAGCGGGGAGGCGTGACGTACCCTCGTCCTCAGTCAGGCACCTAGGTTGAGGGACTCACGTGGCAGAGGCGGAGCGCATCATCGGTACGCCGGACATCCCCGAGGCGGCGCAGGCCGCGCAGGAGCGGGATGACGACGGCACGCGGGCGCGGTCGGACGCCTCCGCGGACACCGGCACGTCCGGCGGATCCCAGGCCCCCGACCAAGCCGACCGGGCCCCGGAGGAGGACGGCGGGCGGCCGAAGGGCCGGCGCAGGATCGCCGTCCTGTTCGCGGTCGCCGCGTTCGCCTACCTCGTCGACCTGGTCAGCAAGATGATCGTGGTGGCGAAGCTGGAGCACCACGACGCGATCGAGATCTTCGGTGAGTGGCTGAAGTTCGACGCCATCCGCAACCGCGGCGCGGCCTTCGGCTTCGGCCAGGCCTTCACGATCATCTTCACCCTGATCGCGGCGGCCGTGATCGTGGTGATCTTCCGGCTCGCCCGCAAGCTCTACAGCCTGCCCTGGGCGATCGCCCTCGGGCTGCTCCTCGGCGGCGCGCTCGGCAACCTCACCGACCGGATCTTCCGCGCGCCGGGCGTCCTCGAGGGCGCGGTCGTCGACTTCATCGCGCCCAAGCACTTCGCCGTGTTCAATCTCGCCGACTCGGCGATCGTGTGCGGCGGCATCCTGATCGTGCTGCTCTCGTTCCGCGGCCTGGACCCGGACGGGACCGTCCACAAGGACTGACCCCGCCCGCGGCGACAGGGCTGTCGGTGCCGTCCGGCATACTCGACGGGTGAGTACGATTCCCGAGATCCGCACCCTGCCCGTACCGGACGGCCTGGAGGGCGAGCGCGTCGACGCCGCCATCTCCCGCATGTTCGGCTTCTCCCGTACGAAGGCCGCGGAGCTGGCGGCGTCGGGCAAGGTGCTGGTCGACGGCACGGTGGTCGGCAAGTCCGAGCGCGTGCACGGCGGGGCCTGGCTCGAGGTCGAGATGCCGCGGGCGGCCGCGCCGGTGCAGGTGGTGGCCGAGCCGGTCGAGGGCATGGAGATCATCCATGACGACGACGACGTCGTGGTCATCGTCAAGCCCGTCGGTGTCGCCGCCCACCCCTCGCCCGGCTGGACCGGCCCGACCGTCATCGGCGGTCTCGCGGCGGCCGGCTACCGCATCTCCACCTCCGGCGCCGCCGAGCGCCAGGGCATCGTGCACCGCCTCGACGTGGGCACCTCCGGCCTGATGGTGGTCGCCAAGTCGGAGCGCGCGTACACCTCGCTCAAGCGCCAGTTCAAGGAGCGCACGGTCGACAAGCGGTACCACACGCTCGTCCAGGGCCACCCGGACCCGACCAGCGGCACCATCGACGCGCCCATCGGCCGCCACCCGAACCACGACTACAAGTGGGCGGTCACCGCGGAGGGCAAGCCCTCCGTCACGCACTACGACCTCATCGAGGCCTTCCGCGCCGCCTCCCTGCTCGACGTGAAGCTGGAGACCGGCCGCACCCACCAGATCCGCGTCCACATGTCCGCCCACCGCCACCCCTGCGTCGGCGACCTGACCTACGGCGCCGACCCCACGCTCGCCAAGCGGCTGCGCCTGACCCGCCAGTGGCTGCACGCGGTCCGGCTCGGCTTCGAGCACCCCGGGGACGGACAGTGGGCCGAGTTCGCCAGCGACTACCCCGCCGATCTGCAGAAGGCCCTCGAGCAGGTCCGCGAGGAGACCTACGGATGAGCGCGTACAGCGTCCGGGTCGCCGAGGACCCCGCCGACCGCGAGGCCTGCTTCGCCGTCCGCAAGGAGGTCTTCGTCGCCGAGCAGGGCGTCCCGCAGGAGATCGAGTACGACTCCTACGACCCCGGCGCGCTGCATGTGCTCGCCGTGCGCGAGGACGGCACCCCGCTCGGCACGGGGCGGCTGCTGTACGGCGAGGGCGCCGCGGAGAAGACCGGCGGCGACCTCACCCTGGGCTCGCTCGGCCGGCTCGCCGTGACCCGGGAGGCCCGCGGGCTCGGTGTCGGCGTCGCCCTGGTGCGCGCCATCGAGGACGCGGCACGCGCGCGTGGCCTCGCCGCCGTCGACCTGCACGCGCAGACCCACGCGCTCGGTTTCTACGAGCGCCTCGGCTACGAGCCGTACGGCCCGGAGTACCTGGAGGCCGGGATCGCGCACCGGGCGATGCGGCGCGCCCTGTAGCCACCTGCGGGAATCGGCTGACGGGACGGGTGCCGTGGCAGGCTTGAGCCCTGCCGTGTGATCGTCCGAGCTCCCGGAGCGCCGAGCGTGGAACAACTGGGCCTGGTCTTCCTGCTGCTGCTCGGAGCCGTGCTGAGCGTCCCGCTCGGGGACCGGCTGGGGCTGCCCGCCCCGGTGCTGATGACCCTGTTCGGCATCGCCCTGGCCCTGGCCGAGTTCGTGCCGAACGTCGACGTCCCGCCCGACCTCATCCTGCCCCTGCTGCTTCCGCCGCTGCTCTACGCCGCCGTACGGCGCACCTCGTGGCGGCAGTTCGCGGCGAACCGGCGGCCGATCTTCCTGTTGGCCGTCGCGCTGGTGTTCGTCACGACGTTCAGCGTGGCCGCCGTCGCCGACGCGGTCGTGCCGGGGCTGCCGCTGGCCGCCGCGTTCGCGCTCGGCGCGCTGGTGGCGCCGCCCGACCCGGTAGCCGCGACCGCCGTCGCGGGGCAGCTCGGGCTGCCGCGCCGGCTGGTGTCCATCCTGGAGGGCGAGGGCCTGTTCAACGACGTCACGGCGATCGTGCTCTACCACGTGGCGATCGCCGCCGCCGTCAGCGGCGAGTTCTCGCCGGGGCAGGCCGCCCTCGACTTCGTGCTGTCCGCCGTGGTGGCGCTCGCCGTCGGCGTCGCGCTCGGCTGGACCGCGAACCGGCTCCTCGACCTGCTGGGCGATCCGACCCTCCAGATCGGGCTGACGCTGCTGGTGCCGTACGCCTCCTACGTACTGGCCGAGGAGCTGCACGGCTCGGGGGTGCTGGCCGTGCTCACCACGGCGATGTTCCTCGCCGAGTACGCCTCCGACGCCGACGACGTGATGACCCGGCTCGCCGGGCACACCTTCTGGGACATCATCGACACCCTGGTCACCGGGGTCGCCTTCGGGCTGATCGGGCTCGAACTGCACATCGCCGTGCGGACCGCGTCCGGCCGCTGGGGCGAGATGCTCGGCTGGGCGGCCATGGTCGCGGCCGTGGTGATCCTCGTGCGGCTGGCCTGGCTGCTGCCGGCGACCTGGCTCACCAAACGGCTGCACGCCCGGCGGAACGACCCGGACGAGGACATCCCGGTGAGCTGGAGGGAGACCGTCGTCATGTGGTGGTCCGGGATGCGCGGGGTCGCCTCGGTGGCGCTGGCGCTGGCGATTCCGCTGAGGACGGACGACGGGGCGCCGTTCCCCGCCCGTTCCGAGATCATCTTCATCGCCTTCGGGGTGATCATGGCGACGCTGGTGCTCCAGGGGCTGACCCTGCCGTGGCTGGTGAAGCGGCTGGGGGTGCGGGCGGACACCGAGCGGGAGAAGGAGTTCGAGAAGCGGCTCGCGGTGCGGGCGGCGAAGGCGGCGAAGGCGCGGCTGCGGGAGATCGAGGAGGTGGAGGTGCTGCCGGAGGAGGTGTCCGAGCGGATGCTGCGGCGGGCCTTCGACATCGGGGTGCGGATCTCTCCCGAGATGGGGGAGGAGGAGCGGAGGGAGGCGCATGAGCAGCGGGTGCGGCGGGCGAAGCGGTTGCGGCGGATCGAGGGGGAGATGCTGAGCGCGGCTCGGCATGAGGTGCTGGCGGCGCGGAGTGAGCCGGGGGCGGATCCTGAGGTGGTCGACCGGGTGCTGCGGCAGCTGGATGTGCGTAGCTTGCGGTAGTTGTTCGGGTTTCTCTCCTTTGGGTACTTTCCTCGCCCGCGCGCCGCCCGTGACCGGCGGTCGGGACGCCCGGCTCTCCTTCCGGGGTTCCCGCCGTCGGCGGCTGCCGGGTCCGCGGCTTTCCTTCGCCCGGTGGGCGCTTGCCTCCGCCGCGGTGGTCCGAACCGTAGGGTGTGATCATGAGTCGGAACGTGGTGATCAGCGGTGGGGGAACGGGGATCGGGCTCGCCGCCGCGCGGGTGTTCGCTGCCGATGGGGACCGGGTGGTGCTGCTCGGGCGGCGCGCCGAGGTGCTGGAGAAGGCCGGGGTGCCGGGGGCGCTGCACTGCGCGGCCGATCTGGCCGAGCCCGGCGACGTGCGGCGGGTCGCGGAGTTCGTGCGGCAGGAGATCGGGACCGTCGACGTCCTCGTGCACAGCGCGGGCGGCAACGGCGGCCTGGAGCCCGGCCCGCCGGGCGGCGACCCGCTGGACGCCGTCCTGCACGACTGGACCGTGAACTTCCGGCTGAACGTCCTGACCGCCGTACTGCTCACCGAGGCGCTCAAGGAGCGGCTCGCCGAGCCCGGCGGGCGGGTGCTGTTCCTCAGCTCCATCGCCGCCTTCCGCGGCTCGGGGAGCGGGGCCTACGCCGCCTCCAAGGCCGCCCTGCATCCCTATCTGCACGACCTGGCCCGGCAGTTGGGCCCGCGCGGGATCACCGTGAACGCGGTCGCCCCCGGCTTCGTCGAGGACACCGGGTTCTTCGGCGGGCCCGTCGAGACGGCCCGCCGGGAGCGGCTGGTCGCGGAGACGGTCACCGGGCGGGCCGGGGAGCCCGGGGACGTCGCCGCGACCCTGCACTGGCTCGCGTCCCCGGGCGCCGGGCACATCACCTCCCAGATCGTGCAGGTCAACGGCGGCGCCGAACGCGGCCACTGACCGGACGCCAGCGGCGTCCGGGCCGCTTCAGCCCCGGTCCGGACGCGGGTCCGCGACCGCTCGGCGGTTGCCGCCGTCGAGGGACGCCCGGGAACCGGGCAGCGTCGCGTCGGCGGTGTTCACCCGCGGCAGCGCGTACGGGTGTTCCAGGACCAGCCAGCGGATCATCCGCTCGCGCACCGTGACCCGTACCGTCCAGACGTCGTCGGCGTCCTTCGCCGTCATCAGCGCCCGCACCTCCATGGTGTTGGGCGTGGTGTCGGTGACGTCCAGGGTGTAGGTGCGGCCGTCCCAGGAGGGGCACTCGCGCAGGATGTCCCGCAGCTTCTCGCGCATCGCCTCCAGCGGTGCCGAGTGGTCCAGGTGCCAGTAGACGATGCCGGTCATCTGCGGGGTGCCCCGCGACCAGTTCTCGAACGGTTTGGACGTGAAGTACGACACCGGCATGGTGATCCGGCGCTCGTCCCAGGTCCGCACGGTCAGGAAGGTCAGCGTGATCTCCTCGACCGTGCCCCACTCGCCGTCCACCACGACCGTGTCGCCGATGCGCACCATGTCGCCGAAGGCGATCTGGAGCCCGGCGAACATGTTGCTCAGCGTGGACTGGGCGGCCACACCGGCGACGATGCCGATGATCCCGGCCGAGGCAAGCAGCGAGGCGCCGGCCGCGCGCATCGCCGGGAAGGTCAGCAGCATCGCGGCCACGGCCATCACACCGACGATCGCCGCGACCACACGTGTGATCAGCGTCACCTGGGTCCGCACCCGCCGGACCCGGGCCGCGTCGTGGCTCGCGCGGGCGTAGCGGCTGTACGTCGTCTCCACCACGGCGCCGGCGATCCGGATCACCAGCCAGGCGGACGAGCCGATCAGGGTCAGGGTCAGGATGCGGCCGATACCGACCTCGTTGGCCTCCAGCAGTTCCGCCTCGTCGTACGACCCTCTCAACAGGGCCGTGCACAGCACGAGCTGATAAGGGACACGGGCACGGCGCAGCAGACCCCACAGGGGGGTCTCGCTGTGCCGGCGGTCCGCCTTGCTCAGCAGTCGGTCCGTCGCCCAGCCGATGAGCAGCGTGAGGACGACCGAGCCGCCGATGACGATCACCGGGCGCAGTACGTTCTCCATGCCCCCGACCGTACTGGCACGATGGCCTCATGAACATCATGCTCTTTCACTCCGCCTACGGCCTGAGGCCCGCGGTGCGCGACGCGGCCGACCGGCTGCGCGCGGCCGGTCACGAGGTGTGGTCGCCCGATCTGTTCGACGGCCGCACCTTCGAGACGGTCGAGGAGGGCATGGACTGCAAGGACGAGATCGGCAAGGACGAACTGCTCAGGCGGGCCGTGCTGGCGGCCGCGCCGTACTCGGAGCGCGGGCTGGTGTACGCCGGGTTCTCGCTGGGCGCGTCCCTCGCGCAGACCCTGTGTCTCGGCGACGACAAGGCGCGCGGTCTGCTGCTCCTGCACGGCACCTCGGACATCGCGCCGAACGTCACGGCGGACGAGCTGCCGGTGCAGCTGCACGTCGCGGAGCCCGACCCGTTCGAGACGGACGACTGGCTGAGCTCCTGGTACCTCCAGATGGGCCGCACCGGCGCCGACGTGGAGGTCTACCGCTACGTCGGGGCCGGTCACCTGTACACCGACCCCGGTCTGCCGGACTACGACGCCGAGGCCGCCGAGGCCACCTGGCGGGTGGCGCTCGGCTTCCTCGGCTCGCTGTAGTCCCGCCGGGTCACCTCAGCCGGTTCAGCCCGCGCGGTACGCGGCCCAGTTCTGCTGCATGCGGGTCACCTGGCCGGCGGTGAACTGGTACATGCAGTTGTCGTACGTGTAGTCCATGAAGTTGTGGATGGGGTCCACACCGGTCTTGTTGGTGCATGTGTCACGGCCGGTGGGGCACTGGTACGCGGCGCTCTTCTCGGCCGGGGTGTCGGTGACGTAGTCGCCGTTGCCGTTACAGCCGCCCTGGAAGGTGTGGTAGAGGCCCATCCAGTGGCCGACCTCGTGGGTCGCCGTGTCGCCCTCGTTGTAGTTGGCGGCCGAGCCGCCCGGCAGCGAGGTGTCCAGCAGGACCACGCCGTCCATGGAGGGGCTGGAGTTGTAGGAGCTGGGGAAGGTGGCCCAGCCCAGCAGGCCGCCGCCGAGGTTGGCGGTGTAGATGTTGAGCGCGTTCGCGCCGCCCTTGCGCAGGGCGGTCTTCATCGCCTTCTCCGCGGTCGAGCCGGAGCTGAGGTTGTACCAGGCCGCGTTGTCCGTGTAGTCGGTCGCGGCCAGCGTGAACTGGTAGCCGGAGTCGACGTTTCCGGTGCCCTGGCCGGCGTAGGCCGCGTTCAGCACGTTCATCTGGGCGTTGACGGCGGTGGCGGAGAGCTTGCCGGCCGTGCCGCTGTGGATGACGTGGAAGTAGACCGGGACGGTGGTGGCCGCGGCGGCGGCCGTGACGCGCTTGCCGCTCGTACGCAGCCTGTCGAGGCGCTTCTGGAGGTCGGCGTCCATGGCCTGGGCCTTGGCGGCGGTGACCTCGTTGGGCTCGGCGACCGTCTGGCCCGCGCCGGGCCTGGCCTCACGGGCGGCCGCGGGGGCGGAGTCCTCGGCGCACTCGGCGCCGGTCGTGCCGGCCGCGGCGACACTGGTGGGTGCCGACAGCGGGGTGAGGAGCAGGGTTCCGGCCACGGCGGCACTGCCGATGAGGCGTCTGCGCATGTGGGGGGATATCCGGGCGAACGCACGCATGCTGACTCCAGGTGGGGTGGGGAGTTGGTTGAGCCAGGGATCTTCCTGACCGCCGCCCGGAGATTACGTGGACATGCCGACCTGGCAAGAGGAGAGTTCAGGCCCTATCAAATTCCCGGCGAACAGGGAGGATTGGGTAAGTGAACGATCGCCGCGTCCGGAGTTCGGTACCCGGATGTAACGAGAGCGGTGACCTGCGCGGGTGGTGTGTCCGGAAAAGGACCACGGCTCACACCACCCGCCGTAGCGACGTGATCTCGCCTTAACGGTTCAGTAGCACACCGGGTTTGGCTGAAAATCGTCGCTCACTGTCCGGCTCACACCGGTGAGTAGGTCCGCTCGACCTTCTGGGTGCCGCTGCGGGTGCGGTAGGAGCGCGCCCACGACGAGGTCGCGTCCGCCTTCGTCCGGTCGGACAGGACGTAGTAGTCCATCTGCGCCCGGTCGGCGGTGATGTCCAGGACGCCGTAGCCGTGGCGGTCGGTGTCGACCCAGTGGACATGCCGGTTGGCGGCGCGGATCAGCGGCGCGGCGACGGCCGACACCGTGCCCTCGGGGACCTTCACCAGGTCGTCGAGGTTGTCGGAGGTCACGGAGGTGACCACGAACTCCGTGGCGGCCGAGGCCGACAGCGGGTACGTGCCCGCGTTCACCGGGACGTCGTTCGCCCAGGCCATGTGGATGTCGCCGGTGAGGAAGACGGTGTTGCGGATGGCGTTGGACCGCAGATGCGCCAGCAGCTCGCGGCGGTCGTCCGTGTAGCCGTCCCACTGGTCGGTGTTGAGGGCCAGGCCCTCCTTGGGCAGGCCCAGCAGCTCGGCGAGCGGCTTGAGCAGGTCGGCGGTGAGCGAGCCGATGGCGAACGGCGAGATCATCACCGAGTTGCCGACCAGCCGCCAGGTGGTGTCCGAGGACTTCAGGCCCGCCTTCAGCCAGTCCAGCTGGGCCCGGCCGGTGAGCGTGCGGTCCGGGTCGTCCACCTGGCCGTTGCCCAGCTTGATCTGCTGGTCGCGGAACGAGCGCAGGTCCAGCAGCGAGAGGTCGGCGAGCTTTCCGAAGCGCAGCCGGCGGTAGGTGGTGCCGGCGATCGCCGGACGCACCGGCATCCACTCGAAGTAGGCCTGCTTGGCGGCCGCCTGACGGTTCGCGTAGGCGCCCTCGGCGCCCTCGGTGTGGTTCTCCGCGCCGCCCGACCAGGCGTCGTTGGCGATCTCGTGGTCGTCCCAGATCGCCACGACCGGCGCCTTGGAGTGCAGGGCCTGGAGGTCGGGGTCGGTCTTGTAACGGCCGTGCCGGATCCGGTAGTCCGCCAGGGTGAGGATCTCGTGCGCGGGGGCGTGCGGCCGTACGACGGTGTCACGGGTGCCGTACTGGCCGCTGCCGTACTCGTAGATGTAGTCGCCGAGGTGCAGCCAGGCGTCCAGGTCGCCGCGGTCGGCGAGATGGCGGTAGGCGGAGAAGTGGCCGGCCTCCCAGTTGGCGCAGGAGACCACGCCGAAGCGGAGGTTCGCCACGGCCGCGTCGGGGGCGGGCGCGGTGCGGGTACGGGCCACGGGCGAGTCGGTGCCGCCCGCGGAGAAGCGGAAGAAGTAGTCCGTGGCGGGCGCGAGTCCGCGGATGTCCGCCTTGACCGTGTGGTCGGTGGCGGCGGTGGCCGTGGTGGAGCCCCGGCCGACGACCTGGGTGAGCGCCTTGTCGGTGGCGACGACCCAGCTCACCGTGGTGTCGGCGCCGAGCCCGGAGCCGGGGACCGCCTCGGGGTCCGGGGTCACCCGGGTCCACAGCAGGATGCCGTCGGGCAGCGGGTCGCCGGAGGCGACGCCGTGCAGGAAGGCGGGGGCCGATCCGGCGGCGCGCGCGGGTAGCGCGGCGGTCAGCGGGGCGGCGAGTACGGCTCCGGCGGCGGCGGCCTTGACGACCGAACGGCGGCGCGGAGCGGGCAGGTTGCTGCCTATGTGAGATCTGTTGCGACTGGTCACGGGCGATCAGATTACTGAGCGGTAGGCCCGTGGGTAAGCCATCGGCACGGCAAGAGCGGGCGAACTCCCAAGAGTTCGCCCGCTCTTCGGCTGTCCGTTTCCCGACGCCCGCCGTCTGACGTGCTGTTACATGCCCGGTGCCGCGTTCCGTGCGGGAGGCGCCCGGTGCTCCCGCACGCCTACTTGGTGACGCCCGCGTCCTTCAGGGCCGTCTGCCACTCGGCGACCGTCTTCGGGTTCTCGATCGTCTTGTCGTTGATCTTGACCGTGGGCGTGGACTCGACGCCCTCGGAGTCGTCGAACGCCTTGCTCATCTTCATCGCCCAGGCGTCGTAGGTGCCCGCCTCGACGGCGTCCTGGAACTTCTCGTTGTTCTTCAGGGCGTCGACCGTGTCCGCGACCTTGATCAGGTAGCTGTCGTCGGCGAGGTCGTCGGTGGACTCCTCGGGATGGTACTCGGCCGAGTACAGCGCGGCCTTGTAGTCCAGGAACGCCTCGGGGCTGACGTTCAGCGCGGCGCCGAGTGCGCTCAGGGCGTTCTTGGAGCCCTCGCCGCCGAGGTTGCCGTCCAGGAAGGTGCCGATGGTGAGGGACAGCTTGTAGTCGCCGTCCGTCATGCCCTTGTTGACCGTCTCGCCGACGGTCTGCTCGAAGCTCGCGCAGGCCGGGCAGCGCGGGTCCTCGTAGAGGTGGACCACGTTGTCGGACTTGGAGTCGCCGATGACGAGCGTGGTGCCGTTCTCGCCGGAGGTGTTGGCCGGGGCGACGACGGTCGCCTTCGCGGCCTCCTCCCACTTGCCGGGCTCATTGGCCTGGACGACCGCGAAGCCGATGCCGCCGGCCGCGGCCAGCACCCCGACGACCGTGCCGGCCACCACGAGCTGACGCCTGGCCTTGGCCTTCCTCGCCTCGCGCTCGCGCTCCACGCGCAGCCGTTCCCGGGCCGCCGACTTCGCCGCCTGGCTGTTCCGCTTGCTCATGCTGATGATCTCCCTGTGGGACGCGCACGTGTCGTACGCGGGATACGGGTGTGGGGGACTGCCTGTGCTCGGGTGCGGCCGGGCCGTCGTCAGACGGCGCGGGCGGCGGAGCAGGGCGGTCCCCGGCGTCCCAGGGAGTGCGAGAGCAGCAGATCGCGCACCGGCGCGGTGCGGCGCAGCGGGCGGGGCGGCCGGGGGCGGGCCGGGGTGCGCCGTACGGCGACCGCGGCGACCGCGAGCAGCAGCGGCCGGAAGGTGGTGGCGCCGGCGGCCCGCATCAGCTGGACCAGGGCGCGCTCGCCGCGCCGCAGCCAGAGGGCGGCCAGCAGTCCGACACCGACATGGGCGCCCAGCAGCAGCCAGGCGATGGCCGGACCGGCCTGCCCGAGCAGGAAGGCCGTCCGCTCCCCGCCGGTCACACGGGCGAGCGGGCCGCCCACCTGGCCGGCGCACAGCAGATCCAGGCCGACCGAGCGCAGCGGACCCGCCACCGGGCCGCCGGCCTGGCCGTAACAGGTGTGCTGGCCGGTGGTGAAGACCGTGTCGGCGGCCAGCTCCAGAGGGATCAGCAGGGCGGTGATCCGCCCGAAGCCGCGCTCGGCGCCCGCCAGCGCGTAGGCCACGGCGAACACGGCGGCGGTGACCACCGCGACCGTGCCCACCGGCAGCGGAACCCCGGACAGCAGCACGTGCGACGCGGTGCTGAGGGTCACGACCACCGCCGTGAACAGCACCGCGCGCACGGCTCTGAGCTGGGTTCCGGATATGTCCATCGCCTACGAAGTGTGGCATGCGCCCGGATAAGGGACCCTTAAAGGTTCCCTGTGAGATTCGCCGGGGCGGGATTCCGCAGGCCCGACGGGCCGCCGGGCGACGGGGTCACAGACCTGGGATACGGCCGTTGCGGAACAGGTCGACGAAGATCTGGTGGTCGGCACGCGCGCGTGCGCCGTAGCTGTGCGCGAAGTCCACCAGCAGCGGGGCGAAGCCCTCCTCGTCGGCCGCGATCGCCGCGTCGATGGCCCGCTCGGTGGAGAACGGCACCAGCGACTCGCCGGAGGTGTCGTCGGCGGCGGAGTGCATCGAGGCGGTCGCCCGGCCGAGGTCGGCCACGACGGCCGCGATCTCCTCCGGGTCGTCGATGTCGCCCCAGTCCAGGTCCACGGCGTACGGCGAGACCTCGGCGACCAGCTGGCCCGCGCCGTCCAGCTCGGTCCAGCCCAGCCACGGGTCGGCGTGGGCCTGGAGGGCGCGCTGGGAGATCACCGTGCGGTGGCCCTCGTGCCGGAAGTACTCGCGGATCGCCGGGTCGGTGATGTGCCGGGAGACCGCCGGGGTCTGGGCCTGCTTGACGTAGATCACCACGTCGTTCTCCAGGGCGTCGCTGTGGCCCTCCAGCAGGATGTTGTACGAGGGCAGGCCGGCCGAGCCGATGCCGATGCCGCGGCGGCCGACGACGTCCTTCACGCGGTAGGAGTCGGGGCGGGCCAGCGAGGTATCGGGCAGCGTCTCCAGATAGCCGTCGAAGGCCGCCAGCACCTTGTAGCGGGTCGCCGCGTCCAGCTCGATGGAGCCGCCGCCGGGCGCGAAACGGCGCTCGAAGTCGCGGATCTCCGTCATCGAGTCCAGCAGCCCGAAGCGGGTCAGCGAACGGGCGTCGCGGAGGGCGCCGAGCAGCGGTCCGGTGGCCGTGTCCAGGGTGAACGGCGGCACGTCGTCGGTCTTGGCGCCGGCCGCCAGTTCGTGGACCCGCTCGCGGTACGCGCCCGCGTAGATCCCCACCATCTCGGTGATCTGCTCGTCGCTGAGGGCCTTGGCGTAGCCGATCAGCGCGACGGAGGCCGCGAAGCGCTTCAGGTCCCAGGTGAAGGGACCGACGTAGGCCTCGTCGAAGTCGTTGACGTTGAAGATCAGCCGGCCCGTGGAGTCCATGTACGTGCCGAAGTTCTCGGCGTGCAGGTCGCCGTGGATCCACACGCGCGAGGTGCGGTCGTCCACGTAGGGGCCGCCGTCCCCCGAGCCCAGGTCGTGGTAGAAGAGGCAGGCCGTCCCCCGGTAGAACGCGAACGCCGAGGCCGCCATCTTGCGGAACTTCACCCGGAACGCGGCCGGGTCGGCGGCCAGCAGTTCGCCGAAGGCGGTGTCGAAGACGGCGAGGATCTCCTCGCCCCTGCGCTCCACGTCGAGCTGGGGAACCGACATCGCTGGATGCCTCCTGGTGCAGATGGTGCGTGACGTATGGGGCAGGTGTGACGTTCGTCCCTCGGGACGCCCCCCGCCCACTTCCAACGCATGAAGGTACGCGTAGGTGCCCGCCATCGCCCGGCCACCACCCCTCATCGAGGCGCTTCGCGCCGCGGCGATTATCTCCGGTGTCAGTGGTCGGGCATAGACTTCGACGCTGTCCCCCCAGACCGTCCGCATCCTGATCGTCGAACGTTTTCCTTGGAGGCCGCGCCGTGTCGAAGCCGCCGTTCACGCACCTGCACGTCCACACCCAGTACTCGTTGCTGGACGGTGCCGCGCGGCTGAAGGACATGTTCGACGCGTGCAACGAGATGGGCATGACGCACATCGCCATGTCCGACCACGGCAACCTGCACGGCGCCTACGACTTCTTCCACACGGCCAAGAAGGCGGGGGTCACGCCGATCATCGGCATCGAGGCCTACGTCGCGCCCGAGTCCCGCCGCAACAAGCGCAAGATCCAGTGGGGCCAGCCGCACCAGAAGCGCGACGACGTCTCCGGTTCCGGCGGTTACACCCACAAGACGATCTGGGCGGCGAACTCCACCGGGCTGCACAACCTCTTCAAGCTCTCCTCCGACGCCTACGCCGAGGGCTGGCTCCAGAAGTGGCCCCGGATGGACAAGGAGACCATCTCCCAGTGGTCCGAGGGGCTCATCGCCTCCACCGGCTGCCCCTCCGGCGAACTCCAGACCCGGCTGCGTCTCGGCCAGTTCGACGAGGCCCTGAAGTCGGCCGCCGAGTACCAGGACATCTTCGGCAAGGACCGCTACTTCCTGGAACTGATGGACCACGGCATCGAGATCGAGCGCCGGGTCCGTGACGGCCTGCTGGAGATCGGCAAGAAGCTCGGCATCCCGCCGCTGGTCACCAACGACTCGCACTACACCTACGCCCACGAGGCGACCGCGCACGACGCGCTGCTGTGCATCCAGACCGGCAAGAACCTCTCCGACCCGGACCGCTTCAAGTTCGACGGCACCGGCTACTACCTGAAGTCCACGGACGAGATGTACGCCGTCGACTCCTCGGACGCCTGGCAGGAGGGCTGCCGCAACACCCTCCTGGTGGCCGAGCAGATCGACACCACCGGCATGTTCGTCGAGAAGAACCTCATGCCGAAGTTCGACATCCCCGAGGGCTACACCGAGGTCAGCTGGTTCCGCGAGGAGACCATGCGCGGCATGGAGCGCCGCTTCCCCGGCGGCATCCCGGAGGACCGCCTCAAGCAGGTCGAGTACGAGATGGACACCATCATCTCGATGGGCTTCCCGGGCTACTTCCTCGTGGTCGCCGACTTCATCATGTGGGCCAAGAAACAGGGCATCGCGGTCGGCCCCGGCCGCGGCTCCGCGGCCGGCTCGATCGTCGCCTACGCCCTCGGCATCACCGACCTCGATCCGATCCCGCACGGACTGATCTTCGAGCGCTTCCTCAACCCCGAGCGCATCTCGATGCCCGACGTCGACATCGACTTCGACGAGCGCCGGCGCGTCGAGGTGATCCGGTACGTGACGGAGAAGTACGGCTCCGACAAGGTCGCCATGATCGGCACCTACGGCAAGATCAAGGCCAAGAACGCCATCAAGGACTCCGCGCGCGTGCTGGGCTACCCGTACGCGATGGGCGACCGCCTCACCAAGGCCATGCCGCCAGACGTCCTCGGCAAGGGCATCCCGCTCTCCGGCATCACCGACCCGCAGCACCCCCGGTACTCCGAGGCCGGCGAGATCCGGGCGATGTACGAGAACGAGCCGGACGTCAAGAAGGTCATCGACACCGCGCGCGGTGTGGAGGGCCTGGTCCGGCAGATGGGTGTGCACGCGGCCGGCGTGATCATGTCCAGCGAGCCGATCGTCGAGCACGCCCCGATCTGGGTGCGGCACACCGACGGCGTGACCATCACGCAGTGGGACTACCCGCAGTGCGAGTCGCTCGGCCTGCTGAAGATGGACTTCCTCGGCCTGCGGAACCTGACCATCATGGACGACGCCGTCAAGATGGTGAAGGCCAACAAGGGCGTCGAGCTGGACCTGCTGAGCCTGCCCCTGGACGACCCGAAGACCTTCGAACTGCTCCAGCGCGGCGACACCCTCGGCGTCTTCCAGTTCGACGGCGGACCGATGCGGTCCCTGCTGCGGCTGATGAAGCCCGACAACTTCGAGGACATCTCCGCCGTCTCGGCCCTGTACCGGCCGGGCCCGATGGGCATGAACTCGCACACGAACTACGCGCTGCGCAAGAACAAGCAGCAGGAGATCACGCCGATCCACAAGGAGCTGGAGGCGCCTCTCGAAGAGGTCCTCGCGGTCACCTACGGCCTGATCGTCTACCAGGAGCAGGTGCAGAAGGCCGCCCAGATCATCGCGGGCTACTCGCTCGGCGAGGCCGACATCCTCCGCCGGGTGATGGGCAAGAAGAAGCCCGAGGAGCTGGAGAAGAACTTCGTCATCTTCCAGGCCGGCGCCCGCAAGAACGGCTACAGCGACGAGGCCATCCAGGCCCTGTGGGACGTGCTGGTCCCGTTCGCCGGCTACGCCTTCAACAAGGCGCACTCCGCCGCGTACGGCCTGGTCTCGTACTGGACCGCCTACCTGAAGGCGAACTACCCGGCCGAGTACATGGCGGGGCTGCTGACCTCGGTGAAGGACGACAAGGACAAGTCGGCCGTCTACCTCAACGAGTGCCGCCGCATGGGCATCCGGGTGCTCCCGCCGAACGTCAACGAGTCCGAGTCCAACTTCGCCGCCCAGGGCGACGACGTGATCCTCTTCGGCCTGTCCGCCGTGCGCAACGTCGGCACCAACGTCGTGGAGTCGATCATCAAGTGCCGCAAGGCCAAGGGGAAGTACGCCTCCTTCCCCGACTACCTCGACAAGGTCGACGCGGTCGTCTGCAACAAGCGCACCACGGAGTCGCTGATCAAGGCCGGCGCCTTCGACACCATGGGGCACACCCGCAAGGGCCTGACCGCGCAGTACGAGCCGATGATCGACAACGTGGTCGCGGTCAAGCGCAAGGAGGCCGAAGGCCAGTTCGACCTCTTCGGCGGCATGGGCGAGGAGAGCAGCAGCGAGCCGGGCTTCGGGCTGGACGTGGAGTTCTCCCCCGACGAGTGGGACAAGACCTATCTGCTCGCCCAGGAGCGGGAGATGCTCGGTCTCTACGTCTCCGACCACCCGCTGTTCGGCCTGGAGCACGTGCTGTCCGACAAGGCCGACGCGGGCATCGCCCAGCTCACCGGCGGTGAGCACGCGGACGGGGCGGTCGTCACCATCGGCGGCATCATCTCCGGCCTCCAGCGCAAGATGACCAAGCAGGGCAACGCCTGGGCGATCGCCACCGTCGAGGACCTGGCCGGTTCCATCGAGTGCATGTTCTTCCCGGCGACCTACCAGCTGGTGTCGACCCAACTCGTCGAGGACGCGGTGGTGTTCGTCAAGGGCCGCCTCGACAAGCGCGAGGACGTGCCGCGGCTGGTCGCCATGGAGCTGATGGTCCCCGACCTGTCGACGGCGGGCACCAACGCGCCCGTGGTCCTCACCATCCCGGCCATGAAGGTCACCCCGCCGATGATCAGCCGACTCGGCGAGATCCTCAGCCACCACAAGGGTGACAGCGAGGTCCGCATCAAGCTCCAGGGGCCGACCAGGACGACCGTGCTGCGGCTGGACCGGCACCGGGTCAAGCCCGACCCGGCGCTGTTCGGCGATCTCAAGGTGCTGCTCGGCCCGTCCTGTCTGGCCGGCTGACCGGTACCCGGCGACGGGCCGGCCGGCCCGGGCGACGGACGTACGGACGGCGTGAGGGGCGCACCCGAAGCGGGCGCGCCCCTCACGTGTGCCTGGGTCTCAACAACCCTTTATGAAGATGTCAGTTGTGACCGAAGCGCTTCTCCCTGCCCTTGCGGGCCACGTCGCCGGGAGTCACCTGCGCCATCCGCTGTTCCGCCTGCTGCTCCATCGAGGACTGCTGGGCGGACTGCTGCATGCGCTCGGCCTGCGGCTGCTTGCGGTCACGGTTCTTGTTCTTGGCCATGGTGATCTGCCTCCTGAGGGTGATCTAGGGGCCAGGGCCGCGACCAGATTCACATAGCCTGACAAAGAGCGCATTTCGGATAATTACCGTGTGTGACAGGCGTGGTCGCGGAGTGACGCCCCGAAACGCCACGCCGAAGATCGAGTTCCGGCCGTTAACCCACGCGCGGTCGGGCAGACTCGAAGCGAGCCGCAAGCAAAACTCCCAGGAAGAGGGTGAGTCGTGTGGACCGCTGCATCGTCCTGGTGGACGCCGGGTATCTGCTGGGGGCCGCCGCCAGTCTCCTCGCCGGGGAACCGTCCAGGTCCCGCATCACCGTCGACCACGCGGCCCTCATCCAGGGCCTGCGCGAGCGCGCCGAGTCCGAGACCGAGCGCCCCCTGCTGCGCATCTACTGGTTCGACGGCGCCCCCGACCGCGTCCCCCAGCCCGAGCACCGCAGGCTGCGGGTGATGCCCCGGGTCACCGTCCGGCTGGGCGCCCTGACCCGCAGCGACGGACGCTGGGCCCAGAAGGGCGTCGACGCGGCCATGCACGCCGAACTGACCGAACTGGCCCGCAACCGCGCCTGCTCCGACATCGTCCTGGTCACCGGAGACGGCGATCTGCTGCCCGGCATGATGGCCGCCAAGGAGCACGGTGTCGCCGTCCACCTCTGGGCCGTCCAGGCCGCCGACGGCGACTACAACCAGTCGGAGGACCTGGTCGCCGAGGCCGACGAACGGCGCGTGCTGGACCGGACCTGGATCACCAAGGCCGTCCGGGCCAAGGAGCTGACCGGGATCTGCGCGCCGCCGCCCGCGCCGCGGCCGGAGATCGCCGCGATCCTGTCCGCGCCGCTGCCCGACGCGAGCCTGCCCGGCACCGAGCGGCCCGCCGACGAGCCCGCGCAGCATCCCGCCGCCGGTACGCGGCCCGCCGACCAGGAGCGGGTGCCCGCGCCCAAGGGCGTGCCCACCCCCAAGGACCTCGCCGCCATGCGCGGACCCGGCACGCACGCCGTGCAGCACCCGGCGAGCGCGACCCTGCGCTGGTCCTCCGACAAGGGCTGGGTGGACCGGCCCGGCGTCGGCGCCGAGCCGCCGGAGATCGCCGCCATGCCGACGCTGGCACAGCTCACCACGGCCGAGCAGCGCTGGGCCGACCGGGAGGAGGACATCACGACCGTTGGCGGCGACCCGTACGAGGTCGGGCAGGTTTTCGCCCGCCGGTGGATGGCCCGGCTGGGGGACCAGGGGCATCTCCAGCGGCTGTCGGGCATGTACCCGCGCATCCCGCACCGGATCGACGGGGAACTGCTGCGGTACGCGGCCCGCTTCGGGCTGCTGGCCCACAAGGACGACCAGATCGACGAGCACGACCGGTACGCGATCCGCGCGGGCTTCTGGCGCGAGTTCGACGTCCCCACGGCCCCGGAGCACGCCCCCGCCGGGGAGTGAGTCGGCAGGACCGTACGGGCTGCGGCCGGAGAGCAGGGCATGGCCCGTACGGCCGCGGGGCGGTGGCGGGGTAGCAGGGCATGGCCCGTACGGCCGCGGGGGCGGTGGCCGGGAAAAGGGTGTACGGGCGGTTTTGCGGTGATGGGCCGCCCCGGGGGCATGTGCGCCGTCCCGACCCCGTAGTCTCGTCCCTTGTGAGTACGCGCGCGGGACATGCCCCTGGACACCCCGGTGATGTGGTGTGCGCGGTGCGCGGGCTGACCAAGACGTATCCGGCGATGCGCGGCCGGCGAGGAGTGCCCGCGGTGCCCGAGGTACGGGCCACCGACGACGTGGAGCTCGACATCCGGCGCGGCGAGATCTTCGGCCTGCTCGGGCCGAACGGGGCCGGGAAGACCACGCTTGTACGCCAGCTCACCGGGCTGATGCGGCCCGACGGCGGGAGCGTGCACATCCTCGGGCACGACATCGTGCGGCACCCGGAGCGGGCCGCGCGCATCCTCGCCTACCTGGGGCAGGAGTCGACCGCCCTGGACGAGCTGACCGTGTCGCTGGCCGCCGAGACGACCGGGCGGCTGCGCGGGCTGGAGGCCCGGCAGGCGCGCGCCGAGCGGGACTCCGTGCTGGAGGAGCTCGGGCTGACCGCGCTCGCCTCACGGCCCCTGAAGAAACTCTCCGGCGGACAGCGCCGGCTGGCCTGCCTCGCCGCCGCGCTGGTCGGCGAACGCCCGCTGCTGGTGCTGGACGAGCCCACTACCGCGATGGACCCGGTGGCGCGGCGGGCCGTGTGGTCCGCCGTGGACCGCCGGCGCGCCGAGCACGGTACGACGGTGCTGCTCGTCACCCACAACGTGATCGAGGCCGAGACGGTCCTGGACCGGGTCGCCGTGCTCGACCGGGGCCGGGTGATCGCCTGCGACACACCCGCCGGGCTCAAGGAGCGGGTGGCCGGCGAGGTCCGCGTCGAACTGGTGTGGCGGGACCGGGCGCCGCTGGAGGTGCCCGAGGTCGCGGCGCTGCGAGAGGGGGCCGAGGAGTCCGGCCGCCGCTGGACGCTGCGGCTCGCCCCGGAGGAGGCCCGCGCGGTCGTGGCCACCGTCACCGGCGGCGCCGCGTTCGCCGCCCTGGACGACTTCACCCTGGCCACGCCCAGCCTGGAGGACGTCTACCTGGCCCTGGGCGGGGCCGCGCGGCAGGGGCTGGTGAAGGCGTGAACGGCAGGGCCGCGGTCGCCGTACGGGAGAATGCACGCGTTGGGGCGAGATCCGCAGTGAACCCCAGGAAGGGGAGCAGCGCGAGGTGAGTGTCGTACCCGCAGAGGTGCTGCCGGGCGGTGTCCTGAAGACGGGGGAGCGGGCCGCGGACCCGGCCGAGCTCGGGCCGCGGGCGCGGCTGTGGCCGTCCCTGGCGGCCGTGTACCGGGCGCAGCTGTCCCGGGCACGGGTGGCGCGCATCCCGCTGCTGTTCGTGGCGACCTTCCAGTCGGTCGGCATCCTGGTCATGATGCGCGGGGTGGTCGACGGCGGCAGCCAGGCCGAGCACGTGGTGGCCGGTTCGGCGGTGCTCGTCGTGGCCTTCGTCGCGCTGAACCTGCTGGCGCAGTACTTCGGGCAGCTGCGGTCGACCGGCGGGCTCGACCACTACGCGACCCTGCCGGTGCCGCCGGCCGCGGTCGTGCTGGGCGCGGCGGGGGCCTACGCCTCCTTCACCGTGCCGGGGACCTTCGTCACGGCCGCCTTCGGCTGTGTGCTGTTCGGGCTGCCGCTGACCAACCTGTGGATCCTCCTCGCGGTCGTCCCGCTCGCAGGGGCCGCCCTGTCCGGGCTCGGCGCCGCCCTCGGGCTGCTCGCGCCGCGACCGGAGCTGGCCACCGTGCTGGGGCAGCTCGGCATGTCCGCGGCGCTGCTGCTGGGCGTGCTGCCGCCGGAGCGGATGCCGCAGCTCGTGCGGCTGGCCCGTGATCTGCTGCCCTCGACGTACGGTGTCGAGGCGTACGCCCGCACCTTCTCGGCGGATCCCGACTGGGCCGTGGTGGCCGTGGACCTCGCGGTGTGCGCGGGGGTCGGGGGCATCTCGCTGGCCGTGGCGACGTGGGCGTACCGCCGGGCTGCCGTCCGGTGACGCACCGGGCGGGCGGGCCTGGCACGATGTCAGGGTGACCGCACCGTTTACTCCGCCTCCGCCGCCGCACGAGCAGTCGGCGCACAGCCAGTCCCACTCGCCCCATGCCGCATGGCCGCCGCCGTCGGGCGGGGCCGGTCACGACGGGGCGTACGGGTACGGACAGGACGGTCCCGGGATGCGGACGGAGCTGCGTGAGGCCGCCGTGATCACCGTCGCGGTGGCGCTGACCGGAGTGCTGCTCGGCGCGCTGTGGAACTGGCTCGCGCCGCGCATTCCGCTGATCGGCGAGGTGACCGACGGAAGCTGGGTCGTCTACGTCAAGGAGACCGAGGGCGAGCAGGCCATCGGCACCGACGGAACGTTCGCCCTCCTGGGGCTGGCCTTCGGCGTGGTGACGGCCCTGGCCGTCTTTCTCGTCCGCCGCCAAGGCGGTGTCCCCCTGGTCGTCGCCCTAGGCCTCGGCGGCCTGCTCGGCTCCGTGCTGGCCTGGCGTTTCGGCCTGTGGCTCGGCCCGGCCGACGACGTCCTCGCGCACGCGAAGGAGGCCGGGCAGGGGGTCACCTTCTCGGCCCCCCTGAAGCTGAACGCCAAGGGCGCGCTCCTGGCCTGGCCCCTGGGCGCCCTCCTCTTCCACCTGGGCCTCACAGCCCTCTTCGGCCCCAGAGACCCCGAACCCCCCATGCACCCCCAGCACCACCACAAGTAGCCCCTCGAGCACGCCGGAGGGTCCATAGGAGGCGCGGGAAACTGCGCGAAAAACCCCGGCCGACGGGATCTCCAGGGGCGCGAGGACGCGCGACAAGCCACAGCCGAGGAGGTCTCCAGGGGCGCGGGGAACTGCGCAAAAAGCCACACACAACCCGCACCCAGGCACGCCTCGACCCCCATCAGGGGCGCGGGGAACTACGCGAAAACCCCAGCTGACCGGGCCTTCAGGGGCGCGGGGAACTGCGCGACAAGCCACCGCCCACCCGCACCGGAGTGATCAGGGGCGCGGGGAACTGCGCGAAAACCACGGACCACCCGCGGCCGGACACACAACCGCAAGCCCCACCCCGCCCAACCGCCGGACGGCAGCCGGCTACCCCCGCCCGATGCCCGCAAGCACCGCCCCCGTCAGCGAAGCCAGATCCCCGGGAGCCAGCTCCACCTCCAGCCCCCTCCGCCCCGCGGACACACAGATCGTCGCGTGCGACGAGGCGGACTCGTCCAGCACGGTGGGCAACCGCTTCCGCTGCCCCAGCGGAGAGATCCCACCCCGCACATACCCCGTCGCCCGCTCGGCCAGCGCCGGATCGGCCATCGCGGCCTTCTTCCCGCCCACCGCCGACGCCAGCGCCTTGAGATCGAGGGACCCGGCCACCGGGACCACGGCCACGGTCAGCGTGCCGTCGACGTCGGCCACCAGCGTCTTGAACACCCGGTCGGGGGACACCCCCATCGCCTCGGCGGCCTCCTCACCGTAGGAGGGGTGGGACGGGTCGTGGTCGTAGGCGTGGACCGTGTACTCCACGCCCGCCGCGGTGAGCGCCACCGTGGCCGGCGTACCGCCCTGCTGCTTCTTCGCCTTCTTCGCCATGTCCTCAGTTCAGACTCGTACGGCCGCGCGTCAGGTCCATCGCCGGCAGGGAGGGCAGATTGCGGATGATCGCCGTCTCCGCGCGCAGGAGCTTCAGCTCGTCCCGCAGCCGCGACGCCGTGTCCGGGGCCTGGAGCAGCCGCTGCTTCGTGGGCGTGTCGAGCACCATCGCGGCGGCCACCAGGTAGGACACCACGGACGGTTCGTCGGGCAGTTCGGCCCCGCTCGCGAGGGAGCGTTCGCGGGCCCCGGCCAGCCGTTTCTGGTACTGGCGGAACGCCCGCAGGGTGCCCTCCGCGAGCGCCCCCGCCTCGTCGCCCGGGTCCTCCGGCAGCGGTTCCAGTTCGGCCGTCAGGAACGGCCCCGAGGCGTCGACCGAGACCAGCCGTACCCGGGTCGTCCCGGTGGCCAGCACCTCGAACGAGCCGTCGGGCCGCTCCCGGATCGTCGCCGCGTCGGCGATACAGCCCACCCCGTGGAAGGCCTTGACGGGATCGGGGCCGAAGCCCGCGGCGGGGCCGCGTTCCGGCACCGCGTTCGGATCGGGCATGCCCGACTCGCTCGGCGCGACCTCGTGGCCGTCGCGGATGGCGACGACGGCGAACCGGCGGGCTTCCTCCTCGGGTGTCTTCAGAAGGGTCTGCATCATGGCGCGATAGCGCTCCTCGAAGACGTTCAGCGGGAGCACGAGCCCCGGGAACAGCACCGAGTTCAGCGGAAAGAGCGGCAGGCGGACGGTGGTCACGGCGCCAAAGCCTAATGGTCGGCGGAGCGTGCGCGTCCGGCGTGCCCGGTGTGCGGATGCCCGGCGCCGCCCAGTTCGACCGCCCGGCCCCCCGCGAGCAGCCCCGCCCGCACCCGCAGGAACACCCCGAGCGGCTCCTCCCCGGCCCGGTCCCAGGGGAAGGACGTGGCGTACGGGCCGGTCTGCCGCAGCTGGTCCAGGGCGTCCGCGTACCGGTCCAGCCGCACCAGCACACAGGCCAGCAGATTGCGGATCTGCGCGGGCCACGGGTCGGCCGCCGGGAACCGCGCGGACAGCGCGACGGCCCGGTCGGCGGCCGCGTCCAGCCGGGCGCGCGGCACCTCGGGCCCGCAGCCGTCGGCCAGGTACGCGAAGGCGGCCCGCACCGGCAGCGCCTGCACCAGGGAGTCCGGCGGGGCGTCCTGCGCGGCCCGGTCGGCGAAGTCGAAGCACTCCGCGTGCGAGCCGTGGTACGACGCGGCCAGATACCGCAGCGCCGCCACATGGCAGCCGTAGTGGTGCGGGGCGCGCCGGACCGCCGCCTCCCACAGCTCGCCGAAGTACTTGTGCCCGGCCCGGGTGCCGCGCGCGTGGTCCAGCGCCAGCCGCCAGGGCACCGGGTCGCGGTGGTCGCCGTGCGCGGTGGCCGTGATCGCCGGGCTCACCTCCCGCAGCAGCTCCGCGCGGGCCGGGGACCCCCACACCCGGTCCACCGCGAGCTGCGCGCCGACCAGCAGCGCGTCGGGGTCGAGCGGGGAGGCCGCACGCCACGCCTGGAACCACTCGGGGCGCGCGTGCGCGAAGAACGCCAGCCGGACGACGTACCGGTCGCGCAGCTCCCACTCGCCGCGCGCCCGGGTCCCGGCGAGCAGCAGGGCGGCCGGGGCGAAGTCGCCGCGCCCGGCGCCGACCAGCGCCGGGCCGAGGCGGTCGTCGGGCGCGTCGAGGAGCACCTCGTCGTCGGCCGGGAGTCCGGGGACGGGGTGGGGGACCCGCGCGGGGGGACGGGAGATCCGGGCGGCGCGGCGGAACGGGGGCAGCAGAGCCATGGTGTCGACCATTGAAGGACCGCAGGTCCGGCACGCGCCAGTCCCTGTGGCCAACCCGTCGAAGGTTGTACGCCCGCCGGTCAAGGGCAGGTAAAGACCGTGCTCACCGGTCACCCCGGCCGCAGCAGCCTCGTCGCCCCCGCCGCCACCGTCGTGGCCAGGATCCAGCCCAGCAGCACCAGCGCGGCACCCAGCCACTGCCAGCCGCCCTGCAACTGCCAGAGCCCCACCTGCCCGAGGTCGATCACCGGCAGCAGCAGGTCGAGGGCGAACAGCGCCGGGTTCCACGGCGGCTCCTCACCCGTGCCCATGCCGCCGCCCCCGGCCCCCGAGCCGCTCGCCGGCCGCCCGGCGTACGCGAAGGCCAGCGACCCCGCCGCCCACAGCACCGCCATCCACAACGCGGCGCGCCCCGGCCGGTAGCCGTAGGCCACGGTCCAGTCCTGGAGGTAGCCCCACACCTTGGGACCCAGCGGCAGCGTCTCGCGGCGGCGCCGCTGCTTGGCGAGCAGCACCTCGCGCGCGTCCTCGTCCTCACCGCCCGCCCGCAGCACCGCCGCCAGCCGCTCGTACGGCTCCGGGCTGTACTCGGCGGTCGCGGCGGCCACCCACGCCAGCCGCTGCGTGGGGGAGAAGGGCCCGTGCGGCACCAGGTTCTCGTAGGCGAAGCCCCCTATGTGCAGCCGCCCCGGCCCCGGCCAGCTGCTCGCCCGGTCGACCAGGTTGACGATCCGCGCCCCGGACAGCGCCACGCTGCCGAACTGCGGGGCCTCGCCCAGGAACCGCAGCTCGGGCGTCTGCACCCGGCGCAGCGACAGCTCCTGGTCCTCCGCCAGCTCCAGCCGGGCCCGCTCCAGGTCGACGGCGTCCCCGAACCGGCCGTCGTCCAGGCGGGCCCCGCCCACGCACTCGAAGGGCCGGATACGTGTCCCGCGCGGCGGGGTCACCCCGGTCGGCAGGCCGCTGCCGATGGCCGCCGGGGTCATGTACACCGTCCGCCCGACGGTCAGCTGCGGCGCGTTCAGCGCGAGCCGGGCCTCCGGGTTCACCAGCCGCGCCCCGCGCAGACTCAGCGACACGCCGACGCTCGCGCCGCGCAGACTCAGCTCGCCGTACGACTCCAGCAGCTCGGCCTGGAGGTCCTGGCCCACGCTCATGCCGTCCCCGGTGAGGGAGCGGCCGCGGCGGTCGGGGTGCACGACGGCCTGGTTCAGCATCAGGTCGGTGCCGATGTGCGCGTCGGTGAGCCGGACACCGCGGGAGAAGCGGCAGCGCGGCAGATGCAGATCGCCCTCCGTGTGCACCCGGGCCGCCTCCAGCCGGGGCACCGCGCAGTTCACCAGCCGCACCGTGGTGAAACGCGCCTCCGGCAGCAGCACCTCGCGGTCGAAACGGCAGCCGTGCAGCTCCACGTAGGGCACCACCGTGCCGCCCGCCAGATCGAAGGGGTCGGTGATCCGCACCCCGGTGAGCTTCAGCGAGGACACCCGCCCGGCCAGCGCGGGCGGCCCGTCCAGCAGCAGCCAGCACACGATCCGGGCCCGCACCGTGCGCCCCGCGCCCCAGACCCGCCCGCCGTGCGGGTCGTCGACCAGCGGATCGCCGCTGCTCAGGTCGTACGCGGTGCCGTTGCGGAACGCCTGCCACATGCCCACCTCGGCGGCCGTCAGCTCCTCCGGAGGCTCACCGTCCCCCACGGTCACGGCTGGTCACCTCCCTCCCCGGCAGCACATGGACGCGTACGACCGTGATGCCCGGTGAGTGACGGTCCGAACGCCGATGGTGAAGGTGATGTCCCACGGCCTGTATCAGCCATTGATACGCGCGGACGGCCGGTGACGGCGGTCTGGGACAATGGGCACCGTGATCTCCCGAATCGATCTGCGCGGCGACGCCCTCCCGGAGGGTCCCGCCCTGCGCGACCTGCTGCCCCGAGCCGACTTCGACGTACAGGCCGCCCTCGAGAAGGTGCGTCCCATCTGCGAGGCCGTGCATCATCGTGGCGACGCGGCGCTGATCGACTTCGCGGAGAAGTTCGACGGGGTACGGCTGGAGCGGGTGCGGGTCCCCGCCGGGGCGCTCACCGAGGCGCTCGACGAGCTCGACCCGGCCGTGCGCGCGGCACTGGAGGAGAGCATCCACCGCGCCCGCCTCGTCCACCGCGAGCAGCGCCGCACCACCCACACCACCCAGGTCGCGCCCGGCGGCACGGTCACCGAGAAGTGGGTGCCGGTCGACCGCGTCGGCCTGTACGCCCCCGGCGGCCGGTCCGTGTACCCGTCCTCCGTGGTGATGAACGTCGTGCCCGCCCAGGAGGCCGGCGTCGAGTCCATCGCGCTCGCCTCGCCCGCCCAGGCCGAGTTCGACGGCCTGCCGCACCCGACGATCCTCGCCGCGTGCGCGCTGCTGGGCGTCGACGAGGTGTACGCGGCCGGCGGCGCCACCGCCGTCGCGATGTTCGCGTACGGCACCGAGTCCTGCCCGCCCGCCAGCATGGTCACCGGCCCCGGCAACATCTGGGTCGCCGCCGCCAAGCGTTACTTCACCGGCAAGATCGGCATCGACGCGGAGGCCGGCCCGACCGAGATCGCCGTCCTCGCCGACGACACCGCCGACCCGGTCCACGTCGCCTCCGACCTGATCAGCCAGGCCGAGCACGACCCGCTCGCGGCGGCCGTCCTGGTCACCGACTCGGTGGACCTCGCGGACGCGGTCGAGAGGGAGCTGCAGACGCAGGTCGCGGCCAGCAAGCACGTCGACGACCGGATCGTCCCGGCCCTCAAGGGCAGGCAGTCCGCGATCGTGCTGGTCGACGGCGTCGAGGAGGGCCTGCGGGTCGTCGACGCGTACGGCGCCGAGCACCTGGAGATCCAGACGGCCGACGCGGCCGCCCTGGCGGACCGGGTGCGCAACGCGGGCGCGATCTTCATCGGCCCCTGGGCACCCGTGTCGCTCGGCGACTACGCCGCCGGGTCCAACCACGTCCTGCCCACCGGCGGCTGCGCCTGCCACTCCTCGGGCCTGTCCGTCCAGTCCTTCCTGCGCGGCATCCACGTCGTCGACTACACGAAGGACGCGCTGGCCGAGGTCGCCCACCACGTGGTGACGCTGGCGGAGGCGGAGGACCTGCCCGCGCACGGCGCGGCGATCAAGGCAAGGTTCGGCTGGAAGGTGCCGGAGAGCAAGTGAACGACGTAAGGATCGACGATCTTCCCGTACGGGACGAGCTGCGCGGCAAGACCCCCTACGGCGCGCCCCAGCTGGACGTACCCGTACGGCTGAACACCAACGAGAACCCCTACCCGCTGCCCGAGCCGCTGGTCGAGCGGATCGCCGAGCGGGTGCGGGAGGCGGCCCGGCACCTCAACCGCTACCCGGACCGGGACGCGGTCGAGCTGCGCACGAAGCTCGCCGAGTATCTGACGCACACCTCGGGCCACGAGGTGGGCCTCGCCAACGTGTGGGCGGCGAACGGCTCCAACGAGGTCATCCAGCAGTTGCTCCAGACCTTCGGCGGGCCGGGCCGTACCGCGATCGGCTTCGAGCCCTCGTACTCGATGCACGGCCTGATCGCGCGCGGCACGGGCACCGGCTGGATCTCGGGGCCCCGCTCCGACGACTTCACCATCGACCTCGCGGCGGCCGAGAAGGCCGTCGCCGAGCACCGGCCCGACGTCGTGTTCGTCACGACCCCCAACAACCCCACGGGCAACGCGGTCCCGGCCGAGACGGTCCTCGCGCTGTACGAGGCCGCGCAGGCCGCCAGGCCGTCGATCGTGGTGGTCGACGAGGCGTACGTCGAGTTCAGCCACGGCGACTCGCTGCTGCCGCTGCTGGCGGGCCGGCCGCATCTCGTCGTCTCCCGCACGATGTCCAAGGCGTTCGGCGCGGCGGGCCTCAGGCTCGGCTATCTCGCCGCGCACCCGGCCGTCGTGGACGCGGTCCAGCTCGTCCGGCTGCCGTACCACCTGTCGGCCGTCACCCAGGCGACCGCGCTGGCCGCGCTGGAACACACCGACACCCTGCTCGGTTATGTCGAGCAGCTGAAGGCCGAGCGGGACCGGCTGGTGAGCGAGCTGCTGGCGATCGGGTTCGAGGTGACCGCCTCGGACGCCAACTTCGTCCAGTTCGGCCGGTTCGACGGCGAGGGCGGCGCCCACGCCGCCTGGCAGAAGATCCTCGACCGGGGTGTCCTGGTCCGGGACAACGGCGTACCCGGCCGGCTGCGGGTCACCGCCGGCACCCCCGAAGAGAACGACGCGTTCCTCGACGCGGTCCGTGCTGTGTTTGCCCCGGGGGAGACCCCCGGACACCCGGCGGAGAAGAAGGAGCAGAACGCATGAACCGCGTAGGACGCGTGGAGCGGGTCACGAAGGAGACCTCGGTCCTCGTCGAGATAGACCTCGACGGCACGGGCCAGGTCGACGTGGCGACCGGTGTCGGCTTCTACGACCACATGCTCGACCAGCTCGGCCGGCACGGTCTGTTCGACCTGACCGTGAAGACCGAGGGCGATCTGCACATCGACTCGCACCACACCATCGAGGACACCGCCCTCGCGCTCGGCGCCGCCTTCAGGCAGGCCCTCGGCGACAAGGTCGGCATCTACCGCTTCGGCAACTGCACGGTCCCGCTGGACGAGTCCCTCGCCCAGGTCACGGTCGACCTGTCCGGCCGCCCGTACCTCGTGCACACCGAGCCCGAGAAGATGGCGCCGATGATCGGCGAGTACGACACCACGATGACCCGGCACATCCTGGAGTCCTTCGTCGCCCAGGCGCAGATCGCGCTGCACGTGCACGTGCCCTACGGCCGCAACGCGCACCACATCGTGGAGTGCCAGTTCAAGGCGCTCGCCCGCGCCCTGCGCTACGCCTCCGAGCGTGACCCGCGCGCGGCCGGCATCCTCCCGTCCACGAAGGGTGCCCTGTGAACGGCCTGTCGACCGTGCTGATCGTCGTCGGCCTGTTCCTGGTCGGCGGCATCATCTCCTTCGCCAAGCAGCAGATGCCCAAGAGCCTGATCGTGCTGCTCTCCATCGGCGCCGCGATGTGTCTCGCCGCGGGTGTCCTCAGGCTGGAGGTGTGGAGTTGACCGCCGGATCCAAGAAGGTCGTCGTCTTCGACTACGGCTTCGGCAACGTCCGTTCCGCCGAGCGTGCCCTCGCGCGCGTGGGCGCCGACGTCGAGATCACCCGTGACTTCGACAGGGCGATGAACGCCGACGGTCTGCTGGTGCCCGGCGTCGGCGCCTTCGCCGCCTGCATGAACGGCCTGCGCGAGGCCCGCGGCGACTGGATCGTCGACCGGCGGCTGTCCGGCGGACGCCCGGTCATGGGCATCTGCGTCGGCATGCAGATCCTCTTCGCGCGCGGCATCGAGCACGGCGTGGAGACCGAGGGCCTGGACGAGTGGCCCGGCTCGGTCGAGCCGCTCCAGGCCGAGGTCGTGCCCCACATGGGCTGGAACACCGTCGACGCCCCGGCCGACTCGCAGCTGTTCGCCGGCCTCGACGCGGACGCGCGCTACTACTTCGTGCACTCCTACGCCGTCCAGGACTGGTCGCTGGAGATCAACAACCCGCTCATCGCCGCGCCCAGGGTCACCTGGACGACCTACGGAAAGCCCTTCGTGGCCGCCGTCGAGAACGGCGCGCTGTGGGCCACGCAGTTCCACCCCGAGAAGTCCGGCGACGCCGGAGCCCAGCTCCTCACCAACTGGATCGGAACCCTGTAGAGACATGGCCAAGCTCGAACTCCTCCCCGCCGTCGACGTGCGCGACGGACAGGCCGTCCGTCTGGTGCACGGCGAGTCCGGCACCGAGACCTCCTACGGCTCCCCGCTGGAGGCCGCCCTGGCCTGGCAGCGCTCCGGCGCCGAGTGGCTGCACCTGGTCGACCTGGACGCCGCGTTCGGCACGGGCGACAACCGGGAGCTGATCGCCGAGGTCGCCAGGGCCATGGACATCAAGGTCGAGCTGTCCGGCGGCATCCGCGACGACGCCTCCCTCGCGGCGGCCCTCGCCACCGGCTGCACCCGGGTGAACCTCGGCACGGCCGCGCTGGAGACCCCCGAGTGGGTCGCCAAGGTCATCGCCGAGCACGGCGACAAGATCGCGGTGGGCCTCGACGTACGCGGCACGACCCTGCGCGGCCGCGGCTGGACCCGCGACGGCGGCGACCTCTACGAGACGCTGGAGCGCCTGAACAACGAGGGCTGCGCCCGCTACGTCGTCACCGACATCGCCAAGGACGGCACCCTCCAGGGCCCGAACCTGGAGCTGCTGAGGAACGTCTGCGCGGCCACCGACCGCCCGGTCGTCGCCTCCGGCGGCGTGTCCTCCCTGGACGACCTGCGCGCGATCTCCGAGCTGGTCCCCCTCGGCGTCGAGGGCTCGATCGTCGGCAAGGCGCTGTACGCGAAGGCGTTCACCCTGGAAGAGGCCCTGGAGGCTGTGGCGTCATGACGTCCGAGGCCGTACGGCGTGTGCAGAGCGGAAGTCCCTGGGAGGAGTCCTTCGGTTTCGCGCGCGCCGTCGCGGCGGGCGACCGGGTGCTCGTGGGCGGCACGACGTCCTTCAAGGGCACGGTGCTGTACGGGGAGGGCGACCCGTACGAGCAGGCCAGGGTGGCCTTCTCGAGCGCCCTGGGGGCGATCGCCGAGCTGGGGCTCGGGCCCGAGTCGGTGATCAGGACCCGGATGTATCTGACCCACCAGCGGGACGTCGACGAGGTGGGCCGCGCCCACAAGGAGTTCTTCGACGCCGTACGCCCGGTGGCGACCCTGCTCGTCGTGGAGGGCTTCGTCGACCCGCGCATCCTGGTCGAAGTGGAACTAGAGGCATACAGAGGAGCCGTGGATTCATGACCCTGGCGGTCCGAGTCATCCCCTGCCTGGACGTGGACAACGGCCGGGTCGTCAAGGGCGTCAACTTCCAGAACCTGCGCGACGCGGGCGACCCCGTCGAGATGGCCAAGGTGTACGACGCCGAGGGCGCCGACGAGCTGACGTTCCTGGACATCACCGCCTCGTCGGGCGACCGCGAGACGACCTACGACGTGGTGCGGCGCACCGCCGAGCAGGTGTTCATCCCGCTCACGGTCGGCGGCGGCGTCCGTACGGCCGAGGACGTGGACAAGCTGCTGCGCGCGGGCGCGGACAAGGTGGGCGTGAACACGGCCGCCATCGCCCGCCCCGAGCTGATCCGTGAGATCGCCGAGCGCTTCGGCCGCCAGGTCCTGGTCCTCTCGGTGGACGCCCGCCGCACGGAAACGGGCTCCTTCGAGGTGACCACCCACGGCGGCCGCAAGGGCACCGGCATCGACGCGGTGGAGTGGGCGCACCGGGCGGCCGAGCTGGGCGCCGGTGAGATCCTGCTGAACTCGATGGACGCCGACGGCACCAAGGACGGCTACGACATCCTCATGATCGAGGCCGTCCGCAAGCATGTGACGGTCCCCGTCATCGCCTCCGGCGGCGCGGGCCGGCTGGCCGACTTCGCCCCGGCGGTCGCGGCGGGCGCGGACGCGGTGCTCGCGGCGTCCGTCTTCCACTTCGGCGATCTGCGCATCGGCGAGGTGAAGAACGCCCTGCGCGAGGCGGGTCACCCCGTGCGCTAACGCCGCCCCCTCGCTGAGGCGAGCCCCGGTCTCCAGGAGGCCGGGGCTCGCCTCGCTGCTGCTCGCCGTCCGGGGCCGGGTGCCGCACGCCGGACGGGTCGCGGGGGCCGCCGTCCTCGCCGGGTGCGTGGCGATCGGGGCCCTCGCCTTCGTGCCCCGGCTCGCCGCAGCCGTCGCGGTGGCCCTGCTCGCCGGACTGCTCGCCGGACTCGGCGGCGCGCTGTGCGGCGCCCTGCTCCGGACGCGGTCCGACCCGGCGTGCCCGGGCCGCGTCGCATCCGTCGCGAGCCTGGTCAGCCTCGGTCTCGCGCTGCTGAGCATGCCGCTGTCCGCCGCGACCGTCGGCGCCCGGGGCACCGGCCCCGTCTTCGTGGTCAGCGCGGCCGTGTGCGGTCTCGGCGGCGTCGTCGCCTTGGGCGTCCGCGACCTGCGCCGGGCCGAACCGCCCCGCTGAGTCAGATCCCCAGCTGCTTGCCCGCGTGGAGCTTGGCGATGGCGTCCGGGTCGCCGTCCACGCCGACCGTGGCCGCCGCCTGGCGGCCGTAGAGGTACAACAGGAGCTCGGAGGGTTCGCCGGTCACCGTGACCACCGGGGTGCCGCGGTGGGCGACCGTCGTCTGGCCGTCGGGGCGGCGCAGGACGAGGCCCGTGGCGGCGCCGCGGCCCATGAGGCGGGCGGTGCGCTCCATCCGGGACCACAGGGCGTCCTGGAAGACCGGGTCCAGGTCGCGCGTGCTCCAGTCGGGCTGGGCGCGCCGGACGTCCTCGGTGTGGACGTAGAACTCGATCGTGTTGGAGACCTCGTCGATCTGCTTGAGGTTGAACGGGTGAAAGCGCGGCGGGCCGGTCCGGATCAGCTGGATCAGCTCCTCGTACGGCTTGGCCGCGAACTCCTCCATCGCCTTGTCCAGGCGCGAGGAGAGCTGCTTGAGCACGAGGCCGCCGGCGGCGTCGGGGCGCCGCTCGCGCACCACCACGTGCGCGGCCAGGTCACGGGTCAGCCACCCCTCGCACAGCGTCGGGGCGTCGGGACCGGCGGTTTCCAAGAGGTCGGCGAGCAGGAGCCGTTCACGCTTGGCGAAGGTCGACATGCGGAAAGCCTACGACCGTGTGAAAGCTCCGCCCAGCGCACGTACCCCGTGGGCGCGCCGTCCGTGCCGGGCGCCGTCCGCCGGACACCCGGTGTCCACGCCGGGGTCCGCCCAATGGACACGGCCCGTAACGGTCCGTGCCGCGCGGCACAATGGCTGACATGACCAGTACGCCCCAGCCCAGCGGCCTCGACCCCGAGATCGCCGCGCGTCTCAAGCGCAGCCCGGACGGCCTCGTGCCCGCCATCGCCCAGCAGTACGACACCGGAGAGGTGCTGATGCTGGGCTGGATGGACGACGAGGCGCTGCATCGCACCCTCACTACCGGCCGCTGCACGTACTGGTCCCGCAGCCGCCGGGAGTACTGGGTCAAGGGCGACACCTCCGGGCACTTCCAGTGGGTGAGGTCCGTGGCGCTGGACTGCGACGCCGACACCGTGCTCGTCCAGGTCGACCAGGTGGGCGCCGCCTGCCACACCGGCGCCCGCACCTGCTTCGACGCCGACGTCCTGCTCAAGGACGCCGGGGTCGCCCAGGACGTGTCCGACGGCCCCGCGGCCCAGGATCAGTAAGGTCAGCGCGCATGGATCTCGACACGTTCCGCAAGCTGGCCACCGACCGGCGCGTCATCCCCGTCACCCGCAAGCTCCTCGCCGACGGTGACACCCCGGTCGGGCTCTACCGCAAGCTCGCCGCCGAGCGCCCCGGCACCTTCCTGCTGGAGTCCGCGGAGAACGGCCGCTCGTGGTCCCGCTACTCGTTCGTGGGCGTCCGCTCCGCCGCCACCCTGACGACCCGCGACGGCCGGGCGCACTGGCTCGGCACCCCGCCCGTCGGCGTCCCCGCCGACGGCGACCCGCTGGCCGCCCTGCGCGCCACCGTCGAGGCCCTGCACACCCCGCACCAGGAGGGCATGCCGCCCTTCACCGGCGGCATGGTCGGCTACCTCGGCTACGACATCGTGCGCCGCCTGGAGAAGATCGGCCCCGGCGAGCACGACGACCTGAAGCTGCCCGAGCTGACCATGCTCCTCACCAGCGACCTCGCGGTGATGGACCACTGGGAGGGCTCGGTCCTGCTGATCGCCAACGCGATCAACCACAACGACCTCGACACCGGTGTCGACGAGGCCCACGCGGACGCCGTGGCCCGGCTCGACGCCATGGAGGCCGACCTGGCCCGCCCGGTCGCCCAGCCCCCGGGCGTGCTGCCGCCCTCCGAGCTGCCCGAGTACACCGCGCGGTGGGGCGGCCCCGAGTTCCAGGCGGCGGTCGAGGACATCAAGGAGCGCATCCGCGCGGGCGAGGCCTTCCAGGTCGTGCCCTCCCAGCGCTTCGAGACGCCGTGCACCGCGAGCGCACTGGACGTCTACCGGGTGCTGCGGGCCACCAACCCCTCGCCGTACATGTACCTGATCCGGTTCCCCCACGGGGACGGCGGGGCCTTCGACGTCGTCGGCTCCTCCCCGGAGGCCCTGGTCAAGGTCGAGGACGGGCGGGCCATGGTCCACCCCATCGCCGGCACCCGGCCCCGCGGCGCCACCCCGCAGGAGGACCAGGCCCTCGCCGACGAGCTGCTCGCCGACCCCAAGGAACGCGCCGAGCACCTGATGCTCGTCGACCTAGGGCGCAACGACCTCGGGCGGGTCTGCGAGCCCGGCTCCGTCGAGGTCGTCGACTTCATGTCCATCGAGCGGTACTCGCACGTCATGCACATCGTCTCCACGGTCACCGGCCGGGTCGCCCCCGGCCGCACCGCCTTCGACGTGCTCACCGCCTGCTTCCCGGCCGGCACGCTCTCCGGCGCGCCCAAGCCCCGCGCGATGCAGATCATCGACGAGCTGGAGCCCGCCCGGCGCGGTCTGTACGGCGGCTGTGTCGGCTACCTCGACTTCGCCGGCGACTCCGACACCGCCATCGCCATCCGCACCGCCCTGCTGCGCGACGGCACCGCCTACGTCCAGGCCGGGGCCGGCGTCGTCGCCGACTCCGACCCGGTCGCCGAGGACCAGGAGTGCCGCAACAAGGCGGCCGCCGTCCTGCGCGCCGTGCACACCGCCAACCGCCTCGGGGACCGGGCGTGAAACCCCCCGCGCCGACAATGGGGTGATTGTCACGCGAACCCCGGGTGACGAACCGCCCGGGGTCGGGGCGATAGTGGACTACGTGACTGCTGCCGTACCTCACCCCCGAACCGAAGCCGCGCGACCCGCCGGGAGCGGCCGCCGCAGCCTCGCCCTGGCCCTGCTGTCCGGCGCGCTCGGCGCGGCCGTGGCGCTGCTGGCCACCCGGCAGCGCTGGGCGCAGGGCACCGCGACCGTGGCCGGCGGCGACTTCTCCGTGACCGCCAGCGGCAGCGACGTCACCGGCGTCCCCGCCGCCCTGGCCATAGTGGGCCTGGCCGCGCTCGTCGCCGTCTTCGCCGTCCGCAGGGCCGGCCGCTTCCTGGTCGCCGGACTGCTCGCGCTCTGCGGCGCCGGCACCATCGCCGCCGCCCTCGCCGGCGCCTCCGACCGCGCGGCGCTCGACGAGAAGGCCGCCGAGGTCTCCGGCGACACCGCCGCCACGGTCGGCGCCCTCGGCCACACCGCGTGGCCCTACGTCGCCGCCGCCGGCGGTCTGCTGATCCTGCTGGCCGGCCTGCTCGCACTGCGCTACGGCCGGCTCTGGCCCGCCATGTCCGGCCGCTACGAGCGCGCCGGGACCGTCCGGCCGCGCCGCACCCGGACGACCACCGACCCCGACCGCCCCGAGGACCTGTGGAAGGCCCTCGACCGCGGCGAGGACCCCACCGGCACCGAACCGGCGTAGGGCCCGGACGGGAGAGGGACTTCCGGCCCCCGGCCACAAGTCCCGATGTGGTGAAACCGACGTGATCGGTTGCCACCCCCGCCTCCGGCACGCGCACGCGTACGGGACAATGGACGACGAGCGTCAGGCTCACCCACGCACACGGCTACGAGGAGCAAGCAATGGCGGACAGCAGCCACGGTCACGGTCACACCCCGGCCGCCTGGACGGGTGTCATCATCGCCTTCATCGGTTTCGGCGTCGCGGGCGCGTTCATGGTGATGGACAACCCGCTCGGTTTCTGGGGCGGCATGGCGATCGTGGTTCTCGCCGGAGTCGTCGGCGTCGGCATGCGCGCCGCGGGCCTGGGTGCCCCCAAGGCTGAGCCGCTGGCCATGGTCAAGGCCCCCGCGGTGAAGGCGCCCGTCACCCGTGAGCCGGTGCCCGCCGAGGGCTGAGCCCCCGGGCCGCCCCCGCGCGGCCCGCGTGACACGACGCTCGCGGCACAGCCGCACACCGAAGGGGCGGCCCGGCACCGGGCCGCCCCTTCGCGCGCCCGCTCGCCCCGCCCGGGGCACAATGCGAGACGTGAACGCCGACAGCGGACCCACGGCCCGCACCACGCCCCTCCTCCGGCTGGCCGTGCCCGCGGGAGTACTCACCGCGGTCGCCGGGGCCTTCGCCTACGTCGGCACGGTCGACCCCAACGAGCCGGGCCACTACCCGGTCTGCCCGCTGCTGCGCTTCACCGGCCTGTACTGCCCCGGCTGCGGCGGACTGCGCAGCGCGCACGCCTTCGTGCACGGCGACCTGCCGGCCGCCCTGCACGCCAACGCGCCGGCCGTCGCCGCCTACCTCGGCTTCGCCGTGCTGTGGACCGTCTGGGTGGTCCGCGCGGCGCGCGGCAGGCCGCTGCGGATCGATCTCGGCCCGGCGCACCTGTGGGCTTTGGGGACGTTGTTGCTGGTCTTCACGGTTGTCCGGAACCTGCCCTTCGGCAGCTGGCTCCATCCTTGATCGACCACGGAATGTCCAGGTACTGGGACCGCCGTCAACCGGATGCGAGGCCTACGCCCTCCTCCGGATACCATCGCAGTGACCATTGTTTTACCCCTGGTCGCAGGAACCGCCAACCGTCTGGAAGGGGGCCGCTCGCGTGAGTGTGCTCGACGAGATCATCGACGGAGTCCGTGCCGACCTCGCGGAGCGGCAGGCGCGCGTCAGCCTCGACGAGCTCAAGGAGCGCGCGGCGAAGGCCCGCTCGGCCAAGGACGGCGTGGCCGCGCTGCGCGGCGACGGCGTCAAGGTGATCTGCGAGGTCAAGCGCTCCAGCCCCTCCAAGGGGGCGCTGGCCGCCATCGCGGACCCGGCCGGACTCGCCGCGGACTACGAGGCAGGCGGCGCGGCCGTCATCTCGGTCCTCACCGAGCAGCGCCGCTTCGGCGGTTCGCTCGCCGACCTGGAGGCGGTCCGCGCCCGCGTGGACATCCCGGTCCTGCGCAAGGACTTCATCGTCACCTCGTACCAGCTGTGGGAGGCCCGCGCGTACGGCGCCGACCTCGCCCTGCTGATCGTGGCCGCCCTCGACCAGCCGGCCCTGGAGTCGCTGATCGAGCGCGCCGAGTCCATCGGTCTGACCCCGCTCGTCGAGGTGCACGACGAGGACGAGGTCGAGCGCGCGGTCGACGCGGGCGCGAAGGTCATCGGCGTCAACGCCCGCAACCTCAAGACCCTGGAGGTCGACCGCTCGACCTTCGAGCGCGTCGCCCCGGAGATCCCCGAGCACATCGTGAAGATCGCCGAGTCCGGCATCCGAGGCCCGCACGACCTCATCGCCTACGCCAACGCCGGGGCCGACGCCGTGCTGGTCGGCGAGTCCCTGGTGACGGGCAAGGACCCCAAGAGCGCCGTCGCCGACCTGGTGGCAGCGGG
Source organism: Streptomyces sp. NPDC005017 (assembly GCF_042873115.1). Taxonomy (NCBI): domain Bacteria; kingdom Bacillati; phylum Actinomycetota; class Actinomycetes; order Kitasatosporales; family Streptomycetaceae; genus Streptomyces; species Streptomyces sp. NPDC005017. The sequence goes on along the minus strand of NZ_JBIALD010000012.1, from coordinate 141,972 downwards.
CGAACACCCGGCACTGCGCCACGGCCGCAGCTGATCACCCGGTAGGGTTTGGGCGATGACTCCGACGACTCCTGTGACGACCACGGATCGGTACGCGCGCCTGGCGCGCGGTTGCCGGCCCCGCGGTTGCCGTGCCCCCGCCCGCCGGGTGCACGGCCGCAGGGTGCGTTACGTCATCGGGGACGAGCCCGGGCAGGTCAACGGCCGTCGATGGCAGCGCGCCCATTAGGGGCGCGGGGCTCCGTTCGATGTGCGGCTACCGCCGCGTGGGCGCGATCAGCCTCGACAGGTGCGCAGCCCAGTGACAACCCCGCCCCCACGGCGATCAGTGTTCTTCCATCACACTCACCGTGAGGCTCACGCATGCCCAGCACCTACTTCCTCCCCGACCCGGAGGGTCAGGTACCCAGCCCCGAAGGCTACTTCGGGGCCTTCGGCGGCAAGTTCATCCCGGAGGCCCTCGTCGCCGCGGTCGACGAGGTCGCCGTGGAGTTCGAGAAGGCCAAGAACGACCCCGAGTTCGCCCGGGAGCTCGACGACCTGCTGGTGAACTACACCGGTCGGCCCAGCGCCCTCACCGAGGTCCCCCGCTTCGCCGAGCACGCCGGCGGCGCCCGGATCTTCCTGAAGCGGGAAGACCTCAACCACACCGGCTCGCACAAGATCAACAACGTGCTCGGCCAGGCCCTGCTCACCAAGCGCATGGGCAAGACGAGGGTCATCGCCGAGACCGGTGCCGGCCAGCACGGCGTCGCCACGGCCACGGCCTGCGCGCTGTTCGGCCTCGACTGCACCATCTACATGGGCGAGATCGACACCCGGCGCCAGGCCCTCAACGTGGCCCGGATGCGCATCCTCGGCGCCGAGGTCGTCGCCGTGAAGTCCGGCAGCCGCACCCTCAAGGACGCCATCAACGAGGCGTTCCGCGACTGGGTCGCCAACGTCGACCACACGCACTACCTCTTCGGCACGGTCGCGGGCCCGCACCCGTTCCCGGCCATGGTCCGCGACTTCCACCGCGTCATCGGCGTGGAGACCCGCCGCCAGCTGCTGGAGCGCGCGGGACGGCTGCCCGACGCGGCGGTCGCCTGTGTCGGCGGCGGCTCCAACGCCATCGGCCTGTTCCACGCGTTCATCCCCGACACCTCCGTCCGGCTGATCGGCTGCGAGCCGGCCGGCCACGGCGTCGACACCGGCGAGCACGCGGCGACCCTGACCGCGGGCGAGCCCGGCATCCTGCACGGCTCGCGGTCCTACGTCCTCCAGGACGACGAGGGCCAGATCACCGAGCCGTACTCGATCTCGGCCGGTCTGGACTACCCCGGCATCGGCCCGGAGCACTCCTACCTCAAGGACAGCGGCCGCGCCGAGTACCGCGCGGTCACCGACGACGCGGCCATGCGGGCACTGCGCCTGCTGTCGCGCACCGAGGGCGTCATCCCGGCCATCGAGAGCGCCCACGCGCTGGCCGGCGCCCTGGAGGTCGGCAAGGAGCTGGGCCCGGACGGGCTGATCGTGATCAACCTGTCCGGCCGCGGCGACAAGGACATGGACACGGCCGCGCGCTACTTCGGCCTGTACGACACCGACGCCGAGGTCGCGGCCGACGCCGCCGACACCGCCGAGATCGAGGGGGACGCCAAGTGAGCGGGAACATCCGACTGCTGACCGACACCCTCGCGGGCGCCAGGGCCGAGGGCCGCGCCGCCCTCATCGCCTACCTCCCGGCCGGGTTCCCGACCGTGGACGGCGGGATCGAGGCCGTCAAGGCCGCGCTGGACGGCGGCGCCGACGTCGTCGAGGTGGGGCTGCCGCACAGCGACCCGGTCCTGGACGGCCCCGTCATCCAGACCGCCGACGACATCGCCCTGCGCGGCGGTGTGCGGATCGCGGACGTCATGCGCACGGTCAAGGAGGCCCACGCGGCCACCGGCAAGCCGATCCTGGTCATGACGTACTGGAACCCCATCGACCGCTACGGCGTGGAGCGCTTCACCGCCGAGCTCGCCGAGGCGGGCGGCGCCGGGTGCATCCTGCCCGACCTGCCCGTGCAGGAGTCGGCGCTGTGGAGGGAGCACGCCGAGAAGCACGGCCTCGCGACCGTCTTCGTCGTGGCGCCGAGCAGCAAGGACGAGCGGCTGCGCGAGATCACCGCGGCGGGCAGCGGCTTCGTCTACGCCGCCTCGCTGATGGGCGTCACGGGCACCCGCGAGTCGGTCGGCACGCAGGCCCAGAACCTGGTGGAGCGCACCCGCGCCACCACCGACCTGCCGGTCTGTGTCGGCCTCGGTGTCTCCGACGCGGTCCAGGCGGCCGAGGTCGGCGGGTTCGCCGACGGGGTGATCGTCGGCTCGGCGTTCGTCAAGCGGATGCTGGACGCGCCGGACGACGCGGCCGGGATCGAGGCGGTCCGCGAGCTGGCGGGCGACCTCGCGAAGGGCGTGCGCGGACAGGCGTGACGGCGGCCCCGGCAGGGGTTCGGAGTCAGCGCATTTCGTACAACTCACTCGAACGGGTGGACCTGGGACCGGGGAGGCGCGCTGCGCCTCCCCGGTTCGTTTCCGGGGTGTGAGCGAGAAGAATCGTGACGGAAAGCGCACGGCCCGGGAGCGGCTGGCGGTCGAGCGGGAGAAGCAGCGGGCCGCCGAGAAGCGACGGCGCGCGCTGATCGTGGGCGCCAGCGTCGTCTGCGTACTGGGCCTCGCGGCGGTGATCGGCGTGGTCGCCGCGAACGCGGGCAAGGACGACGGCAGCGACAGCGCGGGACCGGTCGTGGCGCCCTCGGGAGCCCAGGGCAAGGACGGTCTCGCCATCCCGGTCGGCGAGGAGGGCGCCAGGTCGACGCTCACCATCTGGGAGGACTTCCGCTGCCCGGCCTGCCAGGCCTTCGAGACCGCGTACCGGCCCACGATCCACGAGCTGACCGAGGCCGGGAAACTGAAGGTGGAGTACCACCTCGCCACCATCATCGACGGCAACATGGGCGGCACCGGCTCCCGCAAGGCGGCCAACGCCGCGGCCTGCGCCCAGGACGCCGGGAAGTTCACCCCGTACCACGACGTGCTCTACGACAACCAGCCGCCCGAGACCGACGACGCCTTCGCCGACGAGGACAAGCTGATCGAGCTGGCCGCCAAGGTCGACGGCCTGGACACGCCCGCCTTCCGCACCTGTGTGCAGGAGGGACGGCACAACAGCTGGGTGGAGAAGTCCAACGAGGCCTTCCAGAACGGCGGGTTCTCCGGCACCCCGACCGTGCTGCTCGACGGCCAGAACATCTACCAGGACCAGTCGATGACCCCGGAGAAGCTGAAGCAGATGGTGGAGGCCGCACAGGGATGAGCGGACGCGCGGCCCCGTTATGGAGCCGTAGCCGGGCCGCCCGTCGCCGGGCGCGTCCGGCAGGGTAGCGTCGACCTTGCCATGGAACTTGCCTACATTCCCAGCCCGTCGCGCGGGGTGCTGCACCTCGGCCCCATCCCGCTGCGCGGCTACGCGTTCTGCATCATCATCGGCGTCTTCGTGGCCGTCTGGCTCGGCAACAGGCGCTGGATCGCCCGCGGCGGGCGGGCCGGCACGGTCGCCGACATCGCTGTCTGGGCGGTGCCGTTCGGCCTTGTCGGAGGCCGGCTCTACCACGTGATCACGGACTACGAGCTGTACTTCAGCGAGGGCCGTGACTGGGTGGACGCCCTGAAGATCTGGGAAGGCGGCCTCGGTATCTGGGGGGCCATCGCGCTGGGCGCGGTGGGCGCCTGGATCGGCTGCCGCCGCCGCGGCATCCCGCTGCCCGCCTACGCCGACGCCGTCGCGCCCGGCATCGCGCTCGCGCAGGCCATCGGCCGCTGGGGCAACTGGTTCAACCAGGAGCTGTACGGGCGGGAGACCGACCTCCCCTGGGCCCTGCACATCACGTCCTCCACGGACGGCCGGATGCCGGGCTACTACCACCCGACGTTCCTGTACGAGTCGCTGTGGTGCGTCGGTGTCGCGCTGCTGGTCATCTGGGCCGACCGGCGCTTCAAGCTGGGCCACGGCCGGGCGTTCGCGCTCTATGTCGCGGCGTACTGCGCGGGCCGGTTCTGGATCGAGTACATGCGCGTCGACGAGGCCCACCACATCCTCGGTCTGCGGCTGAACAACTGGACCGCGCTGCTGGTCTTCGTGCTCGCCGTGGTCTACATCGTGGTGTCGGCGAAGAAGCGGCCCGGCCGTGAGCCGGTGGTCGAGCCCGGGGCGCAGACCGCACCCGAGGACGACACCGCGCAGGCCAAGGGCGACGCCGCCGGGTCCGGGGACGACGAGCCCGCGGACGCGGACGGGAGCGACGGCGCCGGGGGCGGAGCCGGGGCGGACGCGGAGCCGGAGTCCGGGCCCGCGAAGGCGGGGACCGCGGCCGACGCCGAGGAAGTGGAGTCCGAGTCCGCGAAGAAGGGCTGAGGACACCGACATCGCCGAAGGGCGCCCGGACCTCCGGGCGCCCTTCGGCGTACCCGGACCTGGCCGGCGCCGCCCGGCAGACAGGCAGACAGCGTGTGCGGGCCGGACGGGCCCGGGGTTCAGCGGCCGCGGGCCAACGACAGGGTGCGCCGGGCCGCCGCCACCACCGCCGCGTCGACGAACGTGCCGTCGGGGAGCGCCAGGGCACCTTCGTGTTCCGCACCCGCCCCGACGACGCGCTCGGCCTCCTCGATCTCACGCGCCGTCGGCAGGTAGGCGCGCTCGATCACCGGGAGCTGGCGCGGATGCACGGCGGCGCGGCCCAGGAAGCCCAGGGCGCGGCCGTGCGCGCAGGTCGCGGCGAGGCCGTCGAGGTCGCTGATGTCGGGGTGCACCGACTGGGGCGGGGCGGGCAGACCCGCGGCGCGCGCGGCGACCACCACCCGGGAGCGGGACCAGTCCAGCCCGGCGTCCTCCCGGAGACCCAGGTCGGCCCGGAGATCGGCCTCGCCCAGGGAGATGCCCCGCAGCGCCGGGTGCGCGGTGGCGATGGCGTGGGCGAGCTCCACGCCCAGGGCGGACTCCAGCAGGGCGTACAGCGCGGGTGCGCCGCCGGCCGCCGGGGCCGTGTGCTCGGCGACCTTGGTGATCTGCCCGGGGGAGGTGATCTTGGGCAGCCGCAGGCCGGACAGGCCCGGCAGGGCGGCCAGGGTGCCGAGGTCGGTGTCGGCGTACGGGCCGTCCAGGGCGTTGACCCGGACGTGCACCGGCACCGGCTGCGGCTCGGCGAGCAGTTCGGCGGTGGCCTCGCGGGCGTAGCCCTTGCGGTCGGGGGCGACCGCGTCCTCCAGGTCGACCACGACCACGTCGGCCCCCGACACCAGCGCCTTCGCCACCACCTCGGGCCGGTCGCCGGGCACGTAAAGCCATGTCAGGGGGGCCGGCGGGGTCACAGGGCGCCTTCCTCGCGCAGGGCGGTGAGCTCTCCCGCGGTGAGGCCGAGTTCGGTGAGGACGGCGTCGGTGTCCGCGCCGTGCGGGCGGCCGGCCCAGCGGATCGCGCCGGGGGTCGCCGAGAGCCGGAAGAGCACGTTCTGCATGCGCAGCGGGCCCAGTTCGGGGTCGTCGACGGTGGTGAGGGTGTCGAGTGCCGCGTACTGGGGGTCGGTCATCACGTCACGGACGTCCTGGACCGGGGCGATGGCCGCGTCGGCCTTCTCGAAGGCCAGGAGGACCTCGGTGCGGCCGCGTCCGGCGATCCAGGAGCCGACCGCCTCGTCGAGGACGTCGCTGTGGCGGGCCCGGTCGGCGCCGGTGGCGAACCAGGGCTCGTCGATCAGCTCGGGGCGGCCGACCAGCCGCATCACGCGCTCGGCCACCGACTGGGCGGAGGTGGAGACGGCGACCCAGCTGCCGTCGGCGGTGCGGTAGGTGTTGCGGGGCGCGTTGTTCTGCGAGCGGTTGCCGGTGCGGGGCTGCACATGGCCGAGCTGGTCGTACCAGAGCGGCTGCGGTCCGAGGACCGTCAGGATCGGCTCGATGATCGCCATGTCGACGACCTGGCCCTCGCCGGTGCGCTCGCGGGCGGCGAGGGCCGTCATGACCGCGTACGCCGTGGCGAGACCGGCGATGGAGTCGGCCAGGCCGAACGGCGGCAGGGTCGGGGGCGCGTCGGGCTCCCCGGTGATCGCGGCGAAGCCGCTCATCGCCTCGGCGAGCGTGCCGAAGCCGGGACGGTGCGCGGACGGGCCGAACTGGCCGAAGCCGGTGACCCGGGCGAGGACCAGCCGCGGGTTGACGGCGGACAGCTCGGGCCAGCCGAGGTCCCACTTCTCCAGGGTGCCCGGACGGAAGTTCTCGACGACGACGTCGGCGGTCGCGGCCAGCCGCAGCAGGGTCGCCCGGCCGCCCGGCCTGGACAGGTCCAGGGTGATCGTGCGCTTGTTGCGGCCCAGCATCTTCCACCACAGGCCGACCCCGTCCTTGTCGGGGCCGTGTCCGCGGGACGGGTCGGGCCGGCGCGGGTGCTCGACCTTGACGACCTCGGCGCCGAAGTCGCCGAGCATGGTCGCGGCGAGGGGACCGGCGAACAGGGTGGCGACGTCCAGCACGCGCAGTCCGGACAGGGGAGCGTGGGCGGCGGCGGGCCGGTGCGCGGCCGTGGGCGCGGTCATGCGGTGAACTGCGCGTCGATCTCGGAGCGGTACGGCATCGACGTCGACGCCCCCGCCCGCTGCACCGACAGCGCCGCCGCCTCGGCCGCCCAGCGCAGTGCCTCGGGCATCGGGCGGTCCTCGCCGAGCGCCACGGCGAGCGCGCCCACGAAGGTGTCGCCCGCGGCGGTCGAGTCCACGGCGGTCACCCGCGGCGCGGGCACGGTCACCGGGTCGGCGCCGCGGGCCGTGTACAGGCAGCCGGCCGGGCCGAGGGTGACCACCACCTCGGGGACCAGCTCCAGCAGGGCGGTCGCCGCCGAGCGGGCGTCGGCGCGGCCGGTGAGGGTGGCCGCCTCGTGCTCGTTGGGCACCAACAGGTCCACGGCGGAGAGCAGTTCGGGCGGGAGCGGCTGGGCCGGGGCCGGGGTGAGGATCGTCCGGATGCCGTGGGAGCGGGCCGCGCGGGCACCGGCGAGCACGGCCGGCAGCGGGATCTCCAGCTGGAGCAGCAGCGCGTCGGCGGTGGAGATCAGGACCTCGTCGCCGGGGACCAGGTGGTCGACGGTGCCGTTGGCGCCGGGGATCACGACGATGGCGTTGGCGCCCTCGTCGTCCACCACGATGTGCGCGGTGCCCGACGGGCCCTCGACCGTGCGCAGATGGTCGGTGTCGACGCCGGAGTGCTCCAGGGTGGAACGCAGCCGCGCGCCGAAGGAGTCGGTGCCGACCGCGCCGATCATCGAGACGGTCGCGCCCGCGTGCGCGGCGGCGACGGCCTGGTTGGCGCCCTTGCCGCCGGGGACCGTGCGGAACTCCCTGCCGGTCACGGTCTCCCCGAGCCGCGGGGCCTTCGCGACGTACGCGACGAGGTCCATGTTCGTGCTGCCGAGGACGGCGATGTGCGTCATGGGCGGGACGCCTCCAGGTGCGTGAGGTGGGCGAGGGTGTCGAAGCCGGTTCCGTCGAAGTCCGCGACGGAGGTCGACAGCCGGTTCTTCAGGGGGGCCGTCCAGCGGTCGGGCAGGGCGGCGGGGGAGCGGGCGAGCAGCCCCGCGATGCCGCCGGCCGTCGCGCCGTTGGAGTCGGTGTCCCAGCCGCCGGAGACCGCTCGGGTGATTCCGGCGGTGAAGTCGCCGTCCGCGTGGGTGAGGGCGGCGGCGATCAGGGCGGTGTTGGGGACGGCGTGGACCCAGTGGTACGTCGGGCCGTGGACGGCGTGCAGGGTGTCGACGACCGTGTCGAAGTCCGGTGTCCGCAGCGCGAGTTCGACGGCGTGGGTGACCGCTTTCGCCAGGCGGGAGCGGGGCGGGACGACGGTGAGGCCGGTGCGCAGGCAGGCGTGCACGTCGTGGGTGCCGGTCGCCGCCGCGGCGACGGCCGCCGCCGTGAACATGGCCGCGTAGACGCCGTTCGCGGTGTGGGTCAGGGTGGCGTCCCGGTGGGCCTGTTCGGCCGCGGCGCCCGGGTCGCCCGCGTTGGTCCAGCCGTGGACGTCCGCGCGGATCAGGGCGCCGATCCATTCCCGGAAGGGGTTGCGGTGGTGGGCCGTGTGCGGGGGCTCCACGCCGGAGAGGAGGTTGCGGTAGGCGACGCGTTCGGCGGTGAAGGTGCGGCCCGCCGGGAGTTCGTCCAGCCAGAGCCGGGCCACGTCGGCGGTGGTGAAGTCCCGGCCGTGGCGGCGCAGCAGAAGGAGGTTCAGCAGGGGGTAGTTGAGGTCGTCGTCCTCGGGCATGCCGTCGATGTTCTCGCGGAGCGAGGTGGCGGCCGAGCGGCGGTTCCAGGGGTGTTCGGCGAGGAGCGCCTCGGGGACTCCCCGGGCGGTGAAGTAGGCGGCCAGGGGCCAGTTGCCGGTGGAGCGGGCCAGGGCGCGGATGGCGTGGAGCGGCAGCTTCTCCACGGGCTTGCCCAGGAGGCAGCCGGCGGCGCGGCCCAGCCAGGCGGCTTCCAGGGCGGCCCGGGTGGGGCGAGCGCGGGAGCCTTCCGGGGCCGACGGCCAGTCGGGGCACAGCGCCTTGACGGCCGCCAGTCGCGTCGGTTCGTGGGCGGCCAAGCGGCTCGGCAGGTCCGCGAGTTCGTCCAGCAGGTCCTCGGCCAGGGTGCGCAGATAGCGGGACACCGGCCGTGCGGACGCGCCCGCCGTCGCGGGGGCCTCGTGGCCGCCCGCCGCCCGCCAGCGCGCCGCGACGGCCTTGGGCTCACGGCCGTCCTGGGCCGCCTGGGCGAGTTCGTGACCGACCAGGTCCTCGGGCTGCACCCAGGTCAGCCGGAGCACGCGGTGCCTCCGAGCCGGGCGAAGGCCCTCTCGTGGGCGCGGCGGCGCCGGACGTCCCGCTCGAAGATCTCCCGGGTGACCGCCGTCAGGTCCGCCGCCGGGGCCCACAGGTCCAGACGGCTCGCCTCCGCCACCGTCTTGGACCAGTCGTCGGGGACCGGTGAGCCGAGGGCGCCCGCGAGCGCGCCCGCCATCGTCGCGATGGAGTCGCAGTCGCGGCCGTAGTTGACCGAACCGAGGACCGCGTGCCGGAAGTCGCCCCGCGCCACCAGCAACATGCCCAGCGCCACCGGGAGTTCCTCGATGGCGTGCAGCCGGGACGGGCGGCGCGCGCCGAGTGAGGGGCTGCGGTAGTCGGGCCCGACCGTGTCGTACGGGGCGACGGCCTCGCGCAGCGGGGTGAGTGCCGACTCGAAGTCCTGGTGGCGGACGGCCGTTTCGCAGACCTTCTCGATCGCCTCCCGGGTGCCGTCCTTCGCCAGCGACAGACAGCTCTCCACGACCGAGTCCGGGGTCGCGTCCGGTGCGCAGGCCGCAGCCACCGCCGCCGCGAACACCCCCGCCGCCTCACGGCCGTACGAGGACTGGTGGGCGCCCGCGACGTCCAGGGCCTCGGCGTAGGCGGCCCGCGGGTTCGCCGCGTTGACCAGGCCGACGGGGGCCATGTACATCGCCGCACCGCAGTTGACGATGTTGCCCACGCCTGCCTCGCGGGGGTCGGCGTGGCCGTAGTGCAGCCTGGTGACCAGCCATTTCTCGGCGAGGAAGATCCGGTGCAGGGGGAGGGCCTCGGCTTCCAGCTCCGGGATCCAGCGGGGGGTGGTGATCAGGTCCGGGACGAGGTGGCCGGCGATCGCGTAGGCGTCCAGATGGTCCCGGACGCGGGCGTAGACGCGGATCAGCGCGTGGGTCATCAAGGTGTCGTCGGTGACGTGGCCGTCGCCCTTGTGGTACGGCGCGAGTGGCCTGGCCGTGCGCCAGGCCTCGCCGTTCCAGGGCCCGACGACTCCGTGGACGCGGCCGCCGTGGCGCTCGGTGATCTGGTCGGGGCTGTAGCCCTCGACGGGTCCCCCGAGGGCGTCGCCGACGGCCGCGCCGACCAGGGCGCCCGTGACGCGTTCGTCCAGGGTGTGCGCTCGGTCTGCTTGTTCTCCTTTGGGCGTCATGTCCCGAATCATCCTCCTGGTGGGGCCGGTTGTGCCGCTTCCAGGAGTCCGGCGAGTTCCACCAGGTCGGTGCCGGTGAGGCGGGGCAGGACGCAGCCGGAGAGTGTGCGGCAGGCGTCCCGCCAGGCCGCGGGCACGGCCGCGCCGCCGCCCAGCGCGCCGGTGAGGGCGCCCGCGAGGGCCGGTGCGGAGTCCGCGACGCGGGAGAGACAGGCCGCCGCGGGGACGGCCTCGGCGATACGGCCCCGCGCGGCCACGGCCAGGGCCAGGGCGACCGGGACGGTCTCGGCGGCGGCGATGCCGTAGCTGTAGACGTGGTCGACGATCTGGTGTTCCAGCAGGGGGATCAGGGCGAAGGCACTGTCCGCGTCCTCGGCCAGGCGCAGGGCGTGGCGGGCGTTGCGGGCGATCTCGGTGCCCTCGGGGAGCTGGGCCAGGGCCGCGGCGGCGCACCGGGTGACGGGTGCTCCCGTCAGGGCCAGGGACAGCGCCGCCGCCATCGCCCGCGCGCCGTGCACGCCGTCGCCGTCCTGGGTGTAGCGGGCGTCGAACTCGGCCAGGTCGGCGGCGCGTCCGGGGTCACCGGGGTGCGCCACCGCGAGGACGCAGGCGCGGACGCAGGCGGCGTCGTCGAAGTAGTGCGGGTTGTCGTGGCCGGTGGCGGGCGGGCGCAGGCCCGCGGCGAGGTTGCCGAGGCCCGCGCGCACGGAGATCCGGGCCCGCAGGGGGAGTACGGCGGACTCGACCTCCGGGGCGCGTTCCGCCGCCGCGGCGACCTCGCCGGCCACGGCGGTCCAGGTGAGGTCGATCGCGGCCCTCGTACGGCGTTCCCGGCTGAGGTCGCCGAGGGCGGTGTCGTCGCCCGCGCGCAGCAGGGCCTCCGCGGCGAAGGCCGCCCATTCCGCGTCGTCGGAGGGGCCGAGGCGGAGGGGTTCCGGGGGCTGGTTGAGGGCGATGGGGACGGGGAGGGTGGTGGTGGCGTTCTGCTCCGCGAAGGTGTCCAGTTCGCGGGTGAGGCGGCGGGTCCAGTCCGGCATTCTCGCGGCGCGGTGGCGGGCGGCGGGCCACCCGACGGCGTCGCCTGCGGCCAGGCCCAGCAGGAGGCCCTCGGTTCTGCGGGGTCTTTTGCCGCTCGGCCCTGCGGGGGTGGGCTCGGCTTCGCCGTCGCTTCGGGCCTCGGCTTCGCCTTCGGCCCGGTGTTTTCCGCCCGCACCACCCGTGCGGCTCTCGTCGTCGGGTGCGGGTGGCCCCTGTGGGGCGGATTCGCCGTTGGCGGGTGCGGGTGCGGGGACGGGTGTTGAGGTGGGTGGGTGGGGTGGGGCCGGATTTCGTGGGGTGGTTTCGGGGTTGGCGGGTGAGGGTGTTGACGGGTGCGGGTGGGGTGGGGCCGGATCCCGTGGGGTGGATTCGTCGCTGGGGGTCGGCGGTTCCTGGGGGGTGTGTTCGCCGCCGGGGGCGGGGGTGGTCGTGTCCCAGGGGCCCGGGGGCCTCATCGGGGGAGGCCCGTCTCGGCGGGGGCCGGGGTGAGGAGGTCGGCGACGTCCAGGATGTGGTGGCCCGCCATCGAGGGGAGGCAGCTGCCGCGGGCGGGGCCGATGGCGGACGCCCAGTCCTCGGGGATCGCGGCGGCGCCCTTCGCGGCGCCGGACAGCGCGCCGGCCACGGCCGCCGTGGTGTCGGCGTCGCGGCCCATGTTGACCGCCGTCAGCACCGACTCGCGGAAGTCGCCGTCCGCCGCCGCGTAGGCGCCGAAGGCGAGGGCGACCGCCTCGGGGGCCAGATCGGTCCAGGGGTAGCCGCCGATCACCACCGCCGAGCGGACCGCCCGCTCGCCGCGGTGGGCCGCCGCCACGGCGCGGCGCAGGGAGCGCGCCGTCCAGGAGTCGTCGGGGATCACCGCCAGCGCGGCGGCGGCCACGGCCAGGGTCGGGGCCCCGGCCATCGCCGCGGCGACGCCCGCCGCCACCGCCTGGCCGCCGTAGATGCCCTCGCCGTCGTGGCTGACCGAGCCGTCGATCGCGACCAGGCGGGCCGCCTCGGCGGGGCGGCCCGCCGCGAAGACGCCGAAGGGGGCCGCGCGCATCGCCAGGCCGTCGCTCCACGCGTGCCGGTGCTGGGCGGAGATGGGGGCCGCGAGACCGCGCCGGAGGTTCTCCAGCGTGCCGCGTTCGCTGAAGCCGGCGCCCCGGAAGGGGCCCTCGTCGCGGTCGGCGATCCACTCGTGCCAGGCCGCCTCGACATCGGCCGGGGTCAGGGCCGAGCCGTGCCGGGCCAGCAGCCGTCCGGAGAAGATCGCGTACTCGGTGTCGTCCGTGCCGGCCGGGTTGTCGCTGACGTAGCCGGTGATACGGCCCCAGCGGGCGCGGATCTGCGAGGGCTTCAGGTTCTCGGCCGGCGCCCCCAGGGCGTCGCCGACGGCCAGGCCGAGCAGGGCGCCACGGGCCCGATCGCGCAGTGCGGAGGCGTCCCCGGGCGCCGGGACCGGGGGGATGCAGGCGATGGATGCCATACGCGGCCTCCGTTCCGAAGGGGGTCCGCACACGGCGCGGACCCTTTGCCGATGTGTCCCACCATCAGCGGTTGACCTGAGCCTCGACGGCGCCACTGTCACCCGGTCGACATATGTGATCACTAGCGCTCGGATGAGCGTTCGAGCGTAAAACCGCAGGTTAGCCCAGCCTTTCCTTGCTGGCGAGAGGGAATGAGGAGGCGTACTGTCGGCGTTGTCGAAGAGTAGAACTTGTCCAGACTTAGCTTTGGCTTAGCTTATTGGGGGATCCCGGATGGCCATCATCGAGACCGAGGCGCCGCTGCACGAGGCGCACCGCGACAACCACACCCACCGCGATGTGAACGGCGGCTGGCTGCGCCCCGCGGTGTTCGGCGCCATGGACGGCCTGGTCTCCAACCTCGCCCTCATGACCGGTGTGGCCGGCGGTGCGGTCGGCCAGCAGACCGTGGTGCTCACCGGCCTCGCGGGACTGGCCGCCGGCGCCTTCTCGATGGCCGCGGGCGAGTACACCTCCGTCGCCTCCCAGCGGGAGCTGGTCGAGGCCGAGCTGGACGTCGAACGGCGCGAGCTGCGCCGGCACCCCCAGGACGAGGAGGCCGAGCTGGCGGCGCTGTACGTGTCGCGGGGCGTCGGGCCCGAGCTGGCCCGGGAGGTGGCCCGGCAGCTGTCCCGCGACCCCGAGCAGGCCCTGGAGATACACGCCCGCGAGGAGCTGGGCATCGACCCCGGCGACCTGCCCTCCCCGCTGGTCGCGGCCGTGTCCTCGTTCGGCTCGTTCGCGCTGGGCGCCCTGCTGCCCGTGCTGCCGTACCTGCTCGGCGCGACCGCGCTGTGGCCCGCCGTACTGCTGGCCCTGCTCGGTCTGTTCGCGTGCGGCGCGGTGGTCGCCAAGGTGACCGCGCGCAGCTGGTGGTTCAGCGGTCTGCGCCAGCTCGCCCTCGGCGGCGCCGCGGCCGGTGTGACGTACGTCCTGGGCAGCCTGTTCGGAATCGCCGTAGGATGAGCCGGCTGGTACTTATGCGATGGGCCGCATAAGTACCCCATTACCCGCTGGTTTCGGATGCGTGACCACGGGGCATGAGCCGTAAGCGCTGTGGGCAATGAGGCCTGCGGCGCACTCGCGGGACGGGCGACGAGGCCCACCCGCCCCCCGGACCGCAGGGCATCGATCTGTCCGTGCGGCCCCCACATACCTCTCGCCGCCAAGCGCGGTACCTGCGCCGATACCCGTGGCGTCCACATGCTGGAACGGATTATCCCGGTTCCCGAGAACCGATCCATCATGTAACCTGCACGAAATTTTGCACTCAGCAGAGGGCCAACGTCGTCCCTCGGCACCAGCACATGCCACATGACGACGACGGGAGAGCCGATGCGTACGCCGCGCCAGCCGTCCCAGCACTCCGCGAATGGCCAGAACTGGTCCTTCATGGATGCTCGCCCTGCTGCGCAGGGTATGTACGACCCCCGCAACGAGCACGACGCGTGCGGCGTCGGTTTCGTGGCCACCCTCACCGGCGAGGCGAGCCACACGCTGGTCGATCAGGCGCTCACCGTCCTGCGCAACCTCGAACACCGCGGTGCCACCGGTTCCGAGCCCGACTCGGGCGACGGCGCGGGCATCCTGTCCCAGGTCCCGGACGCGTTCTTCCGTGAAGTCGCCGGATTCGAGCTGCCCGAGACGGGCGGCTACGCGGTCGGTATCGCCTTCCTGCCCGAGGAGGGCACCGAGGACGCCGTCTCGCGCATCGAGACGATCGCCGGCGAGGAGGGCCTCACGGTCCTCGGCTGGCGCGAGGTCCCGGTCGCCCCCGAGCTCCTCGGCGCCACCGCCCGCTCCACGATGCCGGTCTTCCGTCAGATCTTCGTGGGCGACGGTGCCAGCACGGGCATCACGCTCGACCGCAAGGCCTTCGTGCTGCGCAAGCGCGCCGAGCGCGAGGTCGGCGTCTACTTCCCGTCGCTGTCCGCGCGGACCATCGTCTACAAGGGCATGCTGACCACCGGTCAGCTGGAGCCCTTCTTCCCGGACCTGTCCGACCGCCGCTTCGCCTCCGCGATCGCGCTCGTGCACTCCCGGTTCTCCACGAACACCTTCCCGTCGTGGCCGCTCGCGCACCCGTACCGGTTCGTCGCGCACAACGGTGAGATCAACACCGTCAAGGGCAACCGCAACTGGATGCGCGCCCGCGAGTCGCAGCTCGTCTCCGAGCTGTTCGGCACCGAGAAGCTGGACCGTGTCTTCCCGGTCTGCACCCCGGACGCCTCCGACTCCGCCTCCTTCGACGAGGTCCTAGAGCTGCTGCACCTCGGCGGCCGCTCGCTGCCGCACTCCGTGCTGATGATGATCCCGGAGGCGTGGGAGAACCACGACTCCATGGACCCGGCCCGGCGCGCCTTCTACCAGTTCCACTCCACGATGATGGAGCCCTGGGACGGCCCGGCCTGTGTCACCTTCACCGACGGCACCCAGGTCGGCGCGGTCCTCGACCGCAACGGCCTGCGCCCCGGCCGCTACTGGGTCACCGACGAGGGCCTCGTCGTCCTCGGCTCCGAGGTCGGCGTGCTCGACATCGACCCCGCCAGGGTCGTCCGCAAGGGCCGCCTCCAGCCCGGCAAGATGTTCCTCGTCGACACCGTCGAGCAGCGCATCATCGAGGACGACGAGATCAAGGCCCAGCTCGCGTCGGAGGCCCCGTACGCCGAGTGGCTGGAGACCGGTGAGATCGAGCTGGGCGACCTGCCCGAGCGCGAGCACATCGTCCACACCCACGCCTCGGTCACCCGCCGCCAGCAGACCTTCGGGTACACCGAGGAGGAGCTGCGCGTCATCCTCGCGCCGATGGCCAAGGCCGGCGCCGAGCCGATCGGCTCCATGGGCACCGACTCGCCGATCGCCGCGCTGTCCTCGCGCCCACGCCTGCTGTTCGACTACTTCACCCAGCTGTTCGCGCAGGTCACCAACCCGCCGCTGGACGCGATCCGCGAGGAGCTGGTCACCTCCCTGCGCAGCTCGCTCGGCCCGCAGGGCAACCTGCTCGACCCGACCGCCGCGTCCTGCCGGTCCGTCGTGCTGCCCTTCCCGGTCATCGACAACGACGAGCTCGCCAAGCTCATCCACATCAACGCCGACGGCGACATGCCCGGTTTCAAGGCCGCGACCCTGTCCGGCCTGTACCGGGTGCACGGCGGCGGTGACGCGCTGGCCGCGCGCATCGAGGAGATCTGCGCCGAGACCGACGCCGCCATCGAGAACGGCGCCCGGCTGATCGTCCTGTCGGACCGCCACTCCGACGCCGAGCACGCGCCGATCCCCTCGCTGCTGCTCACCGCGGCCGTCCACCACCACCTCATCCGCACCAAGCAGCGCACCGAGGTGGGCCTGCTGGTCGAGGCCGGCGACGTCCGCGAGGTCCACCACGTCGCCCTGCTCATCGGCTTCGGCGCCGCGGCCGTCAACCCCTACCTCGCGATGGAGTCCGTCGAGGACCTCGTCCGCGCGGGCACCTTCCTCACGGACATCGAGCCCGAGAAGGCCATCCGCAACCTGATCTACGCCCTCGGCAAGGGCGTCCTGAAGGTCATGTCCAAGATGGGCATCTCCACCGTCGCCTCCTACCGCGGCGCCCAGGTCTTCGAGGCCGTCGGCCTCGAAGCGCCCTTCGTGGAGAAGTACTTCAACGGCACCGCCTCCAAGATCGGCGGCGTCGGCATCGACGTGGTCGCCAAGGAGGTGGCCGCCCGCCACGCCAAGGCCTACCCGGCCTCCGGCATCGCCCCGGCGCACCGCGCGCTGGAGATCGGCGGCGAGTACCAGTGGCGCCGCGAGGGCGAGCCGCACCTGTTCGACCCCGAGACGGTCTTCCGCCTCCAGCACTCGACCCGCAGCAAGCGCTACGACATCTTCAAGATGTACACCGAGCGCGTGAACGAGCAGTCCGAGCGCCTGATGACGCTGCGCGGCCTGTTCGGCTTCAACTCCGGCCGCCCGTCCATCTCCGTGGACGAGGTCGAGCCGGTCTCCGAGATCGTCAAGCGCTTCTCCACCGGCGCCATGTCGTACGGCTCCATCTCCAAGGAGGCGCACGAGACGCTGGCCGTCGCCATGAACCAGCTGGGCGCCAAGTCCAACACCGGTGAGGGCGGCGAGGACCCGGAGCGCCTGTACGACCCGGCCCGCCGGTCCGCCATCAAGCAGGTCGCCTCCGGCCGCTTCGGCGTGACCTCCGAGTACCTGGTCAACGCGGACGACATCCAGATCAAGATGGCCCAGGGCGCCAAGCCCGGCGAGGGCGGCCAGCTGCCCGGCCACAAGGTCTACCCGTGGGTCGCCAAGACGCGTCACTCGACGCCGGGCGTGGGCCTGATCTCCCCGCCGCCGCACCACGACATCTACTCCATCGAGGACCTGGCCCAGCTGATCCACGACCTGAAGAACGCGAACCCGCGGGCGCGGATCCACGTGAAGCTGGTCTCCGAGGTCGGCGTCGGCACGGTCGCGGCGGGTGTGTCCAAGGCGCACGCGGACGTGGTCCTGATCTCCGGTCACGACGGCGGCACCGGTGCCTCCCCGCTGACCTCGCTGAAGCACGCGGGCGGCCCCTGGGAGCTCGGCCTCGCCGAGACCCAGCAGACCCTGCTGCTCAACGGCCTGCGCGACCGCATCGTCGTGCAGACCGACGGCCAGCTGAAGACCGGCCGCGACGTGATCATCGCCGCGCTGCTGGGCGCCGAGGAGTTCGGTTTCGCGACCGCGCCGCTCGTCGTCTCCGGCTGCGTCATGATGCGCGTCTGCCACCTGGACACTTGCCCGGTCGGCATCGCCACCCAGAACCCGGTCCTGCGCGACCGCTTCTCCGGCAAGGCCGAGTTCGTGGTGAACTTCTTCGAGTTCATCGCGCAGGAGGTCCGCGAGCTGCTCGCCGAGCTGGGCTTCCGCTCCATCGAGGAGGCCGTCGGCCACGCCGAGATCCTCGACGTGCACCGCGCGGTGGACCACTGGAAGGCGCAGGGCCTGGACCTGGAGCCGCTGTTCCACGTGCCCGAGCTGCCCGAGGGCGCGGTCCGCCACCAGGTGATCGCCCAGGACCACGGCCTGGAGAAGGCGCTCGACAACGAGCTGATCAGGCTCGCCGCCGACGCGCTCGCCGCGGACTCCGCGACCACCGCCCAGCCGGTGCGCGCCCAGGTCGCCATCCGCAACATCAACCGCACGGTCGGCACCATGCTCGGCCACGAGGTGACGAAGAAGTTCGGTGGCGCGGGCCTGCCCGACGACACCGTCGACATCACCTTCACCGGCTCGGCCGGCCAGTCCTTCGGTGCGTTCGTGCCGCGCGGCGTCACGCTGCGCCTGGAGGGCGACGCCAACGACTACGTCGGCAAGGGCCTGTCGGGCGGCCGGGTCGTGGTCCGCCCGGACCGCGGCGCCGACCACCTCGCCGAGTACTCCACCATCGCGGGCAACACCATCGCGTACGGTGCGACCGGCGGCGAGCTGTTCCTGCGCGGCCGTACCGGCGAGCGCTTCTGCGTCCGCAACTCCGGCGCGCTGGTGGTCTCCGAGGGCGTGGGCGACCACGGCTGCGAGTACATGACCGGTGGCCAGGCGGTGGTCCTCGGCGAGACGGGCCGCAACTTCGCGGCCGGCATGTCCGGTGGCGTCGCCTACGTCATCGACCTGGACCGCGACAACGTCAACGTGGGCAACCTCGACGCGGTCGAGGCCCTCGACGACTCGGACAGGCAGTGGCTGCACGACGTCGTGCGGCGCCACCAGGAGGAGACCGGCTCCACGGTCGCCGAGAAGCTCCTGGCCGAGTGGGACACGGCGGTGAACCGCTTCAGCAAGATCATCCCCAGCACGTACAAGGCAGTGCTCGCCGCCAAGGACGCCGCCGAGCGAGCCGGTCTCTCCGAGTCGGAGATCACCGAGAAGATGATGGAGGCGGCGACCAATGGCTGACCCGAAGGGCTTTCTGAACCACGGCCGCGAGGTCGCCAAGTCCCGTCCCGTCGACGTGCGGCTGAAGGACTGGAACGAGGTCTACGTCCCCGGCTCCCTGCTGCCGATCATCAGCAAGCAGGCCAGCCGGTGCATGGACTGCGGCATCCCGTTCTGCCACAACGGCTGCCCGCTGGGGAACCTGATCCCCGAGTGGAACGACTACGCCTACCGCGAGGACTGGTCGGCCGCGCAGGAGCGCCTGCACGCCACCAACAACTTCCCCGAGTTCACCGGCCGCCTCTGCCCGGCGCCCTGTGAGTCGGCGTGTGTGCTCGGCATCAACCAGCCGGCCGTCACCATCAAGAACGTCGAGGTCTCGATCATCGACAAGGCGTGGGAGACCGGTGACGTCGCCCCGCAGGCCCCCGAGCGGCTGTCCGGCAAGACCGTCGCGGTCGTCGGCTCGGGCCCCGCGGGGCTGGCCGCCGCCCAGCAGCTGACCCGGGCCGGCCACACCGTCGCCGTCTACGAGCGCGCGGACCGCGTCGGAGGCCTCCTCCGGTACGGCATCCCCGAGTTCAAGATGGAGAAGCGGCACATCAACCGCCGTATCGAGCAGATGCGCGCGGAGGGCACCCGCTTCCGCACCGGCGTCGAGATCGGCCGCGACCTGAAGTCCACGGACCTCAAGAAGCGCTACGACGCCGTCGTGCTGGCCGTCGGTGCCACCACGGCCCGCGACCTGCCGGTGCCGGGCCGCGAGCTCCAGGGCATCCACCAGGCCATGGAGTACCTGCCGCTGGCCAACAAGGTCCAGGAAGGTGACTACGTCACCGCCCCGATCACGGCAGAGGGCAAGCACGTCGTGGTCATCGGCGGCGGCGACACCGGCGCGGACTGCGTGGGCACCGCCCACCGCCAGGGCGCGGCCTCCGTGACGCAGCTGGAGATCATGCCGAGGCCGGGCGAGGACCGGGCGCCGCACCAGCCGTGGCCGACCTTCCCGATGCTCTACAAGGTCACCTCCGCGCACGAGGAGGGCGGCGAGCGGGTCTACTCCGTCTCCACCACCCACTTCGAGGGCGACGAGGACGGCAACGTCCAGTGGCTGCACCTCGTCGAGGTCGAGTTCGTCGACGGCAAGCTGACCCAGAAGCCGGGCACCGAGCGCAAGATCCCCGCCCAGCTGGTCACCCTCGCCATGGGCTTCACCGGCACCGACCGGGACAACGGCCTGGTGGAGCAGTTCGGTCTGGACCTCGACGAGCGGGGTAACATCGCTCGCGACGCCGACTTCCAGACCAACGTGCCGGGAGTGTTCGTCGCCGGTGACGCCGGCCGCGGCCAGTCCCTGATCGTGTGGGCGATCGCGGAGGGCCGCTCGGCCGCCCGCGGCGTCGACCGCTTCCTGACCGGAGCCAGCGACCTGCCGGCGCCGATCCGCCCGACGGACCGCGCGCTGACGGTCTGACCGGCCCGAAAAGACGTCCCGTACAAAGGCGTACGGAACACTGGTGGCGCCTGCCTGTCCCCGACCCGGACACCTCGGTAGGCGCCGCCGCATTTTCCCGGCCCTCCGTGCCCCGCTCCCCGGACCGGCTTCCCGGACCGGCTTCCCGGGACTGGCTTCCCGGACCGGCTTCCCGGACCCGCTCCCCGGGACTGGCTTCCCGGACCCGCTCCCCGGGACTGGCTTCCCGGACCCGCTCCCCGGGACTGGCTTCCCGGGACTGGCTTCCCGGACCGGCTTCCCGGGACCCGGTTCCCGTGACCCGGTTCCCGTGACCCGGTTCCCGTGACCCGGTTCCCGTGACCCGGTTCCCGGGACCCGCCGGGCGGCGGCCCGCCCGGCGCTTCTAGCGGGCCACCAGCCCCTCGAACCGTACGGTCGCGTCCTCCGTGTACGCCCCGACCGAGCCGAGCAGATACGGCCGTTCGGTGTCGGTGAAGGTCACCAGGGTCCGCCCGCCGACCTCGACCTGGAGCACGGGCCCCCGCTGCTCCACCCGCACCCGGTGCCAGTCGCCCACGGGGTACTTCCGGTGCCCGGTGGCCAGGAAGCGCTGGCCGCCCGAATAGGCGGGGTCACGCTTGCCCAGCTCCCAGCCGTTGGGCTTGAGGGTGACGTAGTAGAAGTGCTCCGGGTCGGAGTACCCCCACACCAGCCAGGGCACCTCCCACGGGTTCGGCTCCGGCACGCGCAGCTGCCTCACCGTGCGCATCCGCGCCTCGAACGTCACGTCCGTGTACGTCGTGGTGCTCACCACCAGACCCGCGTGCGTGGTGGCGGACGTCCTGGCAATCCGGGGCGAGAGCGACAGGCTGTCGTCGTCACCGGTGTTGGTGCCGTGGCCGTTGAACACCGAGAGCCAGCGGCCGTGCGTGGAGCTGTCGGCCCAGGGTGCCGGGGGCGGCTCGGGGTCCTTCCCCCCGCACCGGCTCACCGTGACCGCCAGCAGCGCCGCCAGCGCCAGCCCGGCCGCGAGCCCCGCGAGGAGCCGCCCCCCGCGGCCCGGAGGAGGAAGGGAGTTCCGCCGCCGGGGCCGCAGGAGGGAGGACGTCATGCCGCAGAGTATGGCCCGGCGGCCGTCGCCCCGACCGGCACATCGGCCGCGAAGTCCTCGGCCAGTTGCGCCAGTACGCGGCTCGCGGCCCGGCCGTCGCCGAACGGGTTGCCCGCGTTCGCCATCCGCCGGTACTCCTCCGGATCGTCCAGCAGCCGCTCCGCACAGCCGACGATGGCGTCCGGGTCGGTGCCGATCAGCCGCGCGGCACCCGCCTCCACCGCCTCGGGGCGCTCGGTGGTCGTGCGCAGCACCAGCGCCGGCTTGCTCAGGCTGGGCGCCTCCTCCTGGATGCCGCCCGAGTCGGTGAGCACCAGGTCGCACTCAGCCAGCGTGGCCGCGAAGTCCAGGTAGTCCAGGGGCTCGACCAGCTCGATGCCGGGGTGTCCGTCCAGCTCGGGCAGCAGCGCGTCCCGCACGGCGGGGCTCTTGTGCAGGGGCAGCACGATCTCGACGTCCCCGCGATGGGCCAGCCGGCGCAGCGCCCGGCCCATGGCACGCATCCGGTCGCCCTGGTTCTCCCGGCGGTGCAGCGTCACCAGGATGCGGCGGGCCTCCGTCCGGAACGCGGACGCCCCGGTGCCCTCGGCCAGCACCCACAGCAGGTTGTCGATCACGGTGTTGCCGGTGGTGAACACCTGCTCGGCGCGTACCCCCTCGTCCGTCAGATGCCGTGCGGCACGCGCCGTCGGGGCGAAGTGCCAGCGGGCGATACGGCCGATCAGGCAGCGGTTGAGCTCCTCGGGGAAGGGGTTGTCGAGCACCCCCGTGCGCAGCCCGGCCTCCACGTGCGCGACCGGGATCTTCTCGTAGAACGCGGCCAGTGCCCCGGCCAGCGCGGTCGTGGTGTCCCCCTGCACCACGACCAGGTCGGGCCGTTGCGCCCGCATCGCCCCGCCCAGTTCCTGGACCAGACGGGCGGTGAGATCGGACAGCTCCTGCCGGGTGCGCATCACGTCCAGGGAGATGCGCACGTCGACGCCGAGCAGACCGAGCATCTGGTGGAGCATCTCGCGGTGCTGGCCGGTGGTGACGACGACGGGTTCGAACTGTTCGGAGCCGGCCATCGCACGGGCCACCGGGGCCAGTTTGATCGCCTCGGGCCGGGTGCCGAGCACGAGCATGGCGCGTACGGGCACGGCGGACGGGTGTGTGGACATGGTTGAGCCCCCCTAGGGCACGCGCGATCGCACAACCGCGCAGATATGAGAGATACGGCGGGCCGCCGCGTGACTGGGCGGCTCGTCGCGTGAGATGGGCGGACCTCCGGCGGCGCGCACGGGTCAGGCGCGCGTGGGTGTCCTCGGCGAGGACCGCGGCGGGTCAGGTGCGTGCGGTCCTCGCCGAGCTCCGCGGCGGGTCAGGTCCGCGCGGTCTTCAGCCAGGTCCGCTTGCCGGTGAGCATCCGCCAGAACCCCCACCAGCCGGCGGCGAACCAGATGTAGCCGTAGAAGACGAAGAGATGGGCGAGCAGCACCGAGCGCACCAGTCCCAGTTCGCGCTCGCGCCTGGCGTAGACGAAGCCGTAGGTGTAGGCCGCGGTGAACGACAGCAGATACGGGCCCAGCAGCCACATCGGTGAGACGAGGGAGTGGCCGGCCTGCACGGAGGCCACCACGGTCGCCACCAGGGCGACGACGAACGACAGCGGTAGCAGCGAGGTCAGCAGGATCAGCACCGGGCTGGACAGGTGGTAGAGGAGGTCGAGCGCGGGCCGCAGCGGCACGTCCCGCAGGATGAGCGGGACCAGGTTCGCGGACTGCAGGTGGCCCTGGAACCAGCGCGAGCGCTGCCGGATCAGCCGCTTGAGGCTGAGCACGGCCTGCTGGGAGACCGCGGCGGTGACGCAGTGCTGGTTGGTCCAGCCCTTGGCGATCAGCCGCACCCCGAGGTCGAGGTCCTCGGTGAGGCTGTCGCTCCACGGGCCGTCCCCGTCCAGCGTGTCGAGCGCCGACAGCCGCATGAACTGGCCGTTGCCGCCCATGCCGACACTGCCGATGAACCGGCGCGCGCTCTGGAAGACGTCGCCGTAGACGACGAACTCCATGTCCTGCATCCGGGCCAGCAGGCCGAGCCGCCGGTTGTACATCCGGACGCAGACCTGGACCGCGCCCGTGCGGGGATCGTCGAAGTAGGGATCCACGGACTGCATGATGTGCGGATCGAGCCGGCCGTCGGCGTCGACGACGCACAGGACCACGTCATCGGGGTCGTATCCGGCCAGCAGACCCGATTCCCGCAGGTGGCGCACTCCGTCGTTGAGCGCGGCGCCCTTGCCCCGGCGCGCGTTCGGCGGGTTGCGCCGGTGCAGCCGGACCCGGGGCCCGGCGCCGAGCGCGATCTCGGAGGTGCGGTCCTCCGAGCCGTCGTCGATCACCAGTGCCATGAAATTCCCGGCGGGCAGAGCGGTGATGCGCGCCAGGCTTTCGGAAAGCACGGTCTCCTCGTTCAGGCAGGCGAGGAGAAATACATAGAAGCGTTCTCTCCGGTCCGTCCGGGAGCGGCGAATTCTTCGCCGGGACAGCAGGAACATGCCCGTGTTGTAGCAGCCGGCCAGCACGATCAGCGTGATGGCGGACCACAGCAGCACCTCAACGATCACGTCTGCTCCCGGCTTCGACCTGCGGCGCAGCCTTCGCCGGGCGGGCCTCGCGGCGCAGCTTGGCCCTGGCCAGGAGTATCAGACAGGCGGTCAGGCAGTAGAGCAGAAATCCGGCTCCGGCCGTCGCCTGTAATGTTTTGGCCAAAGGCAGGCCGGGCAATGCCTCCGGTGCCGCCATTGCCCCTGCCATGGGCAGCAAGGCGCCGAGAGCGGGTCGTCCGTACATCTTCCCCCCACATTTCACAGCGCGTCCCCGTCGCGCGATGGTGAACGTAGCAGACCCTGAAGGCGGTCAAGAAGAGGATCAGAAAAAAGCCGGAGTTCGACACTTCGGCCGGATCTGTCGGGCATCCTGGAATTCTCCCGATGCCTCGTCGACACCCCTCCCGGGTCGGCAGAGGAATCGGGTGCCTTCGTACGCGCAAGTACCTTTGCCCAATGGTTGGCAAAGTGGGGGGAAGAACGTGAGACCAGTCATCCCGTCCTGGAGACGGGGGAGTTTTCGAATTTCCGTCGTCCTGATGCTGCTGGCCGCCCTGCTGGGCGGCTCTTTCATGACCTCGGGCGCACAGGCGGCAGGGGACCACCGGCACCCCGGGGAGAAGACCGGCGCGAAGTCAGGAGTCAGCCGGGTCGACCTGAAGGGCTGGGCGAAGGCCCAGCTCAAGGCCGACCGGGCGCGCCACAAGGGGCACGGCGGGACACGGGTGGCGCTGGCCCGCACCGCGGCCGGCCCGTCGCTCACCGCCTCCTCGCTGGCCCGTCAGGCCACCGCGCTCACCCCGGCCCGGACCGCCCGGACCACGGCGTCCGCCGCGGCGGACGCGGCCGCCGGTCCGACCGCCCTCGTCCTGTTCGACACGGCGGGGCCCTACGGACACCTCGGCGAGCTGTACGCCATGGCCGCGGCCAACCTCGCCGGCCACTTCGGCCCCGTCACCGCCAGGCCCGTGCAGCAGTACACGGCGGGCCTGGTCGAGTCGTACACGGCCGTCGTCTACATCGGCTCCACCTACTACGGCGGCCCGGTCCCGGACCAGATCCCCGCCGCCTTCCACCAGGACGTGCTGACCACCAGCAAGCCCGTGACCTGGATCGGCGCCAACATCTGGGGCATGGCCAACACGGTCGGCGTGGGCCAGTTCACCCAGAAGTACGGCTGGGACCCGACCAACTCCTACTACGGCGCCGGCGGTTCGGTCGGCACCGTGACCCAGGTGACGTACAAGGGCCAGACCCTGACCCGGAAGATCCCGGCCGGGCAGGACGGCGGCGTGCTGCGCCCCACCGTGCTCACCGGGCCCGGCTACCCCGCGGTCACCCGTCTCGCCGAGGGCCTGGACACCACCAGCGGCGACACCTTCGGCTGGGCGGTCCGCTCCGCGAACCTCACCTACCTCGGTGAGATCCCGTTCGCCTTCGTCTCCGAGAGCGACCGCGTCATCGTCTTCGAGGACCTCCTCTTCGACGCCCTCGCCCCGGCCACCGCCGAGCGCCACCGCGCGCTGGTCCGGCTGGAGGACATCAGCCCCAACTCCGACCCGGCCGAACTGCGCGCCATCGCCGACTACCTGTACTCCGAGCGCATCCCGTACGGCATCAACGTGGTCCCCGTCTACACGGACCCCAAGGGCGCCTACAACGAGGGTGTCCCCGAGACCGTCCGGCTCACCCAGCGGCCGCAGCTGGTGGGCGCGCTGAAGTACATGCTGGCCAGGGGCGCGGTGCTGATGAACCACGGCTACACGCACCAGTACGGCAACCTCGACAACCCCTACAACGGCGTGACCGGTGACGACTTCGAGTTCTACCGGGCGCACGTGGACGCGTCGAACACGGTCGTCTACGACGGTCCGCTGAGCGAGGACTCCGCGCTCTACGCCCAGACCCGGGTGACCGCGGCCCTCGCCGAATTCGCTCTCGCCGGACTTCCCCGGCCCACGCTGTGGACCACTCCGCACTACGCGGGTTCCCGTACCGATTACCAGGTGTTCAGTTCGAATTTCAACGCACGGCTCGAACGTTCGCTGTATTTCGGTGGCACGCTCACCGGAGCGGCCTCCGATCCCAACCGGTTCATCGGGCAGTTCTTCCCCTATGTGGTCCGTGATGTGTACGGGACAAAGGTAATTCCGGAGAACATCGGGAATTACGAGCCGGAGGAGTACAACAACCACCCGCCGCGGCTGCCGGCCGACCTCGTCGCCTCGGCGAGGGCCAATCTCGCCGTCCGGGACGGGTTCGCCAGTTTCTTCTACCACCCGTACTTCCCGGTACAGCCGCTGAAGGAGACCGTGGAGGGCATCAAGGCCCTCGGCTACACCTTCGTCAGTCCGGCGGTGCTGTGAGGGCACCGCGTGTGAAGGGGAGGACCGTCGCGGCCGCGGCGGTCCTCCTGGCCGTGACCGCCTGTACGCAGGGCTCCTCCGGTACGGCGGGCGCGACGGGCGTGACCGGCGCCGCGTCGCGCCCGGCCGAGCTGCGGGGCATGACCCTGCCCTCCTGGTACCGCACCGACTACGACAGCCCCGCCGCCGGCCGCTATCTCCAGGACATCAGGGCCACCGGCGCCCGCTGGGTGACCCTCACCCCGACCTGGTACCAGAACACCCGCACCGACAACTCGATGCACAGCACCGAGGAGACCGCCTCCGACGCGAGCCTGCGCCGGATCGTGCACCGGGCACACGCCGCCGGGCTCAAGGTGATGATCAAGCCCCATGTCGACCTCGCCGACGGCGGCGACCGCGCGGAGATCCGCCCCGGGGACCGCGCGCGCTGGTTCACCGCCTACCGGCGGTTCATCACGCACTACGCCACACTGGCCGCCGCCACCGGCGCGGAACAGTTCTCCGTCGGCACCGAACTCGCCGGCGTCTGCGACGACCTCACCGGCTGGACCCGCACCATCGACGCCGTCCGCGAGCGCTACGACGGCCCGCTCACCTACGCGGCCAACTACGACGAATACGAGCGCATCGGCTTCTGGAAGCGCCTGGACCTCATCGGCATCGACGCCTACTGGCCGCTGGCCGACACCCCCACCGCCGACCCCGCCCGGCTGCGCGAGGCCTGGGCGCCGATCCGCGACCGGCTCGCGGAGTACTCCGCGAGCACCGGCCGGCGCGTCCTGTTCACCGAGGCCGGCTACGTCAGCCAGCGGGGCACCACCACCGCGCCCTACTCCTGGGAGATCAGCACCACGCCCGACGCCGGGGAACAGGCCGCCGCCTACCGCGCGCTGCTGGACTCCTTCGAGGGCCGGCGCTGGTGGGCCGGGGTGTCCTGGTGGATGTGGGACGACTGGCCGGACAGCGGGGAGACCCCGGCGGAACTGGCCTACACCCCGCACGGCAAGCCCGCCGAGCAGGTGCTGCGCCAGAAGTGGGGGCCGTAGGGCGCGTTGTGAAAGCCGCGCCTGCCCCGCGACGCCTGGCACGCACCCTCCTGGAGGGGGACCTGCGTTGCCGAAACGCCCGAACAGCTCCGCTGTCAGGGCGCTCCGGCGCCTTGCGCTCGCACGCACCAGGGCCCGCCCTTCGGGCGGACGACGGGACTTTCGGAACACGCCCCAGGACGCCGCCCGGCCGGGACCCCCTACGGCACCCGGTAGGTCTCGCCGTACATCTGCCACTGGAGCGGGGTCTTGAGGGCGAAGTTGCCGGAGTCGAGGAACCGCCGCTGCGCCGTGTCGATCCGTGTGGTGTCCGCGTTCGCCTTCTTCGCCCTCATGGCCTCGCGACGCACATCCAGGAAGGCCGACAGAAAGGCCCTCTCCGACCCACCCTCGGCGGGCGTCTCGGCCTCCTCCATGGCTTGCTCGCGCATCCCGTAGAAGCCCGTCGGGCTGGTGTCGGGGCCGTGGAAGACCATGGCGTCGTAGTAGATGAACTGGCCGAGCGTGCTCAGGCCGTCGAGCTTGGCGAGCCGGACCGCGGGGTCGAAGTACACCCGGTCCCGCTCGGTGTTCTGGGCCGCGCGGAACTCCTCGTTCTGCGCCTCCGCCTTCCACGCCGCGGTGAAGCCGGGGTCCAGTCCCTCGTGCGAGTCCGTGCCGTCCACCTTGCGCAGCGCGGGAACGTAGCGGGCCAGGCCGTTGTCGGGGTGGGCCTTGGTGTAGTTCTCCACCAGGACGCGCAGGTCGTGGGTACCGGTGCAGAAGCCGATGATGCCCGCTGTGTAACCCTGGCCTTCGCCGAGGTCCTCGATGGCGCCGTAGGAGCCGCGCCAGTTCAGCGTCGAGCTCTCCGCGCTGGACATGAGCTGCTGGGCGAGCACCTTCTTGTCCGCGGCCGCGAGACCAGGGGGCAGGGCCGCTATCGCCTTGTCGTCCGCGGCCCGCTGGGCGGCGTCCGTGTCCCGTTCGGCCTTGGCCTTGGCCTCGTCACGGGCACTCTGCTCCGCCGCCGTGTCCTCCTGCGACCCGGACGCGTCCGACTCCACGGGCGCGAGGAAATACAGCGCCGCCCCGGCGACCACGGGCACGGCAGCGAACAACAGACCCACTTTTCTCATGACAATCACCGTACGGCCCGTTTCGGGCCGCTCCTCCTGTCAGTTTCGTCACCCGCACCGGGGCCGCGGCAGCGGCGCCATAAGTATCACCGCACACGGCACTCCCGGAGCACCGATCGGTGGTCGTGATGCGGCATGCGGCAGGGATCGGCCGACGGGACGCCTCGGGCAGGCACCGCTTGGTACGAGGGCCGGCGGCGGACGAGGCAGCGAACTGCGGTGATCTGGAGAGAGGCGGGGGTGGCGTGGCGTAGCCTCGGCTGCGGTTCGGAGCGAGGGGAGTTCGGGGATGTCGGCGATCAGTCTCAGAAAGGTCGAGGAGACCGCACCGGCGCTGGTCAGCCTGTACAAGACGGCGGGTGACTCGCTGGGGCGGCACGGGCTGGACGGGCAGCGGGCCGCGGTCTACCTCGTCGTCGACTACTCGGGCTCGATGAAGCCCTACTACCAGAACGGCAGTGTCCAGGCGCTCGCCGACCGGGTGCTCGGGCTGTCCGCGCACTTCGACGACGACGGCCGGGTGCCGGTGGTGTTCTTCTCCACCGACGTCGACGCCGTGACCGACATAGCGCTCGCCGACCACCACGGCCGGATCGACCGGATCGTCGCCGGGCTCGGGCACATGGGCAAGACCAGCTACCACCTGGCCATGGACGCCGTCATCGACCACTACCTCGACAGCGGCTCGACGGCCCCCGCCCTGGTCGTCTTCCAGACCGACGGTGGCCCGATCAACAAGCTCGCCGCCGAGCGCTATCTGTGCAAGGCGGCCCGGCTGCCGCTGTTCTGGCAGTTCATCGGCTTCGGCGACCCGGGCAGCCGCCAGTTCGACTTCCTGCGCAAGCTGGACGAGCTGGACGTGCCGGGTAAGCGCGACGTGGACAACGCCGGGTTCTTCCACGCCGGGACGGACCCCCGCAAGGTGTCCGACGCCGAGCTCTACGACCGGCTGGTGAGCGAGTTCCCGCAGTGGCTGGCGGCGGCCCGGACCCGGGGAATCGTCCGTACGTGACCCGTCCGGCGGCCTGTTCGCGCGCCTCGCGTTGGCTTGAATGCGTCACCGTGTCACCCTGAGGGAGACCGACGGGAGACTCGTATGGGCGGCGCACGAGCGGTGGACGAGGGGCCGGGAACCGGGCGTGAGGCCCTGTCAGGGAACCCGGGCGCCGCGCCCGGGACGCCCCGGCTCCCGGGTTCCGCGTCCGGGGGCGGGCGGCGCGCCTCCCCCGGCAGGGGTGAGCGGCTGGCCGACTGGTTCGACGGGCGGCTCGGGCTCTACCCGCTGGCCAAGGCGAACATGCGCAAGGTGTTTCCGGAGCACGGTTCGTTCATGCTCGGCGAGGTCTGCCTCTACAGCTTCGTCGTGCTGCTCCTCACCGGCGTCTACCTCACCCTCTTCTTCGAGCCCAGCGCCACCGAGGTCGTCTACGACGGCACGTACGCCCCGCTCAACGGCGTGATCATGACCCGTGCCTTCGAGTCCACCCTGGACATCAGCTTCGACGTGCGCGGCGGACTGCTGATCCGCCAGATCCACCACTGGTCGGCCGTGGTCTTCGTGGCCGGCATGCTCGTGCACATGATGCGGGTGTTCTTCACCGGCGCCTTCCGCAAGCCCCGCGAGCTGAACTGGATGTTCGGCTGGACCCTGCTGATGCTGGGCCTGCTCACCGGACTGACCGGCTACTCCCTCCCCGACGACCTGCTGTCCGGCACCGGCGTCCGCTTCGCGCACGGCGCGATCCTGTCGGTGCCGATCGTCGGGACGTACGTGGCGTTCTTCCTGTTCGGCGGGGAGTTCCCCGGGCACGAGATCATCCCGCGGCTCTACCCGGTCCATATCCTTCTGCTGCCCGGGATCATGCTGGGCCTGGTCGCCGCCCATCTGATCCTGGTCTTCTACCACAAGCACACCCAGTACCCGGGCCCCGGCCACGACCGGCGCACGGTCGTCGGCATGCCCCTGTGGCCGATCTACACCGCCAAGGCCGGCGGCTTCTTCTTCCTGGTCTTCGGTGTGCTCACGCTGCTCGGCGGCCTCGCGCAGATCAACCCGGTGTGGGCGTTCGGCCCCTACCGCCCCGACCTGGTCACCACCGGCGCCCAGCCCGACTGGTACCTCGGCTTCTCCGAGGGACTGATCCGGGTGATGCCGGGATGGGAGATCAACGCCTTCGGACACACGCTCGCGCTCGGCGTGTTCATCCCGTTCGCGCTCTTCCCCCTCATCATGACGGCGATCCTGCTCCACCCCTTCGTGGAGTCCTGGGTCACCGGCGACCGGCGCGAGCACCACATCCTGGACCGGCCGCGCAACGCGCCCGTGCGCACCTCGCTCGGCGTCGCCTGGCTCAGCCTGTACGGGGTGCTCCTGATCGGCGGCGGCAACGACATCGTGGCCACGCATCTGCATCTGTCCATCAACACCATCACCTGGTTCGTGCGGATCGCGGTGTTCGTGGTCCCCGTCGTGGCCTACATGGTCACCAAACGCGTCTGCATGGGCCTGCAGCACCGCGACCGCGACAAGGTGCTGCACGGCAGGGAGACCGGCACGATCAAGCGCCTCCCGGACGGCAAGTACATCGAGGTCCACGAACCCCTCTCACAGGCGCAGCTGTTCACCCTCACCCAGCACGAGCAGCGGGAGCCGTACGAGGTCGGGCCCCGGGTCGACGCGAACGGCGTACGGCGGCGGGTCAAGCTCTCCCACCGGCTGCGCGCCCGGCTCTCCCGCAGTCTGTACGGGCCCGACAACCAGGTCGAGAAGCCGACCCCCGAGGAGTACCGCGAACTCACCCGCGAAGGGCACTGAGCAGCTCGGCCCGGCAGGTGTCCGGGTCGCCCCACGCGGTGCGCAGTGCCTTCGCCCTGGTCAGCCACAGCGACAGGTCGTACTCCGAGGTGTAGCCGATCGCGCCGTGGCACTGCAGCGCGGTCCGCGCGGTGCCGTACGCCGCCTCGCACGCGCTCACCTTCGCCGCCGCCACGTCCGCGTCGCCCATCGTGAGCGCCGCCCCGAAAACCAGGGGTGCGGCGAACTCCAGCGCGATCCTGGCGTCGGCCAGCCGGTGCTTGACGGCCTGGAAGGAGCCGACCGGGACCCCGAACTGTCTGCGCCGGCCGACGTACTCGACCGTCCGCTCGAGCAGTGCCTCGCCGACGCCGAGTGCCTGCGCGGCGGTGGTGAGACGGGCGAGTGCGAGCGCGTCGCGGACCGCGCCGGGGCCGGCGGCTAGGGGTTCGCCGCCCTCCGTGAGGAGCGCCCGGCGGCGGGCGGGGTCGAGCGAGGGGCGCACCGGGCCGTGGCCGGGGGACAGGCGCACACCGTCGGGCGTCAGCGACAGCCGCAGGTCGGCGGTGTCGCCGTCCAGGGCGGGGGTGCCCTGGACGGCGAGGGTGGCCAGGGTTGTGCCGGTGAGGAGGGCGGGGAGGAGGCGGGCGACGGGGCCCGGGGCGGTGGGGTCGGGGGCGGCGGGGCCCGGCGTGGTGGGGTCGGGGGCGGTGGGCGTTGCCGTCGTGGAGCCGGACAGCAGCGCGGCCGCCGCGACCGTCTCCACCAGCGGGCCCGGTACCGCGTGACGGCCCAGCTCCCGGAACGCGACGGCCAGTTCCACCGGGCGTGGTCCCACCCCGCCGAGGGCCTCCGGCACGGCCAGCGCGACCACACCCGCCCCGGCGAGCCGACGCCACAGCGCCCGCCCGCCGGTCCGGTCGCCGCGGCTCCAGTCCCGTACGACCGAGGGGGTGTCGGCCGCCTTCAGCAGCGCGGCGAGGGACGCGGCGAACGCGCGCTGCTCGGTGTCGAGGAGGAAGCGCATCAGTGGCGTCCCTTCGGCAGTCCGAGCAGCCGCTCGGCGACGATGTCCCGCTGGATCTCGTTCGTGCCGGCGTAGATGGGTCCGGCCAGGGCGAAGACATAGCCCTCCGCCCAGGCGCCGCCCGCGTCCTCGGCGTCCTCACCGAGCAGATCGAGCGCCGTCTCGTGCAGCGCGATGTCGTACTCGGACCAGAACACCTTGTTCAGGCTGGCCCCGGCCCCGACCGTCTCGCCGTCCAGGAAGCGGGAGGCGACGGCCCAGGTGAACAACTGGTAGGCGCGGGCGCCGAGGACGGCGTCCGCCACCCTCGCCCTCGCGCCCTCCGGGCAGCCCCGCTCCCGCCACAGCCGGTGCAGCCGCTCCGCGCCCGCCAGATAGCGGCCGGGGGAGCGGAGCTTGAGCCCGCGTTCGTTGCCCGCCGCCGCCATGGCGATGCGCCAGCCGTCGCCGGGCGCGCCGACGACGTCCCGGTCCGGCACGAACACCCCGTCCAGGAACAGCTCGGCGAAGGCGGGCCGCCCGTCGAGGCGGGCGATCGGGCGGACGGTGACGCCGGGGGCGCGCAGGTCGAACATCAGGTACGTCAGGCCCTGATGGGGCCGCGCGGTGCCGGGCTCGCTGCGGAACAGGCCGAACGCGCGGTCGGCGAACGCGGCCCGCGAGGACCAGGTCTTGACGCCGTCGAGCAGCCAGCCGCCCCCGGTGCGCGTGGCGCGCGCTCTCAGCGAGGCCAGGTCCGACCCCGCCTCCGGCTCCGACCAGGCCTGCGCCCACACGGTCTCCCCGGTGGCCATCGGCGGCAGCACCCGCGCGCGCTGCTCCTCGGTGCCGTGGTCGAAGAGGGTCGGGGCGAGCAGGCTGACGCCGTTCTGTCCGACGCGGCCCGGTGCTCCCGCCGCGTGGTACTCCTCCTCGAACAGCAGCCACTCGACCAGCCCGGCGTCCCGTCCGCCGTACGCCGACGGCCAGTCGACCACCGACCAGCCGTCCGCGGCCAGTTCGGCCTCCCACGCGCGATGGGCCGCGAAGCCCTGCTCGGTCTCCAGGGACGGCAGCGGCTCGCGCGGCACATGCGCGGCGAGCCATGCCCGGGCCCGGCCCCGGAACGCCTCCTGCTCCGGTGCGAAGGCGAGATCCATCGGCGAACCGTCCTTCCCTAACAAGTGTTTGGTAGGTTAGCGTGAGGCCATGACAGGCGTCGAGAGTCCGGCGTACGTACCCGGGCACGGGCTGCTGAGCGGGCGTACCGCCGTCGTCACCGCCGCCGCGGGCGCCGGGATCGGCGGGGCGACCGCGCGCCGCTTCCTGGAGGAGGGCGCGCGGGTGCTGATCAGCGACGCGCACGTACGGCGGCTGAAGGAGCACGAGGCCGCGCTGGCCGGGGAGTTCGGCGCCGACGCGGTGACGGCCGCGGTGTGCGACGTCACGGACGAGGCCCAGGTGGAGGCGCTGTTCGCGACCGCCGTCGAAGCCCACGGACGGCTGGACGTCGTCGTCAACAACGCCGGTCTGGGCGGCACTTCGGCCCTCGTCGACATGACGGACGAGCAGTGGACACGGGTGCTCGACGTCACGCTGAACGGCACCTTCCGCTGCACCCGGGCCGCCCTGCGGCGGATGCGTCCCGAGGGAACCGGGGTGATCGTCAACAACGCCTCGGTGGCCGGCTGGCGCGCCCAGCCGGGGCAGGCCCACTACGCCGCCGCGAAGGCGGGCGTGATGGCGCTGACCCGGTGCGCGGCGGTCGAGGCCGCCGGGTACGGCGTCCGCGTCAACGCCGTGGCGCCCAGCCTGGCCGTGCATCCCCACCTGGCGAAGGTGGCGACCGCGGAACTGCTGGCCGAGCTGACCGCGCGGGAGGCCTTCGGCCGGTACGCCGAGCCATGGGAGGTGGCCAACGTGATCGTGTTCCTGGCCTCGGACTACTCCTCGTACCTGGCCGGCGAGGTCGTCTCCGTCAGCAGCCAGCGGGCTTAGGGCCTGTCGTGGGAGTCCGGTCCGTACCGCGGCGCCAGGCCCCCGGGCGCGCGGGGGACACAATGTGTGCGTGCCGACCAAGAAGAAGCCCCAGGTGACGACGGCGGGCAGGCCCGCGGCCGGCGCCGCCCAGGCCGCCCGTCGCCGCGAACTCCTCGACACCGCCGCCGAGGTGTTCGCCGAACAGGGCTACAACGCCACCACCGTACGCAAGATCGCGGACCACGCGGGCATGCTCGCGGGCAGCCTTTACTACCACTTCGACTCCAAGGAGTCGATGCTGGAGGAGATCCTGCGCTCCTTCCTCGACGAACTGTGGGACGGCTACGACACCGTCCTGGACGCCTCGCTGGGACCGCGCGAGACGCTCGAGGCGCTGGTCACCGAGTCGTTCCGGGAGATCGACCGGCACCGCGCAGCCGTCGCGATCTACCAGAAGGAGAGCAGGCAGCTGGTGGCGCAGGAACGGTTCGCGTTCCTCGCCGACTCCCAGCGCAGATTCGAGACGGCGTGGCTCGCCACGCTGGAACGCGGCGTCGCGGCCGGGGCCTTCCGGGCCGACCTCGACGTCCGGCTCACCTACCGGTTCGTGCGGGACACGGTGTGGGTCGCCGCGTCCTGGTACCGGCCCGGCGGACACCACAGCCCGGAGGAGATCGCCCGGCAGTACCTGTCGATGGTGCTGGACGGGATCGCCGTACGCGAATAGCCCCATCTTCTACGCCTTCTCGTGCGAGGGAGTCGCCATGGCAGAGGCCTACATCGTGGAAGCGGTCCGTACGCCCGTGGGGCGGCGCGGGGGAGGTCTCGCCGGGGTGCACCCGGCCGACCTCGGCGCGCATGTGCTGAAGGAACTTGTCGCCCGGGCCGGTGTCGACCCGGGTGCCGTCGAGGACGTCGTGCTCGGCTGTCTGGACGCGGTCGGGCCGCAGGCCGGGGACATCGCACGCACCTGCTGGCTGGCGGCGGGGCTGCCGGAGGAGGTGCCCGGGGTGACCGTGGACCGGCAGTGCGGCTCCTCCCAGCAGGCCGTGCACTTCGCCGCGCAGGCCGTGCTCTCCGGGACCCAGGACCTCGTCGTCGCCGGCGGGGTGCAGAACATGTCGATGATCCCCATCGCCTTCGCCACCCGCCAGGCCGCCGAGCCGCTCGGACTCACCCAGGGTCCCTTCGCGGGCAGCGAGGGCTGGCGGGCGCGCTACGGCGACCGCGCGGTCAACCAGTTCACCGGCGCCGAGATGATCGCCGCGAAGTGGGGGATCAGCCGCCGGGACCAGGAGGAGTTCGCCCTCACGTCCCACCGGCGCGCCGTTCGGGCCGCCGACGAGGGCCGCTTCGACCGTGAACTCGTCCCCTACGGCGACGTCCTGGCCGACGAGGGCCCGCGCCGGGACACCTCGCTGGAGAGGATGGCCGGGCTCGGGACGGTGATCGACGGCGGCACGATCACCGCCGCCTGCTCCTCGCAGGTCTCCGACGGCGCGGCGGCGATGCTGCTCGCCTCCGAGCGGGCGGTGCGCGAGCACCGGCTCACCCCCCGTGCCCGGGTGCACCACCTCTCCGTGCGCGGCGAGGACCCCATCCGTATGCTCACCGCTCCCATACCGGCCACCGCGCACGCCCTGAAGAAGACCGGCATGACCATCGACGAGATCGACCTCGTCGAGATCAACGAGGCCTTCGCGCCGGTCGTCCTGGCCTGGCTGAAGGAGACCGGCGCGGACCCCGGCCGGGTCAACGTCAACGGCGGCGCCATCGCCCTCGGCCACCCCCTGGGCGCCACCGGCGTCCGTCTGATGACGACCCTGCTGCACGAACTGGAGCGCGCGGGCGGCCGGTTCGGGCTCCAGACGATGTGCGAGGGCGGGGGGCAGGCCAACGTGACGATCATCGAGAGAGTGTGACGATCAGGGCGGGGAGGTGAGCGGGGGAGTCTCCGTCGAGGTCACTAGGCGGGCCTCACGGCCTCACGCGGGCCTCACGGCCTCACGGGCCCTCACGGGGCGTGACCTGTCAGTGCGGCCAGCACCTCCCCGGCCTCGCCCATGATCCTGTCCACCAGCTCGGCGCAGGAGGGCAGGTCGTCGATCACCCCGGCGACCTGCCCGGACGCCATCACCCCGAGATCCGTGCGGCCGTCCACCATCGAGGCCTTGAGCCGCATCGGCGTGTTGGCGGCGAGCAGGAGCCGGCTCCAGGTCAGGTCCTCGGCGTGTCTCAGCGCCCGGCCGTCCCGGAGCATTCCGCGCCAGGACTGCCCGGAGAGCTCGCGGAAGGCCGCCGCGTGGCGCACGGCCCGGAGCAGTGCTCTCGCGCGGCCGGTGTGCTCCAGGGAGTCGACCAGGTCCGTGCGCAGCATGCGGTGGGGCATGCCGTCCACGGCCCGGGTGACCGTGACGTCCTGGACCGTGGCCGCCAGATAGCGCGCCTTGACCGCGTCGGGGACCGTCGAGTCGGAGGTGAGCAGGAACCGCGTGCCCATCGCGACCCCCGCCGCCCCGTAGGCCAGCGCCGCGACCAGGCCGCGCCCGTCGAAGAACCCCCCGGCCGCCACGACCGGTATCCGCACCGCGTCCACCACCTGCGGCAGCAGTACCGTCGTCGCCACCTCGCCCGTGTGGCCGCCGCCCTCGCCGCCCTGCACGATCACCGCGTCCGCGCCCCACGCCGCGACCTTCTCGGCGTGCCGCCGGGCCCCCACGGTCGGGATCACCACCACCCCGGCCTCCTTGAGCTCGGCGATCAGACCGGGAGAGGGCGCGAGGGCGAACGAGGCGACCCGTACCCCCTCCTCGACGATCACCCGGACCCGGTCGCCCGCGTCGGCGGCATCGGCGCGCAGGTTGACCCCGAAGGGCGCGTCCGTACGGGATCTGACCTCGCGGACCGCCTCCCGCAGCCGGTCGACGGTCATCGTGGCGGAGGCCAGGATGCCGAGCGCTCCCGCGTTCGCCGTGGCGGAGACCAGGCGGGGGCCCGCGACCCAGCCCATGCCGGTCTGCACGATCGGACGGCGGACCCCGACCAGCCGGGTCAGCGCGGTCCCCGCCGGCGGAGGCACCCGAGGCGGGGTCGGTGCGGTCTCCGTCGGCGGAGGCACCGGCGGCTTCGACGGGGGCACGGCGGGTGTCGGCGGCATCACCGGTCCACCTCTCTCGCGCGCGTGTTGCCCGGATCCAGCTCCTCCCGGACCAGACGCAGCTCCTCGGCCGTGGGATCACGGGTGTACGGCACCTCGTCGGGGACCGTCAGCGCGAAACCCGTCGCCTCCCGCACCTCCTCGACGCTCACCCCGGGATGCAGCGAGGCCAGCCGCATCGAGTGGTCGGGCGTCGCGAAGTCCAGGACGGCGAGGTCGGAGACGACCCGGACGAGCCGGTGGTGGGGCGCGCCCGCGGCGCGGTCGTAGCCCACCCCGCACACCAGGTCCACCCGCTCCACGAACACCCGCCGCGAGTGCCTCGGGACCCAGTAACTGGTCGGATGGTTCAGCGTGTTCACCGGCGCGCCGCGGACACCCAGCAGCTGTCGCCTCGGCCGCGCCCAGTCGCCGATGCAGGAGATGTTCTGGTTGCCGTGGCGGTCGAGCTGGCTCGCGCCCATCATCACGTGCCGCCGCCCGCCCGTGACCAGGCCGAGGTGCTGCCGGTAGGGCAGCCAGCCCTCCGGGGTGCCGTCGGGGCGGACGAGCAGCGCCTCGCCGTCGGTCAGCAGCAGGTCCGGGGCGAAGGTGAGACGGGCCAGCCGCGCGCCCAGCGAGGGGATCAGCCCCATGGGACCGGCCAGGATCTCGCCCGCACCGCGCCAGGCCTCGGCGCAGGCGACGACGCAGTACTCGGCACGGGTGGCGGTCATGTCCGGCTCCCTTCGCCCCGGCCGAGATGCCGTTCGGCGTACACCGGCCAAGGGGTGCTCACGTACTCCCGCTGGGCGGCCTCGTCCCGGCCGTAGTCCGGCGTGCAGGAGGTGAAGTGCGCCCCGTTCGGGGCCTCGACCACGCCCGTGACCGTGTGCCTCTTGATCAGCAGGGTCTGGGGTGCGGCCTCCTTGGTCAGCTCGGCCGTGTCGACGATCCGCTCGCAGGAGACGTACGCGGTGTCGGCGGCCTCGCAGAACAGGTCGTCGAAGTAGGGGTCGGGGCCCAGATACTGTCCGTTGCCCCGCCGGTCGGCGCGGTTGACGTGCACCAGGGCCGCGTCCAGCCGCAGCGCCGGCACGGCGACGAAGGTCTCGCCGTCCTCGTACGGCGAGGTCACCGTCCGCAGGCCGGGGTTGATCCGCATCACGTCGGAGCCGAGTCCGGCCCGCACCGGCAGGAACGGCATCCGGTGGGCGGCGGCCCGCAGACCCCACAGGAACATCGCCTCGTCGATCTCGGTCAGCTCCAGGGCACCCTGCTCACGGGCCGCCCGGTAGTGCGGTTCGAGCGGGACGGAGTCGAGGGTGACGAAGGGCGCCACCAGCCTGCGGACGCGCCCGGCCGCCGCGAGCATGCCGACGTCGGGGCCGCCGCAGGAGACGACGGTGAGGTCGGTGACCGCGGTCCGGAGCAGGGCTCCGACCAGGGCCATCGGTTTGCGGCGGGAACCCCAGCCGCCGATGCCCAGAGTCATTCCGCTCGTCAGCCGGGCCACCGCCTCGTCGGCGGTCATGGTCTTGTCGGTCACTCGGTCACCGCCCCGTCCACGCCGAAGGTGTTCCTGACCCGGTCGGCCACCCCGCTCAGGGCCGCCTCGAAGGTGAAGCCCTGCTCGAAGCGGTAGCTCCGGCGCACGTCCACCGGGTCGATTCCGTTGATCGCCGCCTTGGCCAGCCGCAGCAGGCGGCCGTCCTTCGCGGCGATCTCGCGCGCCAGCTCCAGCGCGGCGGCGCGCAGCTCCCCGCGCGGGACCACCCGCCACACCGAGCCGTGCGTGCGCAGCTCCGCCGCGCCCACCGTGCGCGAGGTGTAGTAGAGGGTGCGCATCAGATG
This sequence comes from Streptomyces sp. NPDC005017, assembly GCF_042873115.1. Taxonomy (NCBI): domain Bacteria; kingdom Bacillati; phylum Actinomycetota; class Actinomycetes; order Kitasatosporales; family Streptomycetaceae; genus Streptomyces; species Streptomyces sp. NPDC005017. The sequence goes on along the minus strand of NZ_JBIALD010000012.1, from coordinate 103,029 downwards.
CGGCGGGACCAGCCGGGCCAGATGCGTGGCCGCGCCGAGGGCGCCCCGGTCCAGCTCCGGCAGCCCGAACCGGGCGTCGTCGCTCGCCACGATCGCGTCCGCGTTGCCCGCCAGGCCGATGCCGCCGCCCAGGCAGTGGCCCTGCACCGCCGCCACGACCGGGACCTCGCACTCGTAGACCGCGGCGAAGGCCTCCGCGCAGCCGGAGTTGGCCCCGAGCAGGGCCCGGTCCGGATCCGCCTGTATCTCCTTGATGTCCACGCCCGCGTTGAACCCTCTGCCCTCCGCCGCCAGCACCACGCACCGCGCCTGCGGGGCGCTGCCGGCCGCGCGCACGGCGTCGGCCAGGGCGGACCAGCCGGCCACCGGCAGCGCGTTCACCGGCGGGAAGTCGACCGTGACGACGTGGATCCCCTTTTCCGGGGTCGAGGTGGAGACACCCATGGGCGCATCAGCTACCTTTCCACCAAACGTTTGTTAGGTGAGACCCTTCGAAGCTAGCAGTCGGCGCATTCGAGCGGGAGGGCCTGTGGACAACTCGCTGCGCGGCAGGATCGCCGTCGTCACCGGGGGTACCAGGGGCGTCGGCGCGGGCATCGCGGCGGCGTTCGCCGAGGCCGGCGCGGAGGTGGTCGTGTGCGCCCGCCGGCCGCCCGAAGTCCGCCTGCCGGGAGTCGAGTTCAGGCCCCTCGACCTGCGGGACCCGGACGCCGTGCGGGCCTTCTTCGCGGACCTGCCACGCCTGGACGTCCTCGTCAACAACGCGGGCGGCACGCCCTACCGGCGGCTCACGGACGCCGGCCCCGAACGGCATGCCCGCGTGGTCGAGCTGAACCTCGTCGCACCGCTGACCGCCTCGCTCGCCGCGTACGAGCGGCTCCGCCGTGCCCGCGGCTCGATCGTGATGATCGGCAGTGTCAGCGGCGCCCGGCCCTCGCCCGGCTCCGCGGCCTACGGGGCGGCCAAGGCCGGACTGGAACACCTCGCCCGCTCGATGGCCGTGGAGTGGGCGCCCGAGATCCGGGTCAACACCCTCGTCGTGGGCATGGTCCGCACCGAGCTGTCCCGCCTCCACTACGGCGACGAGGCCGGGGTCGCCGCCGTCGCCGGAACCGTCCCCCTGGGCCGCCTGGCCGAGCCGTCCGACGTGGGCGAGGCGGCCGTGTTCCTCGCCTCCCCGGCCGCCGCCTACATCACCGGGGCCTCGCTGCTGGTGCACGGCGGCGGGGAACGGCCCGCCTTCCTCGACGCGGCAACCGCCCCCAAGGAGAGCTGAGATGAGCGGAATCTGCGACGGCCGGGTCGTCGTCGTCACCGGCGCGGGACGCGGCCTCGGGCGCGCGCACGCGCTCGCCTTCGCCGCCGAGGGCGCGCGGGTCGTCGTCAACGACCTCGGCGTCGGCCTCGACGGCACCCCGGGCGGTAGCAGCCCCGCCGCCCGGGTCGTCGACGAGATCCGCGCCGCGGGCGGCGAGGCCGTCGCCCACGGCGGAGACATCGCCACGACCGAGGGCGCCGCGTCAGTCGTCCGCTCGGCCCTGGAGACGTACGGCCGGCTGGACACCCTCGTCAACAACGCCGGGTTCCTGCGCGACCGGATGCTGGTCAACCTCGACGAGGACGACTGGGACGCGGTCGTACGCGTCCATCTCAAAGGGCACTTCCTGCCGCTCAGGCACGCCGCCGCGCACTGGCGGGCGGAGGCCAGGGCCGGGCGCCCGTCCGTCGCGCGGATCGTCAACACCGCCAGCGGCGCCGGTCTCGCCGGATCGGTCGGACAGGGCAACTACAGCGCCGCGAAGGCCGGGATCGTGGGGCTGACCCTGGTCGCCGCGGCCGAGCTGCGCCGCTACGGCGTCCAGGTCAACGCCATCGCGCCCGCGGCCCGGACCCGGATGACGGAACGCGCCTTCGCCGAGACCATGGCGGCACCTGCCACCGGCTTCGACGCCATGGCGCCGGAGAACGTCTCCCCGCTGGTCGTCTGGCTCGGCTCGGCCGCCTGCGACGGGGTGACCGGGCGCGTGTTCGAGGCCGAGGGCGGGCGGATCACGCTCATGGCGGGCTGGCGACCGGGGCCGACCGCCGACAAGGCGGCCCGGTGGACCCCGGCCGAGGCGGGGGAGACGGCCCGCGAGCTGCTGGCCGCGGGGGAGCGGCCTTGGCCTGTGTACGGGGCTTAGGGCGGGCGTTCCGTGGGTGTGCGCGAGGCTCGGGGCAAGCGTGATGTGGGGTGTGCGTGGGGCTTGGGGACGCCCTGGGGTGTGCGCGGGGCTCGCGCGGTGGTGGGTTCACGCCGAGCGCGTGAGGTGTTCCGCCCGCACCGGACCGGCAGCCTCCGTGATGTGGTGCTTCACCGACCCCGCGGCGTGCACGACCGTGCGCGGCCTCGGCATACGGGCGAGTGCCTCGGCGGTCAGGGGCGGGCAGCCCCAGCCGGTCAGCAGGACCTCGGCCCGCGCCGGGGCCCCGGCCACCGCCGGGTCGGCGAAGTCCCGTACCACGAGCGAGGGATCGCCGTCGGCGACGGCCGTGAGGCGGTTCAGCGCGGCGGCGTCGAAGAGAGCCTCGCGGACGGGAAGGTCCATGGCGAGGACGGTCACCGGACGGCGGACGGAAAGGACGGTCACTCGACGGCTCCCGCGGTCGCTCGTACCCCGACATGGACATGGGCCCGGTCGGCGAGCCCCTGCACCGACAGCGGGTACGGCCCCCGAGGCCCGGCACGCGCGCGTGGTACAGCACGAGCCCCTGCCCGATGCCGAGTTCCTCGAAGGACGGCGGCAGCGGAGCCGTGCGCTCCGGACCGGCCGGTGAGTCCAGGGCGTCGAACAGGGCCAGCGACCAGGCGGGTTCCACCCGCGCGGGCGGCAGCAGGGCGGCGGCCGGTTCCGGTGCGGGCGGCGGGCCGTCCGCGCAGGCGGCCAGCACCTCGCGGAAGGCGTGGAACTTCTTCGTCGCCGCGCCCCGTTCGCCGATCGGGGCGTCGTAGTCGTAACTGGTCACCGTCGGCCGGTAGTGCTCACCGTCGGCCGGTAGCGCTCACCGGTCGCCGGGTCCTCCGTGCTGGCGCCCGCCCATGTGGAGGAGTTGGTGCCGCCGTGGGCCATGCAGACGTTCACCGACGCGCCCGCCCGCAGGACCTCCGCGAGTGCTTCCGCGGCGTCCTGAGTGTCTCGCACGACATGGCCGGTGCCCCAGTGGTCGAACCAGCCGCACCAGAACTCCATGCACATCGCCGGGTCGCCGCACCGCAGCGCCCGCACCTCACGGTCGGCGTGCAGCCACCACGGCAGCCCGCCGTTGTCCCACTCCGCGCAGATGTACGGCGAGGGGCGAACGATCGCGTGCGGCCCCGCCTCCCGCGACGTGAGCAGAAAACGATCGAGATCGGCGATTCCGTCGAAGTCGAACACACCGGGGCGCGGTTCGTGCAGATTCCACGGGACGTACGTCTCCACGGTGCTGAGGCCCATGGCCCTGAGCCGGCGCAGCCGGTGCGGCCACTGCTCGGGCAGCACCCGAAAGGAGTGCAGGGCGCCCGAGAGCAGGCGCAGCGGACGGCCGTCGGGGGAGAAGCCCTCGGGCGACATCTCGAACATGAGGGTCTCTCCGGTCGGGGAGCCGGGACGGCGCCGGCGCGCCCTACACGCTGGACGCGCGCGCGTGCGGTTCGGACAGGATCTCGGTCCGGCCCCCGGCCCTGTCGCCGCCCCCGTCACGTGTCGCACTCCAGCACCGTCCGGCACAACCCGCACCGCGCCCGCACCCGCCCCCTTACCGGCACCCTGATCCGCTGATGGCACGTGGGGCACGGAAAGGAGACCCGCAGCGGACCCCGCTCCTGCGGAGTGAAGGCGTAGGACGTGTCCGGGGCGGCGGCGGGCGTGTGGTCCTGGGCGTGCCGGCGGTCACGGGCGTAGCGGCGGCGGCCCGCCCAGCCCGCCGCCGTCAGCGGAGGCTGCTGCCCGTCGTGCCGGGCCCGGGTCATCCCCTTCGCGAACGCCGTGTACGCCTGTGCGCTGGTGAACCAGGTCGAGGGGTCCTCACCGAACACCAGCGACCGTTTGGCCAGGACGTAGCCGAACTCCTCCGGTGTGAGGTACCCCAGTTTCTGCGAGGACGCCCCGTCCTCCCGGTAGGCGTCCAGCAGCAGCCAGCCCGCGCCCAGATAGGTCGTCGCCGTGTCCGTGAGGATCTCGTTGTCCCGGGTGCCGGCGAAGGACAGACCGAGCCGGTGCAGATACACATGCATGATCTCGTGCGCGAGCGCCGCGCCGATGTCCCGGCGATGCGAACGGAAACGATCGTTGAGCTCGATGAAGTACTCGGGACCCGAGGTCAGTTCGACATTGGCCGCATGGGTCATCTCCCGGAAGCTCACGATCATTCGGGCATCCGGCAGCCGGAAGTGCCGCACCAGTTCGTGCGCGACGCGCTGTGTGCCCAGATAGAGGTCGTCGGTGTCGCAGAACGCCACATCGGCCGGCGCCACGCTCGTCGTGAACATCCGCACGGTGTCGTACGACAGCCGCCGGTACAGGGCGGTGACGGCCTCCCGCACCGTGTCCAGATGCGGGTAACCGTGCTCGACCGGTCCGCCGTTCGCCACGTCCGTACCCCCAAGACGCTGAACCCGATGTCCACTCTACGAGGAGAAGAACGCTTTTTCCCCGGTGTGGTTGAGCGCCGAGCACGGCTGCGCGCCGGAGACGCCCGCGCCCGCGGACCTTTCCCCGCGCCCGGGCCCCTTTTCGCCGTGCCCCGCGCCCGGAAACCCTTCGTCCCGCCCCGCGCACGCCTGGCATACTCCGCGCCGTGACCGACGATCATGACTTCGCGCTTCGGGTGGGCGGCAAGGACGACGCGCTCGAGAAGCGTCTCGACGACGAACTCACCGCGTTCAACGAGCGGGCCACGAGGGCCGGTACGCCGGAGGAGCTCAGCGTGTCCGTCACGGACGCCGACGGCGGGACGGCCGGCGGGCTCACCGGATGGATCTGGGGCAGCCTGTGCGCCGTCGACATGCTCTGGGTGCGCGAGGACGCGCGCGGCACCGGTCTCGGCAGCCGGCTCATGCGCGCCGCCGAGGAGGAGGGCGTGCGCCGCGGCTGCACCGACATGATCGTCTCATCGTTCACCTTCCAGGCGCCCGACTTCTACCGAGGCCTCGGCTTCCGCGAGACCGGCCGCACGGAAGGGATCCCCGGCGGACATCAGGACGTACATCTGCACAAGAAGATCGGAACCTGAGCAGAACCGGTCAGACGCACGCGTCCCGGCGGCGGTCGAGCCCTCGGGCGGTCCGGGGGACGCGCGCCCGCTCCCCGGCGCCCGGCGGGATCCGGTCACAAGCGCCGGGCCCACCGCGGCGCACGTCGCGCGCGGCCCGAGCTCCCGGCGCCGACAGGGCGCGTGATTCGGCCAGCGGCCCCGGATTCTGTCCTGTGCGCCGGTGAACCGACCCCCACCCGCCACGTAGGGTGGACGCTCATGACCACCAGCCAGAACGGAACCGGTGACGTCGACCCCGCCGTGCGCGAGGAGCTCGCGCGGCTGCGCGACAGCATCGACAACATCGACGCGGCCGTCGTCCACATGCTCGCGGAGCGGTTCAAGGCCACGCAGCAGGTCGGCCACCTCAAGGCCGTGCACCAACTGCCGCCCGCCGACCCGGCCCGCGAGGCCCGTCAGATCGCACGGCTGCGCACGCTGGCCGAGAACGCCAAGCTCGATCCGGCCTTCGCGGAGAAGTTCCTGAATTTCATCATCGCCGAGGTCATCCGGCATCACGAGCGCATCGCGGAGGACACCGTCAGCGGTCAGCCCGCCACGGCCCGCTGACCGGAAACACACCCCGGGCGTGACACCGAGCCCGGCGCGGTGCATGCTGCGCTGTGCACTCCCCGTCAGCCGACGGGCACAGCGCGTCAGTCAGGCACCACCTTGCGGACCCAGCGGGAGGGAGGTCCGGCCATGGCGTCGGATGCCAGGATCCTCATCGTCGGTGATCACGAGGACACGCTGTACGCGCTGGAGAGCGCCCTCGTCCCCCTCGGCCACCGCATCGCCCGCGCCACCAGCGGCGACGAGGCGCTCAAACAGGTCCTGCGCGGCCGGGTCGGCCTCCTGCTGCTCGACGTCCGCGCGCCGGGCGCGGCGGGCCTGGAGGTCGTGCGGTACATGCGCCGCCTGGAGCAGACCCAGCACATCCCGGTCGTCCTGCTCACCGGCTTCGGCCCGGACCAGGAGCTGACCACCGCCGCGTTCGGCCTGGGCGTCGCCGACTTGATCACCAAGCCGGTCGACCCGTGGTCCCTGCGCACCAAGATCCGCTACCTCTACGAGGCCCATCAGCGCCACGTCGCCCTCCAGCAGCAACTGCGCGACCTGCGGGCCGTGACCGGCTCCGCCATCACGGCCGCGCCCCAGCGTGACGCCCTCGTCCCCCAGCAGCGCGAGTCCCGCGTCACGCCCGCCCAGGACCGGGCGTAAGGCCTGCCGGCGGGCGGGCTCCGGCCCGAGAATCCTGTCCGGTGGGCGGACTCCTGCCCCGAGAACCCTGTCCGGTGGGCGGGCTCCCGACCCGAGGCGAGGACGCGCCGGGCATCCGGACGGCGCACGGGCGTGCGAGCGGCGCACAACGGCGCGTCACGGTGCGCTCACGAAGTCAACCGCCCCTGTGCCCTGCCGGAGCCATCAGGCAGCATGTCGTCCATGTCCGTACTCACGCGCGACGAAGCGCAGACCCGTGCCCAGCTCCTCGACGTCCATCGCTATCGCGTCGACCTCGACCTCACCACCGGCGACGACACCTTCGACTCCCGCACCCGGATCAGCTTCACGGTGCGCGAGGGCCAGGACCGTACGGACACCTTCGTCGAGCTCAAGCCCGCCGAACTGCGCTCCGCCACCCTCGACGGACAGCCGCTCGACCCCGGCGGCCTCGACGGCAACCGGCTGCCGCTGAAGAACCTCACCCCCGGCGAACACGAGCTGAGCGTCGACAGCGCCATGCGCTACTCGCGCACCGGCGAGGGCATGCACCGCTTCACCGATCCCACCGACGGCGAGACCTACCTCTACACCCAGCTGTTCCTCGACGACGTCCAGCGCGTCTACGCGGCCTTCGACCAGCCCGACCTCAAGGCCGTCTTCGAGCTGACCGTCAAGGCGCCCGAGAACTGGACCGTCCTCGCCAACAGCACCACCCGGCACCTCGGCGACGGCCTCTGGGAGGCCGCGCCCACCCCGCTGATCTCCACCTACCTCCTCGCCGTCGCGGCCGGCCCCTGGCACTCCGTGCGCACCGAGCACCGCGGCCTGCCCTTCGGGCTGCACTGCCGCCGCTCCCTCGCGCCCCACCTCGACGCGGACGCCGACGAAATCCTCGACGTCACGCGCGCGTGCTTCGACCGCTACCACGAGAAGTTCGACGAGCCCTACCCGTTCGACTCCTACGACCAGGCGTTCGTCCCCGAGTTCAACGCCGGCGCCATGGAGAACCCCGGACTCGTCACCTTCCGGGACGAGTTCGTGTTCCGCTCGGCCGTCACCGACACCGAGCGCCAGACGCGCGCGATGGTCATCGCCCACGAGATGGCCCACATGTGGTTCGGCGACCTCGTCACCCTCAGGTGGTGGGACGACATCTGGCTCAACGAGTCCTTCGCCGAGTACATGGGCTACCAGACCCTCACCGAGGCCACCCGCTTCACCGACACCTGGACCGACTTCGGCGTCGTCCGCAAGGGCTGGGGCTACGACGCCGACCAGCGGCCCTCCACGCACCCCGTCGCCCCCGACGCCGTCGACGACACGGCCTCCGCCCTGCTCAACTTCGACGGCATCTCCTACGCCAAGGGCGCCTCCGCCCTGCGCCAGCTCGTCGCCTGGCTCGGCGAGAAGGACTTCCTCGCGGGCATCAACAACCACTTCTCCCGCCACAGGTTCGGCAACGCCACCCTCGCCGACTTCATCGACTCCCTCGCCGCCGCCACCGACCGCGACGTCCCCGCCTGGGCCGACGCCTGGCTGCGCACCACCGGGGTCGACACGCTCACCCCGCGCGTCACCTCCGGCGAGAACGGCGTCTGCACCCTCACCGTCGACCACGCGGGCAGCCGCCCGCACCGCATCGCCGTGGGCCTCTACGACCGCGACCACGCCGACGAGGGCGGCCACCTCGCACTGCGCACGCGGCTCGACCTCGACGTCCCCGGCACCGACGCCCTGCCCATCGGCAAGCGACCCGCCCTGCTGCTGCTGAACGACGGCGACCTCACCTACGCCAAGGTCCGCTTCGACCCCGAGTCGTTCGAGACACTGCGCACCGGACTGTCGGGCCTGCCCGAACCCCTCACCCGCGCGGTCGTGTGGAACGCCCTGCGGGACGCCGTGCGCGACGGCGAACTCCCGCCCGCCGCCTACCTCGACACCGCCCGCGCCCATCTGCCGCGCGAGACCGACCTCGCCCTCGTGCAGGGCGTCCTCGGCTTCGCCACCGGCCAGATCACCGACCGCTACCTCAGCGCCGACGCCCGGCCCGTCGCCCTGTCCACCGTCGGCTCCCTGTGCCGCGACCTCATCCGCCGCACCGAGGACGGCTCCCACCCCGGCCTGCGTCTGATCGCCGTTCGCCACTACATCGACGTCGCCGCCCAGCCCGACACCATCGCCGCCTGGCTCGCCGACGGCACCGTGCCCGGCGGGCCCGAACTCGACCCCGAGCTGCGCTGGCGGGTACTGGGGCGCCTCGCCGTCCTCGGCGCCACCGACGAGGCCGCCATCGCCGCCGAGCTCGAGCGCGACCCGAGCGCCACCGGCCAGGAGGGCGCCGCGCGCTGCCGTGCCGCCCTGCCGGAGCCGGAGGCCAAGGCCCGTGCCTGGGAGGCGATGTTCAGCGGCGACGACCTGTCCAACTACCTGTTCACCGCCACCGCGCAGGGCTTCTGGCAGCCCGAACAGGCCGACCTGGTGCGGCCCTACGTCGCGCGCTACTACGACGACGCCGTCGCCCTCGCCGAACGCCGCGGGCCCGCCATCGCCGACGCCGCGGGCCGCTGGGCCTTCCCCACCCACGCCGTCGACACCGAGACCCTGCGCCTCGGGGAGCGGTGCCTCGACGAGGCCGAGCCGATTCCCGCGCTGCGCCGCAAGCTGGTCGACCAGCTCGACGACCTCGCCCGCGCGCTGCGGGTCCGGGGCGAGGCGTAACCGCCGTACGACAGCGGGCGGCCGGGCGCGCTCGCCCGGCCGCCCGTCGCGGGCCGCCTGCCGCCTGCCGCCGCGGGCCGCCCGCGGCCACCACCCCGTGCCACCCGCCGCTGCGGGCCGCCCGCGGCCACCACCCCGCGCGACCCGCCCCTCCTCGGCGGTCGGCCGGCGTTCCCCGCGGAAGTACCCCCTTTCGGGTTCCGGTCACCGGCTTTCCGGACGCGTCACCCCGTCCCCGTACAAGCTGGGGATCCCGCTGCGGCCCATCGCCGCGACGCGCCCGAGGAGGAAGCCCGTGAGCACGCCGCCACCCCTCGCCTCAGGCTCTCAAGGCCCCGGCGCGCTGAGGCCGTTGCTCGGCACCGTTCTCGACGCCCTGGACGAGGGACGCAGGGCCCGGGGCGGTCCGATGCCCGCGGGCGGGCCCGACGCGGTCGCCGCGCGGCTGGCCGACGCCGTCGGCGACGTACTGCCCGACCACGGCGACCCGGACGCCCTGCACACGCTCGTGCGGGCCCTGGCGGAGGGCGCCGCAGACCCCGCCGAACCGCTGTGCGTCGCGCATCTGCACTGTCCGCCGCTCGCCGTCGCCACCGCCGCCGACCTCGCCGCGAGCGTCCTCAACCCGTCCCTCGACTCCTGGGACCAGGCACCGGCCGCCTCCGCCCTCGAAGCCCTGGTCACCCGCGCCCTCGCCGCCGAGGTCCACCCGGGCCGCCAGGGCGGCCACGCCCGCGCCACTCCCGGCGCCACCGTCCCCATTCCCAGCGACGCCCGCATCACCCCCGGCGACACCGTCCCCACCCCCGGCGACGCCCTCGTCACCACCGGCGGCACCGAGGCCAACCAGCTCGCCCTGCTGCTGGCCCGTGAGACGTGTGGCGGAGGCGTCCGGCTGGTGTGCGGCGCGAACGCCCATCACTCGCTCACCCGGGCCGCCTGGCTGCTCGGCCTGCCCGACCCGGTCGTCGTCCCCGCCCCGGCCGGGACGCTCGACCCCGCCGCGCTCGACGGCGCCCTCAAGAGCGTCACCGGCCCCCACCTCGTCGCCGCCACGGCCGGCACCACCGACGCCGGGCTCATCGACCCCCTCGGCGAGATCGCGGGGCTGTGCCGCGCCCATGGCGCCCGGCTGCACGTCGACGCTGCCTACGGCGGGCCGCTCCTGTTCAGCGACCGCCGCCGTTCCCTCCTGGACGGCCTGGCCGCGGCCCACACGGTCACCCTCGACCTGCACAAACTCGGCTGGCAGCCGGTCGCCGTCGGCCTGCTCGCCGTACGCGATCCCGGCGACCTCGCGGCCCTGCACCAGCAGGCCGACTACCTCAACGCCGACGACGACACCGAGGCGGGCCTGCCCGACCTGCTCGGCCGGTCCCTGCGCACCACGCGGCGCCCCGACATCCTCAAGGTGGCGGTCACCCTCAGGACGCTCGGCCGCGCCGGACTGGGCGCGCTGGTGGACCAGGTCTGCGACCGCGCCCAGGAGTTCGCGGACCTCGTCGCCGCGCACCCCGCCTTCGAGCTGTACGGCCGGCCGGTCATCAGCACCGTCCTGTTCCGGCCCGCGCACGCCACCGACGAGGCCGTCGCCGTCGTACGCCGCCGTCTGCTCACCGACGGCCGTGCCGTCCTCGGCCGGGCCCGGGCCGACGGCCGCGTCTGGCTGAAGGCGACCCTGCTCAACCCCCACACCCGGCCCGAGGACCTGGCCGCGCTGCTCAGGACCGTGGAAGGACACACCGCACCATGAACCGTCCCCCGCACCACGAAGGCGACACCCCGCGCGATCTCGTCGGCATCGGCATCGGCCCGAGCAACCTCTCCCTCGCCGCGCTCGCCCACCCGCTCGCCGAACTCGACGCCGTCTTCTACGAGCAGCGCCCCGCCTTCCACTGGCACCCCGGTCTGCTCATCGACGGGGCCACCCTCCAGGTGCCCTTCCTCGCCGACCTGGTCACCCTCGTCGACCCCGCCAGCCCCTGGACCTTCCTCAACTACCTCAGGAGCCGCGAGCGGCTCTTCCCCTTCTACTTCGCCGAGCGCTTCCGCATCCAGCGCGCCGAGTACGACGCCTACTGCCGCTGGGTCGCGGACAACCTGCCCGGACTGCGCTTCCGCCACCAGGTCGACGGCGTCCGCTTCAACCCCGAGCGGGAGGTCTTCGAGGTCGACCACACCCAGCTCGACGGCGACGGGGAGGCGGAGGCCCTCGGCCGCACCGTCACCCGGAACATCGTCCTCGGCGTCGGCACCGAGCCCTACGTCCCCGACCCGCTGAAGCCGCTCGTCGACGCCCCCGGCGTACCCGTCCTGCACGCGGCCGACTACCGCGAACACCGCGAGGCCCTGCTCCAGGCCGGTCATGTCACCGTCATCGGCTCCGGGCAGTCGGGCGCAGAGATCCTCCTCGACCTGCTCCGCAACCGCCCGGCCGGCCGTGAAGGCCTCCACTGGCTCGGCCGCACCGCCGCGTTCGCGCCCATGGAGTACTCCAAGCTCGGCCTGGAGCACTTCACCCCCGACCACACCCGGTACTTCCACGCGCTCGCCGAGCCCGCCCGCGACCAGCTGGTCGGCGCCCAGTGGCAGCTGCACAAGGCCATCGACGCCGAGACCATCGCCGACATCCACGACGAGCTCTACCGCCGCACCCTGCACGGCGGCTGGCCCGACGCCGTGCTGACGCCCGGCGTCCACGTCCGCACCGCGGGCCGCATCGCCAACGCGAGGATCGAACTCCACCTCGAACACCGGGTTCAGGGCACGCGCAGCCGTCTCACCACCGACGCCGTCGTCCTCGCCACCGGCTACCGCGAACGCCCGCTCGGCCGCATCCTGGCCGGGCTCGACCCGTATCTGCGCCGCGACAGCGCCGGTCGGCCCCGTGTAGACGAGGACTTCCGGCTCGTCCTCGACCCCTCCGTCAGCGGCGCCGGCTGCACCGTCCACGTGCAGAACGCCGAACGGCACACCCACGGCGTCGGCGCCCCCGACCTCGGCCTCGCCGCCTGGCGCAGCGCGACCATCCTCAACTCCGTGACGGGCAAGGAGCCCTACCCCCTGCCGCACCGCACCGCCTTCACCACCTTCGGGCTGGAGGACCGAAGGCCCCAGATCCCCTCCGCGCGGACGCCCGAGGCGCTGACCCCGCTCGCGGAAGGGATCTGAGGCCGACCGGGCCCGGCCCCCGACAGGGGCCGGGCCCGAGCCCCCGGCGGAGCCCCTGCTCCCGCCGGAGACCCGGCTCCCGGCACGGACTTCGGTCCGGCGGGGGACTCAGAACACCGGCGTGCCCTCGCGGGTCAGCTTCCAGTCCACCGACGCGAAGTCCTTCGGGTCCAGCACCCCCTTGGCGGTGACCCACTCCGCGATCCGCGTACGGATCTCGGTCGACTCCGACCACAGCTCCTGCGCCGCCGCCACGTGCGGGAACGCGCCACCGCCGTTCGCACGGTAGTTGTTCACCGCGAAAACGAACTTCTGAGCATCGTCCAGCGCGGCACCGTCGTAGGTCAGGTTCCTGATCCGCGAACCCGCCGGCTGGGCGATGTCGATCTCGTAGGACAGACCCGACACGTAGTCGTAGTTGTAGTCGGGACGCCCGGCCGCGTTCGTCAGCTTCTCCACGTCCACCGCCGCGCCGGGCGCGGTCTGCGCGAAGTACTGCGCCGAGTACTCCAGGTACGCCCTGATCTGCGCGCCCGTCATCAGCTTCGCGACCAGGGTGTTGTCGTAGACGTACAGGCTCGACAGGTCGCGGATCGTCACCCGGCCCGCCGGGATCTCCGACGTGCGAGAGAACGGGGAGGCCTGCGAGATCACCGGCAGGGCCGCGTACTCGCCGCCCGCCAGCGCGGCGCGCACCACGTCCTCCTGGACCCTTGTGATCAGATCGATGATCGGAGCGTCCTTGTAGCGCGCCTCGACCGTCGTGAGCGTCTCGGTCGCCGTTCCGACCACCTGGTTGACGTACTCCACGACCGCCGCGTGCTCGTCGTCGAGCAGCTGGGAGATCTTCGGGTCGTCGGCCACCGTGTTCGAGTTGCGCAGCGAGGCCGCGACCGTCTCGACCTCCCAACGGCCCTTGCGGAACACCAGACCGATGTCGAACAGGGTCAGCCGCTCCGCGTAGCACAGCGGCTCGGAGAGCACGACCGTCCGGCCCGTCTTCTCGTTGACGACCTTCAGCTCCGGGATCTCCACATGGGCGTGGCCCACCAGGATCGCGTCGATGTCCGGCACCAGCCGCGCCACGTTCGCCGCCGCGTTCTCGACGTACGGCAGCTGGTCGCCGTAGGACGAGGTGCCCGAGGAACCGCTGTGCGCGGAGACGATCACCACGTCCGCGCCCATCGACTTCAGCTTCGGCACCCACTTCGCGGCCTGCTCCTCCAGACCCGGGAACGCCAGCTTGCCCTGCACGTACGCCTTGTCCCAGATCGCGATGCCGGGGTTCGTCAGACCCAGCACCGCCACCTTCACCGGCCGCGCGCCCTTCACGTGGAAGGTCTTCATGAAGTACGGCGGGAACGCCGGCCGCAGTGTCTTGGCGTCCACCGCGTTCGCGCCCAGCAGCGGGAAGTCGCACTGCTCCTCGAACTTGCGGAGCGTCTCGATGCCGTAGTTGAACTCGTGGTTGCCGAGCGCCACCGCGTCGTACCCGATGGCGTTCATGGCCTGTGCCATCGGGTGCACCGGACCGCCCTCGGCGGTGATCGGGTCGACCTTGGCGTAGTAGTAGGTCAGCGGGGTGCCCTGGATCGTGTCACCCGCGTCGAGCAGCAGCGTGTTGCAGCGGCCCTTCTCCTCGCGCACCTGGTCGACCAGGGTCGAGATGCGCGCCAGGCCCTTGGAGTTGCCCTTGGCGTCGGTGTACTCGGCGTCCTTGAAGTAGTCCCAGTTGAAGACGTTGCCGTGCAGGTCGGTGGTGCCCATCACGGTCAGCGCGTACCGCTTCTCCCGGCCCTCGGCGGCCGGCGCGCTCTCGGCGGCCTGCGCGGCCGGAGCCGCCGCCGTGCCGGCCAGCGCCACCCCCGCCCCGGTCACGGCGGACTTCTTCAGGAACTTCCGGCGGTCCAAGGCCATCTTCGAACTCTCCTCGGCGACGAGAAACAGCGACAACGCGCGTAGACAGTGCGCGTAGATTCTGACCCGAGCATGGCGAGACGCAATAGGCCGGGCAGGTTTCGATTGGGTGACCCAACCTGTGAATCAACGGACTTGAACCGCCCGCGCGGTGACAGAGTGGGACGTATGACCACACCCGAGCCCGCGAGTCCCCAGCCGCCCGTCCCCTACGGCACACCCGGCGCCCCCCGTATCGCCGTCAGGGGCGAGGCCCACCTCGAGGTCGACCCCGAACTCGCCCGACTCGGCATCACGGCCGGCGCACGGGGCCGCGACCGCCGCGCGGCCCTCGACGACCTCACCCGACGCAACGCCGCCGTCCTCGACCTCGTCAGGTCCTACGGCGACGCCGTCGAACGCGTGGAGACCGGCGCCTTCTCGGTCACCCCGGAGCTCACCAAGCACGGCCGGGGCGAACGCGTGCACAGCTACCACGGCACCGTACGGATCACCGCCGAGCTCACCGACTTCACCGCCCTCGGTGAACTCACCACCCGCCTCGCCGACCTGGACCTCACCCATGTCGACGGCCCCTGGTGGTCGCTGCGCCCCGACTCGCCCGCGCACCGAGAGGCCAGGCAGCAGGCCGTACGCGAGGCGGTCCAGCGGGCCCGCGAGTACGCCGAGGCGCTCGGCACCCGTCTCGTCGCCCTGCTCGAACTCGCCGACGCCGACGCCGAGAACCGTCTGGCCCACCAGGCCGGCGCCGGCCGGATGCGCTCCGCCGCCTACGCCGTGGCCGCCGAGGCCGGCACCGCCGCGCCCCTCGACCTCGAACCCGAGCGCCAGCACGTGTACGCCGTGGTCGACGCGCGTTTCACGATGAATCCGCCGCGCCTGTAGGGAATTCAGGCAGCAGAGCGGAATTCGAATGGAAAGGCGGGCACGCTTCCAGGGCGAGCCGGAAGAGGCCTTCGCTCCCCGGCGGAATGCTCATCGGAGCGGCCCCCCGCACAATTCAACAGTTGTCAACACCGCTTCACGCAAAGGTTGTTGAGTGGTCATGCCCGGCCAATTCTCTACCCACCGGTAAGGCATAGGCTCGAAGTATGCGCCGAGCAAAGATCGTCTGTACCCTGGGCCCCGCCACCGACTCGTACGACCAGATCAAGGCATTGGTCGAAGCCGGAATGGACGTCGCCCGCCTCAACCTCAGCCACGGCACGCACGCCGAGCACGAGGAGCGTTACCACCGCGTCCGCAAGGCCGCGGACGAGACCGGTCGCAGTGTCGGCGTCCTCGCCGACCTTCAAGGTCCGAAGATCCGACTCGGCCGCTTCACCGAAGGCCCCGTACTCCTCGAACGCGGTGACAGCTTCACCATCACCGTCGAGGACGGCGCCGAGGGCGACCGCCACCAGTGCGGGACGACGTACGAGGGGCTCGCGGAGGACGTCACCGCCGGTGAGCGCATCCTCGTGGACGACGGCAAGGTGTGCCTGGAGGTCACGTCCGTCGAGGGCCCGCGGGTGCGCACGACCGTCGTCGAGGGCGGTGTGATCTCCGACCACAAGGGGCTCAACCTCCCCGGGGTCGCCGTCTCCGTCCCCGCGCTCTCGGAAAAGGACGAGGACGACCTGCGCTGGGCCCTGCGCACCGGCTGCGACGTCATCGCCCTCTCCTTCGTCCGCAGCGGACGCGACGCCGAGGACGTGCACCAGATCATGGCCGAGGAGGGCCGTCGGCTCCCGGTCATCGCCAAGGTGGAGAAGCCGCAGGCGGTGGACGCCGTGGACGACATCGTGGCCGCCTTCGACGGCATCATGGTCGCGCGCGGCGACCTCGGCGTGGAGATGCCGCTGGAACAGGTGCCGATGGTCCAGAAGCGGGCGATCAAGCTGGCCAAGCGCAACGCCAAGCCGGTGATCGTGGCGACCCAGATGCTCGACTCGATGATCGACAACTCGCGTCCGACCAGGGCCGAGGCCAGCGACGTCGCCAACGCCGTGCTCGACGGCACCGACGCGGTGATGCTGTCCGGCGAGACGAGCGTCGGCAAGCACCCCGTCGAGACGGTCCGGACGATGGCCCGCATCGTCACGGCGGCGGAGGAGGACATGCTCGCCAAGGGCCTGCCGCCGCTGACCGAACGCAACAAGCCCCGCACCCAGGGCGGTGCGGTGGCCCGCGCGGCGGCGGAGATGGGCGACTTCCTCGGCGCCCGGTTCCTGGTCGCCTTCACCCAGTCCGGCGACACCGCCCGCCGGCTGTCCCGCTACCGCTCCCCGATCCCCCTCCTCGCCTTCACGCCCGACCCGGCGACCCGCTCCCAGCTCAGCCTCACCTGGGGCGCCGAGACGTTCCTCGGGCCGAGCGTCGACACCACCGACGCGATGGTCGCCCAGGTCGACGAGCTGCTGCTGAAGTACGGCCGCTGCGAGAAGGGGGACACGGTCGTCATCACGGCCGGCTCGCCCCCCGGGGTGTCCGGCACCACCAACCTGGTCCGCGTGCACCACATCGGCGACGGTTCGGACTGACGGACTGACGGACTGACGGACCGGCGGGCTGACGGACTGACGGACCGGCGGGCTGACGGACCGACGGGCGGACGCGGTGGCCGGGCCGGAATCGAGCGGTTCGGCCGAAGTCGTGCGAACGACGGCATTGTTTGTTCGTTCGGCGATTGTCCGGATGCCGGGTTCGTTCGCTCGCATGGCTACCGCACGTGAGCGCTTCCGGCGATACGACGCGAAAAACGGATGTTCACCAGAACGCGAACATCCGCCGAATGGTAGTGACCTTGGATTTAGAGGAAAAGTACCCCGGGTCGGATTCGAACCGACGCTGGATGGTGTTTGAGACCATTGCCTCTACCGCTGGGCTACCGGGGCTTCCTTGGAAACAAAGGGCGACGGTCACCCGCCGTGTCCCCACCTTACCGCAGCTGGGTAGGCTCTTGTCAGCAGTACCCCGCCCTGAACAAGGAGCCCCCGTGACCGCGCCCGAGTCGCCCCAGCCCGTAGACGCGCCCGACGACGACAAGTCGCACGTGCCTCCGCTGACGACCCGTGTCGTCATCGCCGAGGACGAGGCGCTGATCCGCCTCGACCTCAAGGAGATGCTGGAGGAGGAGGGCTACACGGTCGTCGGCGAGGCGGGCGACGGCGAGCAGGCCGTCGAACTGGCCCGGGAGCACCGGCCCGACCTGGTCATCCTCGACGTGAAGATGCCCAGGCTCGACGGCATCTCCGCGGCCGAGAAGATCACCGAGGAGTCGATCGCCCCGGTGCTGATGCTCACCGCCTTCTCCCAGCGCGACCTGGTCGAACGCGCGCGGGACGCCGGTGCCATGGCGTACCTGGTCAAGCCCTTCAGCAAGAGCGACGTCGTCCCGGCGATCGAGATGGCCGTGTCCCGGTACACGCAGCTCAAGGAGCTGGAGAAGGAGGTCGCCGACCTCACTCTGCGCCTGGAGACGCGCAAGCTGGTCGACCGCGCCAAGTCGATCCTCCAGACCGAGTACGGCCTGTCGGAGCCGGCCGCGTTCCGCTGGATCCAGAAGACGTCCATGGACCGCCGCATGTCCATGCAGCAGGTCGCCGAGGCCGTCATCCAGGACGCCGAGGAGAAGAAGGCCGCGAAGGCCGACAAGGGCTGACCCCGTCGCGTCAAGCGTGAGGCCCGCGCCCCGGTGATCCGGGACGCGGGCCTCAGCCGTTCACGCGGGTGCTCAGTCCTCGCCGAGGTACGCCTTGCGCACCGAGTCGTCGTGCAGCAGGTCCCGGCCCGTGCCCGACAGGACGACGCTGCCGACCTCCATCACATGGCCGTGGTCGGCCAGGGACAGTGCCGCCTGGGCGTTCTGCTCGACGAGCAGGATCGTCGTGCCCTGCGACTTGAGCTCGGCGATGGTCGCCATGATCTTCTGCATCATGATCGGCGAGAGACCCATCGAGGGCTCGTCGAGCATGAGCAGCTTCGGCTGGGACATCAGCGCCCGGCCCATGGCGAGCATCTGCTGCTCACCGCCCGAAAGGGTTCCCGCGGCCTGCTTGCGACGTTCCCCGAGGATGGGGAAGAGGTCGTAGGCACGCTGGATGTCCTTCTCGATGCCGGTCCTGTCGCTGCGCAGGAAGGCACCGAGGCGGAGGTTGTCCTCGATCGTCATGCGGGGGAAGATGTGCCGCCCCTCGGGGGAGTGCGCGAGTCCCAGCGAGACGATCTTGTGGGCGGGGATCTTCTTCAGGGACTTGCCCTCGAAGCGGATCTGGCCGCCGACCGGCTTGAGCAGACCGGACAGCGTGCGCAGGGTCGTGGTCTTGCCCGCGCCGTTGGTGCCGATGAGGGTGACGACCTCGCCGGCCTCCACCTTGAAGGAGATGCCCTTCACGGCCTCGATCTTGCCGTAGGCGACCCGGAGGTCCTCGACTTCGAGCAGTGCGGTCATCGGTCGTTCTCCTTGCCGGGCGCGTTGTCCTTCGGTGCGTCGGCTGCCGCCTCGGCGGCCGCGACCTCCGCCGCCTCCGTCGTCCCCGGGTCGCCCTCGAAGGGCTCGCCGAGGTAGGCGGCGACGACGCGCTCGTCGCCCTGGACGGTCGCGCTGTCGCCCTCGACGAGCTTCTCGCCCTGGACGAGCACGGCAACCCGGTCGCAGAGGTTGAAGATGAAGCGCATGTCGTGCTCGATGACGAGGACGGCGATGCCCATGTCGCGGATGGCGAAGACCAGTTCCTCGGTGGCCCGGGTCTCCTGGGGGTTCATGCCGGCGGTGGGCTCGTCGAGGAGCAGCAGCCCGGGCTCGCTGGCCAGGGCTCGCGCGATCTCCAGCTTGCGCTGCTCGCCGTAGGGGAGGTTGCGCGCGAGGTGCTCCGCCTTGTTCGCGAGCCCGACGAACTCCAGGAGTTCCATGGCGCGTGCGCGGGAGGCGGCCTCGGCCTTGTGGAAGCCGGGACCGCGCAGCAGGGCGGACCAGAGGCCTTCCTTGGTGCGGGTGTGCCGGCCGACCAGGACGTTCTCCAGGACCGTCATGTTGGCGAACAGACGGATGTTCTGGAACGTACGGGCGATGCCGGCCGCCGTGACCTTGAAGGACTTCGGCGGCAGGACCTGGCCCTTGTAGCGGACCTCGCCCTCGGTGGGCACGTACAGGCCGGTCAGGCAGTTGAAGAAGGTCGTCTTGCCGGCGCCGTTGGGGCCGATGAGTCCGACGATCTCACCGCTGTTGACCTGGAGGTCCACGCCTCGTACGGCGGTGAGGCCGCCGAAGCGCATGGTGACGCCGCGGGCGTCGAGCACCGTCGTCCCGGTGGGTGCGGTGTCCTTGGTGGTGGTTTCGGTGGTCATGTGGTCAGGCCCCTGCCTTGCCGAGGACTGTGGGAGCGGCGGCGTCCTCGTGGAACTCGAGCTGGCGGCGCCGGTTGGGGATGAGGCCCTCCGGGCGGAAGCGCATCAGCAGCACCAGCGCGAGGCCGAAGGCGAAGAGCTGGTAGTCACCGAGGAACTGAAGCTTGGCCGGGATGAGGTAGAGCAGGGCGGCGCCGACGAGCGGGCCGCTGATGGTGCCCATGCCGCCCAGGACGACGGCCGCCAGCAGGAACGCGGAGTTCGGCGGGACGACGTGGGCGAACTGGTACTGCTCCGGCGTCACGGTGTACGTGACGTGGGCCTGCACCGTACCGGCGAGACCGGCGAGAGCGGCACCCAGTGCGAAGGCGATGAGCTTGACCCGGAAGCCGTTGATGCCCATGGCCAGCGCGGCCGTCTCGTCCTCGCGGATGGCGATCCAGGCGCGGCCGATGCGGGACTCGCTGCTGCGGCGGAAGACCACCACGACGATCAGCGTGATGAGGAGCATCAGCAGGAAGTAGTTGGCGAACCGCGCGATGGTGAAGCCGAAGATGGTGTGCTCGGCGCCGAAGTCGAAGCCCAGGATGTCGAGGTTGGGGATGGCGGAGATGCCGTTGGAGCCGTTGGTGACGTCGGGGCCCGAAGTGCCGTCCAGGTTGAGGACGGTGATACGGAAGATCTCACCGAAGCCGAGGGTGACGATGGCCAGGTAGTCGCCGCGCAGACGCAGGGTCGGCGCGCCGATGATGACACCGAAGATCATGGCGACGGCCGCGCCGACCAGGGCGGAGGCCCAGAACGGCAGCTGGAGGTCGAACGGCGACGAGGGGGACCCGGAGACCATGGCCGCGGTGTAGGCGCCGACACCGAGGAACGCGACGTAACCGAGGTCGAGCAGGCCCGCGAGGCCGACGACGATGTTCAAACCGAGGGCCACGGTCGCGAAGATCAGGATGTAGACGCCGATCGTCGCGTACTGGTCGTCGGACTGGGTGAAGGGGAACGCGGCGGCCGCCGCGAAGGCACCGGCCATCGTGACCGTGCGGTACTTGGTGGTGAGCGCCGAGACCCGGCCCACGAGGCCGGCCTTGGCGAGAGCCGCGAAGCCGAAGCCGGCGGTGATCATGAAGCCGATGAACAGCTCGTCGTACTCGGTGCCGATGCCGTACGTGAAGACGGTCAGGCCGACGGTGAGCGCGGCGACGATGATCAGGATCTCGGCGTACGCCGGGAGCTTGCGCGCCGGGGCGGACGTGCCGGTCGCGAGCGAGGCCTTGAGGACCGCGCCGGCTCCGCGCAGCCTGTGACGCAGATGCTCGGTCCAGCTGTCGTCGGGATCGATGGGCTCGGGCCGGGGCCAGTCGAACGACAGCGAGAACGCGCCGAGCACGGCCACGAGCGTGGCCACGCCGGCGATCCAGCCGCCGGGCTCCAGGTTCACCAGGCCGCCGAGCTGGGCGCTGATCGCGATGATCGTGTACCAGGTGGTGGCGAAGGTGCCGAACGCGGCGAGCCGCAGGGCGCTGTCGGAGCTGGCCGGGGTCAGCCAGCGCAGGCCCTTGACGCCGTACGAGGAGAGGCCCAGCAGGGTGGTGAGGGCGCCGCCGATGAGGACCAGGACCTGGAGGCCGCCGGGGTAGCCGTAGACGGTGAGGTCCCCGGGGAACTCGGAGGTCCAGGTCCACGCCATGAAGGTCGAGACGACGGCGAGGGCGCCGCCGGCGGTGGCCAGGGCACGGGCCAGGGGCTGGGGGAGCCCGATCAGGCCGGCGTGCTTGACGGCGTCGTCGCTGGGGGACGTCTCGGGTGCGGTTGTCTGTGTCGTCATCGGTCTCACGCCCTGTCCGCGACGCGTTCGCCGAGCAGACCCTGGGGCCTGACCAGCAGTACGAGGATGAGGAGAGCAAAGGCCCAGACGTTGGCCCAGGACTGGCTGCCGAACTGCTCCATGCCGGGGATGTCGGCGATGTAGGCCGTCGACAGGGCCTCGGCGACGCCGAGGACGATGCCGCCGAGCATGGCGCCGTAGATGTTGCCGATGCCGCCGAGGACGGCCGCGGTGAAGGCCTTGAGGCCGAGGATGAAGCCCATGCGGAACTGGACCTCGCCGTACTTGAGGCCGTAGGCGACGGCTCCGACGGCGGCGAACGCGGCACCGAGGGCGAACGCGATCACGATGATGCGGTCGGTGTTGATGCCCATGAGCTTGGCGGTGTCGGGGTCCTGCGCGGTGGCCTGCATGCCGCGGCCGGTGCGGGTCTTCATCACGAAGTACGCGAGGATCGCCATGCTGATGGGAGCGGCGACGAGGAGGAAGACGTCGCCGGTCTGGATCGTGACGTTGCCGATCTCGAAGGGGCCGCCCTCGATCTGCGGGAACGTGATCGCGGAGTTCGCGTCCGGGTACCAGGCCCAGACCGCCTGCTGCAGCGCGAGCGAGAGGCCGATGGCCGTGATCAGCGGGGCGAGGCGTGGAGCGGTACGCAGGGGACGGTAGGCGAACCGTTCCGCCCCCATGGCGACAAGCACGGCGACGATGATGCCGCCTATGAGCATGAGGGGCAGAGCCACCCACATCGACGTGCCGTCGGGCAGCACGTAGAGCCAGACTGTGAGGGCGCCGAACCCGCCCACCATGAAGATCTCACCGTGGGCGAAGTTGATGAGCTGGACGATGCCATAGACCATTGTGTAGCCAATGGCGACCAGCCCGTACATGGATCCTAGTAGCAGGCCGTTGACCAGCTGCTGCGGCAGTTCGTTCACCGCATGTCCTCCGAGACGTTTCGGATGATTCGACGGATGGGACCGGATGCGAGTCCGCGCGGGGCGCCAGTGTTGCAGCGCCCCGCGCGGCTCAGGGGTGGTGCGTGAGGAGGTGTCAGCCGGTGTAGGTGCCGGACTTGACCGGGGCCCACTTACCGTCCTTGACGGCGTACACGGTGAGCTGCTTGTTGGTCGCGTCACCGAACTCGTCGAAGGAGACCGTGCCGGTCACACCGTCGAAGGAGACGCCCTGCATGGCCTCGGTGACCTTGGCACGCGCGTCGTCCGGGAGCTTGCCGCCGTTGTCCTCGACGACCTTCTTCACGGCCTCGATGATCGCCCAGGCGGAGTCGTAGGAGTAGCCGCCGTAGGCCTCGAAGGCCTCCTTGTAGCCCGCGGCCTTGTAGTTGGCGACGAACTCCTTCGCCGAGGGCAGCTCCTCGACCGGGGCGCCGACCGAGGTGGCCAGGTCGCCGGTGCCGGCGGCGCCGGTCAGCGAGATGAAGTCGGCGCTGTAGATGCCGTCACCGCCGACGAGCGGGATCTTGGAACCGGCGGCCTTGATCTGCTTGCTGAGAGGGCCGGCCTGCGGGTACTCGCCGCCGTAGTAGACGACGTCCGCGCCGCTGCTCTTGACCTCGGTGGCCACCGCGGAGAAGTCCTTGGTGTCGGGGTCGATGTGCTCGGTGCCGACGACCTTGCCGCCGAGCTTCTTGAACTCCTCGGTGAAGGTCGACGCCAGGCCGGCGCCGTAGGTCTTCTTGTCGTCGATGACGAAGACCTTCTTCTTCTTGGCGTCGTTGTAGACGTACTGCGCGGCGAACGGGCCCTGGATGGCGTCCGTGGTCGCGGTGCGGAAGTACGACTTGTAGGTGCGCGCCTTCGTCTTCTGCCAGTCCGCACCCTGGGTGAGGGCGGGGTTGGTGTTGGCGGGCGAGACCTCGACGAGCTTGGCGTCGTCGAAGACCTTCTGCATGGACTCGGCCACGGAGGAGTTCAGCGGGCCGACGACACCGAGGACGTCCTTGTTGGCGACGAGCTTGGTGGCGTTCTGCTGGCCGGAGGACGGCTGGGCCTGGTCGTCCAGGGCCTGGACCTCGAAGGTCACACCCTCGACGTACTTCTGCTTGTTGGCCGTCTTGGCGGCGAGGTCGACGGAGTTCTTGATGCCGAGACCCAGCGCGGACAGGTCACCCGTCAGGGGGGCGTCGACACCGATGACGACCTTGGTGGTGCCCGCGGCGCCGGTGTTGTCCGAGCCGCCGCCGTTCTCGTCGCGCGAGCCGCAGGCGGTGAGGGTGAGAGCTCCCGCTGCCAGCGCGGCGGTAATGGCGATGAGCGAACGTTGACGCACGATCCAGTCCTTTCCCTGGCGCGGCCGCTCCCCGGTGGGAGAGGCCGAGTCGAGCGCTGGGGCCGAAGTGACTTCGATTCCGTTGGCGCGGTGACTGGGCGTGACTCTAAGCGTGGGTGGGGAACCGGGAGGAGAGCCTGACGAAGGCTGTGACTCTCTTGTTATGACACGAGGTAATGCAGAGCGGTACTTCCTGGGGGGAAGCGCGGAATTCTGACTGATTCGCGAAGTCCGTATTGTGAGACGCGCAGGACGGCCTCCGTCGTCAACAGGAGTGATCTAGCGTTTCGGTGATGTCGCAAAGTCGTTGCTGCAGGCTACTTGCAGAGCGTCCGCCAGATCCCGCGCATAGGGGGTGCCGAGGATGAAGCTGTGCGTCTGTATTGCGCGCGCATTACGTAGAGTTACGTCGAGGAAAGGGAGCCCGGCGCTCCGTGGCGCTTTCCCGCATTCCGTCACCCACATGCTGATGCGGATCTTGTAGGGGATTTGGGTCCTTGTCCGGAAAGGCGGGCGAGGAATCGATGTCATGGAAAGGCCGGAGTACGGCTGAGATATCCGCAGCACCGTAATCTGTGGACCGGATGCCACGATCAGCGAGATTTCGAAGGCAAAACTACCTCTCGGGGCACTGGATGGTGGGGTTGCAGGGCCGACATAGTCGACTCTGACCACCTGTGAGGGGTAGGGCGGCAGTGCCTTCGGTGGCGGCTCCGGCCGGGTGGCGTAGAGGTAGCCGCCCGCGACGAGGAGGGCTGCGGCGCTCGCGCCCGCGATCAGGGCGCGGCGGGCGGGGCCGCCGCGCGGGAGCAGCGGAGGGCGTGCCTTCGGCGGGGGCCGCTCCAGGGTCCCTTCGCCCGGTTCGACGGGGCCCGTGCCGCTCAACTCCACGGCCCCCCGGTCGGTTCGCCCGCGCGGTGGCGATCGGCGCAGCGCCGGTGGGCCTGATGGTCTATCAACCGCCCTGCGGCTGCGGAGCCGTGACGCTTCCGTTCGGCGCGGGCGGCATCGACGACAGCGATGAGGATCTCGTACTGCCCGTTGGAGAGGCCCATCGACTGGTAGTCCCCGTACGTGCCGCTGTCGAGGACCTCGCGCGACCAGTGGGCGACGATCCGGGCGCACAGGTCGGCCGGCGCGGTGGTGGGCGGCGACGGCGCTCCGGAGGCGGCCGCCTCGTCCGCCGGCCGGTCCGCGTCCGCGCATCCGGAGATCAGCGGGCCGGACAGCAGGAGTGCCCCGCACAGTGCCGCTCCCCACGAGAGGTGCCCTCTCGTTGTCATGTACCGACGTTATGCCTCCGCGCGTACGGGATCAACGGGGTGGCGGCGCGGCGTCCTTGGACGGGCGGGGTTTGGCGTGATCGTTTCGGGTCGGGCCGGGGGCCCCGCCGTCCACAGGGCGCGTGCGGAACCGCGCGGTACGTGGCTGCCTCGCGGCGGGTCTGCCGGGCCGGGTTGGCCCGGGGCCGGGGCTTGGCCCGCGTGGGCCGCGTACGTCGCGCCCCACGCGGGCTTCGCCGGCCGGTGATCGGCGGCCTTCGTCCGGGATCGGGAGGCCGCCGGCCTACGTCCGGTGTCGGGTGACCGGCGGTCCCTTTCCGGTGCAGGGTGATCGGCGGGCTCCGTCCGGTGTCGGGTGACCGCCGGCCGGCCTCTGTCCGGTGCCGGTCAGGCCTGGGCGCCCACCCGCTCCGCGTCCTTCGGGCCGACGTCGCGCAGCAGGCAGGTCAGCCGCGCGCTGCACACGCGCCGCCCCTCCTCGTCGCTGATCACGATCTCGTACGTCGCCGTGGACCGGCCCTGGTGGACGGGCGTGGCCACGCCCGTGACGACGCCGGAGCGCACACCGCGGTGGTGCGTGCAGTTCAGGTCGACACCGACGGCGATCTTCGAGACGCCGCCGTGCAGCATCGAGCCGATCGAGCCGAGGGTCTCGGCCAGCACCGCGGAAGCGCCACCGTGCAGCAGGCCGTACGGCTGGGTGTTGCCCTCGACCGGCATGGTCCCCACGACCCGCTCGGCGGAGGCTTCCACGATCTGGACGCCCATGCGCGTGCCGAGATGCCCCGCGGAGAACAGCGCGGGCAGGTCGACGCCGAGGGCCGCGTACTCGTCGAGGACCTCCTGCGGGAACTTCACGTGCTGCTGCTCGCCCATGGACCCGGCTCCGTTCGTTCGGTCAATACGTCACTCTCGGCTGAGCAAACGCTCAGTCGGTCGCCGATTGTTCCAGACGGACCACTACGGACTTGCTGGCCGGGGTGTTGCTGGTGTCCGCGGTCGCGTCCAGCGGGACGAGGACGTTGGTCTCCGGGTAGTAGGCGGCCGCGCAGCCCCGCGCGGTCGGGTAGAGCACGACCCGGAAGCCCGGCGCGCGACGCTCCACGCCGTCCCTCCACTCGCTCACCAGGTCCACGTACGCGCCGTCGGCGACCCCGAGGGCCCGCGCGTCCTCGGCGTTGACCAGGACCACGCGCCGGCCGCCCCGAATGCCCCGGTAGCGGTCGTCCAGGCCGTAGATCGTGGTGTTGTACTGGTCGTGCGAGCGCAGTGTCTGGAGCAGCAGCCGCCCCTCGGGCAGGTCGGGGAACTCCACCGGCGCGGCGGTGAAGTTGGCCTTGCCGGTCGCGGTGGGGAAGCGGCGCTCGTCGCGCGGGGCGTGCGGCAGCGTGAAGCCGCCGGGCTGCTCCACGCGCGCGTTGAAGTCCTCGAAGCCGGGGATCACGCGCGCGATGCGGTCCCGGATCGTGGCGTAGTCCTTCTCGAACTCCTCCCACGGGGTGCTCGACCCCTCGCCCAGCACCCGCCGCGCCAGCCGGCACACGATCGCCGGCTCCGACAGCAGCTGCCTGCCCGCGGGCTCCAGGCGGCCCCGGGAGGCGTGCACCATGCCCATCGAGTCCTCGACCGTCACGAACTGCTCGCCGCCGCCCTGGACGTCGCGCTCGGTACGGCCCAGCGTCGGCAGGATCAGGGCACGCGCGCCCGTGACCGCGTGCGAGCGGTTCAGCTTGGTCGACACATGGACGGTCAGCCGGGCGCGCCGCATGGCCGCCTCGGTGACGTCGGTGTCGGGGGAGGCGGAGACGAAGTTGCCGCCCATGGCGAAGAAGACCTTCGCCTCGCCGTCGCGCAGCGCCTGGATCGCGCGGACGACGTCGAAGCCGTGCTCGCGCGGGGGCGCGAACCCGAACTCCTTCTCCAGGGCGTCGAGGAAGGCGGGCGCGGGCCGTTCGAAGATGCCCATCGTGCGGTCGCCCTGCACGTTGGAATGGCCGCGCACCGGGCACACGCCCGCGCCGGGGCGGCCGATGTTGCCGCGCAGCAGCAGGAAGTTGACCACCTCGCGGATGGTCGGCACCGCGTGCTTGTGCTGGGTGAGACCCATCGCCCAGCACACGATGGTGCGCTTGGACGCCAGCACCATCTCCAGGGCCCGCTCGATCTCCTGCCGCGACAGGCCGGTCGCCGCGAGGGTCTCGTCCCAGTCGGCGGCGCGGGCGGCCTCGGCGAACTCCTGGAAGCCATGGGTGTGCTCGCGCACGAACAGCTCGTCGACGGCGCCCTCGGTCTGGAGGATCAGCTTGTTGAGGAGACGGAACAGGGCCTGGTCGCCGCCGATGCGGATCTGGAGGAACAGATCGGTGAGCGAGGCGCCGGTGGTGAGCCCCTTGGCGGTCTGCGGGTTCTTGAACCGCTCCAGGCCCGCCTCCGGCAGCGGGTTGACGCTGATGATCCGCGCGCCGTTCGCCTTCGCCCGCTCCAGGGCGGAGAGCATGCGCGGATGGTTGGTGCCGGGGTTCTGCCCGGCCACGACGATCAGATCGGCCTGGTACAGGTCCTCCAGCAGGACGCTGCCCTTGCCGATGCCGATGGTCTCGTTGAGTGCCGAACCCGACGACTCGTGGCACATGTTGGAGCAGTCCGGCAGGTTGTTGGTGCCCAGCTCGCGCGCGAACAGTTGGTAGAGGAACGCGGCCTCGTTGCTGGTCCGGCCCGAGGTGTAGAACACGGCCTCGTCGGGGGAGCCGAGCGCGGAGATCTCCTCGGCGACGATGTCGAAGGCGCGCTCCCAGGTGACCGGCTCGTAGTGCTCGCCGCCCTCGGGCAGGTACATCGGGTGCGTGAGCCGGCCCTGCTGGCCCAGCCAGTAACCGCTGCGGTTCGCCAGGTCGGCGACGGGGTGCGCGGCGAAGAACCCGGGGGTCACCCGGCGCAGCGTGGCCTCCTCGGCGACCGCCTTCGCGCCGTTCTCGCAGAACTCCATCGCGTGCCGGTGGTCCGGCTCGGGCCAGGCGCAGCCCGGGCAGTCGAAGCCGTCCTTCTGGTTGACCCGCAGCAGGGTCAGCGCGGTGCGCTTGACGCCCATCTGCTGCTGCGCGACACGCAGGGTGTGCCCGATGGCGGTGAGTCCCGCCGCCGCGTGCTGCGGCTCCGCGACCTCGGGTGCGTCCTGGACCGGATCGGCGGTGGGCGGCTTCGTTGCCATGCCACGCTCTCCTTTTGCTCCTGCGTGTGTGCGGTACCTCTTCGATCCTCGCACGGGGCACTGACGGCGGGAGCCGCCGGGCGTGGGGGCCGTGCGGTCATGGTGTGCGGAGGTGACGGGTGCTCGTGGGTGTGGTGCGGGCATGGGTGCGCGTGTGGGCCTGGGTGCGGGTGCGGGCGTGTGCGAGCGTGGCGCGCTCCTCGTCCCGCGGCCGCCCCGGCGAGGGCGTGGGTGTGGCGTGCTCCTCGTCCCGCGGCCGCCCCCGGAGCGGTCTCGCCCGGGAGGCGGGGGCCGAGTGTCAGTGGGGCGTGGCAGGATCGGGGGCGTGGCAGAGACAGCATCGAAGAAGACCGACAAGACCTCCGGCGACCGTCCGCGGCTGATGCTGATGGACGGGCACTCGCTGGCCTACCGCGCGTTCTTCGCGCTGCCCGCGGAGAACTTCACCACCGCGACGGGCCAGCCGACGAACGCGATCTACGGCTTCGCGTCGATGCTGGCGAACACCCTGCGCGACGAGGCGCCCACGCACTTCGCGGTGGCCTTCGACGTCTCGCGCAAGACCTGGCGTTCGGAGGAGTTCACCGAGTACAAGGCGAACCGCTCCAAGACCCCGGACGAGTTCAAGGGCCAGGTCGAGCTGATCGGCGAGCTGCTCGACGCGATGCACGTCTCCCGGTTCGCGGTCGACGGCTTCGAGGCCGACGACGTCATCGCCACGCTCGCCACCCAGGCCGAGGCCGAGGGCTTCGAGGTGCTGATCGTCACCGGCGACCGCGACTCCTTCCAGCTGGTGTCCGAGCACACCACGGTGCTGTACCCGACCAAGGGCGTCTCCGAGCTGACCCGGTTCACCCCGGAGAAGGTGTTCGAGAAGTACGCCCTGACGCCCGCGCAGTACCCAGACTTCGCCGCCCTGCGCGGCGACCCGTCCGACAACCTCCCCGGCATCCCGGGCGTCGGCGAGAAGACGGCCGCGAAGTGGATCAACCAGTTCGGTTCGTTCGCCGAGCTGGTCGAGCGCGTCGAGGAGGTCAAGGGCAAGGCCGGTCAGAACCTCCGTGACCACCTGGAGGCCGTCAAGCTCAACCGGCGGCTCACGGAGATGGTGCGCACCGTCGAGCTGCCCAAGGGGGTCGCCGACCTCGAGCGCCTGCCGTACGACCGCAAGTCCGTCGCGATGGTCCTGGACACCCTGGAGATCCGGAACCCCTCGCTGCGCGAGCGGCTGCTCGCCGTCGACCCGGGCGCCGAGGAGACCGAGGCCACCCCCGTCGTCGCCGACGGCGTCGAGGTGGAGGGCACCGTACTGGGCACCGGCGAGCTGACCGGCTGGCTCACCGAGCACGGCACCGGGGTGCTCGGCGTCGCCACGGTCGGCACCTGGGCCCTGGGCACCGGCTCGGTCGCCGAGATCGCGCTGGCCGCGCCCGACGGTGCCGCCGCCTGGTTCGACCCGTCCCAGTTGGACGAGGCGGACGAGCGCACGTGGGCGGCCTGGCTCGCGGACGAGGCCCGGCCGAAGATCTTCCACAACGCCAAGGGCGCGATGCGCGTCTTCGCCGAGCACGGCTGGAGCGTCGCCGGCGTCGGCATGGACACCGCGCTCGCCGCCTACCTGGTCAAGCCGGGCCGCCGCTCCTTCGACCTGGACGCGCTGTCCATGGAGTATCTGCACCGCGAGCTGGCCCCGGCCGCAGCGGCCGACGGACAGCTCGCCTTCGGCGCGGACGACGCCGCCGAGGCCGAGGCGCTGATGATCCAGGCCCGCGCGGTCCTCGACCTCGGCCAGGCCTTCGAGGGCCGGCTGCAGGAGGTCGGCTCCGCCGAGCTGCTGCGCGACATGGAGCTGCCGACCTCGGCGCTGCTCGCCCGGATGGAGCGGCCCGGCATCGCGGCCGACCGCGCCCACCTCGAAGCCATGGAGCAGATGTTCGCCGGTGCCGTGCAGCAGGCCGTGAAGGAGGCGCACGCGGCGGCCGGGCACGAGTTCAACCTGGGCTCGCCCAAGCAGCTCCAGGAGGTCCTCTTCGGCGAACTGGGGCTGCCCAAGACCAAGAAGACCAAGACCGGCTACACCACCGACGCCGACGCGCTGGCCTGGCTCGCGACCCAGACGGACAACGAGCTTCCGGTGATCATGCTGCGCCACCGTGAGCAGGCGAAGCTGCGGGTCACGGTCGAGGGCCTGATCAAGACCATCGCGACGGACGGCCGTATCCACACGACGTTCAACCAGACGGTGGCCGCCACGGGCCGTCTGTCGTCCACCGACCCGAACCTCCAGAACATCCCCGTCCGCACGGACGAGGGCAGGGCGATCCGCCGCGGCTTCGTCGTCGGAGAGGGCTTCGAGTCCCTCATGACGGCCGACTACAGCCAGATCGAGCTGCGCGTGATGGCCCATCTGTCCGAGGACGAGGGCCTGATCGAGGCGTTCACCTCCGGCGAGGACCTGCACACCACCGTGGCTTCGCAGGTGTTCGCCGTCGAGGGGTCGGCGGTGGACGCGGAGATGCGCCGCAAGATCAAGGCCATGTCGTACGGCCTGGCCTACGGTCTGTCCGCGTTCGGCCTCTCCCAGCAGCTGAACATCGAGGCCGCCGAGGCGCGCGGTCTGATGGACACCTACTTCGAGCGCTTCGGCGGCGTGCGGGACTATCTGCGCCGGGTCGTCGACGAGGCCCGTGCGACGGGCTACACGGCCACGCTCTTCGGCCGCCGCCGCTATCTGCCCGACCTCAACAGCGACAACCGCCAGCGCCGTGAGGCGGCCGAGCGGATGGCGCTGAACGCACCGATCCAGGGCACGGCGGCGGACATCGTCAAGATCGCCATGCTGCATGTGGACAAGGCCCTCCGCGAGGCGGACCTGACCTCCCGCATGCTCCTCCAGGTCCACGACGAAATCGTGCTGGAGATCGCCCCCGGCGAGCGCGAGGCCGTCGAGGAGATCGTCCGCCGCGAGATGGCCGGCGCCGTGCACCTCCGCGCTCCGCTGGACGTCTCGGTGGGCGTGGGGGCGGACTGGGAGTCGGCGGCGCACTAGCAGGGCCGCGCAGCCTTGTGCGACGGCCTCCGCCGGCAGTACGCCGCCGGGGGCCGTCGGCCGTTGTCCGCGCCCTCGCGGCCCTCGTCCGCCGGCCGTTCTCGGCACGCTCACCGGCCCCTGCCCGGTCCGTGCCGTGTGCCCGTATCCCGGGAGGGCCGTCACCCGCGTCGACGACACCTCCGTCGGCGGGCGACGGCACGCTCACCGGCCCCCGCCCGGTCCGTGCCGTGTGCCCGTATCCCGGGAGGGCCGTCACCCGCGTGGCCCCCGCGGGAAAGCAGAGCGGTGGCGTCGGCCGTCAGGATGCGGGCATGGGTATACGCATGCTCGACCGCCGGCCGGCCCGACAGCCGCTCGCGCCGGTCCCGGCCTTCGCCGCCGGGGCAAGCACCGCCCGTATCGTCCTCGGCCCGGCCGAGGCCGTCCGCGGCGTCGCCGCGGACCTCGGCCGCGCGCTCGCCCGGTGCCGGGCCCTCGGGCCGCTCGTCCGATGCCGTCCCCTCGCCGCCGTCCGGCTGTCCGGCACGGCTCCGTGGCGGCAGTGTGCCGATCTGGTGGGCGGCTACCTCGCCCTCCTGCTCGCCCTGCTGCCTCGCACCCGCCCGGCCGGCACCCTGACCGTGTTCGTCGCCGCGGGGCCCGCCCTCAGCGCGCCGCCCGGCTCGGCTCCCTGCCGGCCACGTCCTGAGCCGGGGCCGGGCGCAACACCCTGACCGCGACGGCGTACAGCAGCACTCCGACGAGCAGTCCGGCGCCCACCCCGAAGCACAAGGTCGGGATCAGCTCCCACGGTTTCGCGGAGGCACCCCACTCGGCCCACCACTGCGCCACCCGCTGGACCGCCCCACCCAGCGCGCAGCCGCCGATCAGCGCCCCGGCCGCCCACCGGTCCCTCGCGGACAGCGACGGCAGCCCCACGGGCGCTGCGGCGGGCACCCGCCGCAGCGCCCGTGCGAGGAACACCAGGATCACCGCAGCGGCGACCGCGGAACCGCCGTACTGGAGGTACCAGAACAGCGGTGAGCCCGCGATGTCCCGGTCGAGCGCGGGGAAGACGCGCAGGCCCCAGCCGTCGAAGTGCGTGAACGCGTCCCACACGACGTGCGTCAGCGCTCCGAGGGCCGCGGAGACGTACCACCACGCCGCCGTCGAGGCCCGCACGCGCGCGCGTGGCGCCCCGCAGCGCAGCAGTGTCGCCGTACGGGGCCGCCGACGCCGGGGGAGCAGCGCGACGAGCGGTTCGCGTACGAGGAGCCAGAGTCCGACCAGGGCCCACGAGACGAGCACGTCGACCGTGAAGACCCCGGGGAACGAGTGCGTGAACTCGCCGAACTCCATCGCCCCGGACACCGCGCCCGCCGCGTAGTAGGTCAAGTCGGGCGAGAACGACCCCGCGATCAGGGCGGCCGGCATCAACGCCCCGCGGCCGGTTCCGTCGGTGCGCACGACGGGCAGCACGGCGGCCGCGTGGCTCAAGGTGAACGGCAAGTGCTCTCCCTGTGAAGGATGTTGGGCCGGAGCCGCGCTCCTGGGCCGACTCCGCAGTTCAGTATGCGTGACCGACCTGCGCGGAAACGGCCCCCGATGAACATCCGAACATCGGCCAACGCCACATGGCCGAACGGTGAAAACGGGGCGCGAACCGGTCCACGGGGCAGGGAAGTTGTCGTAGGGTCGCGTGGTGCGGCGCACCGGAGCGAGCATCTGATCGGACGTAACGGACCTGTCCGATCGGACGCACGGATCCTGTCGCACGAACGAACAAAGCGCCGAAACCGGGCGCCGATGCAACCGACCCCAGGCGTCGGCGGTCACAACAGGGCGAGGGCAACAAACGGAGGCGGGCGCTCGGGCGTCCACGGGAGGGTTCATTTCATGGCGGCGCAAATCGGCAGGCGTCTGCGCAAGGGGGCGGCGACGACCGCTGTGGCCGCTGTGGCGGTCGCGGCACTGTCCGCGTCCCAGGCTCCGGGAGCGACGGTCGACGACGAGGGCAGATCGACCACCGCCGACTCCCAGCCGACGCCCGACGTCGGCGCGGACGACAGCGCGACCGGCAACTCCCCGTACTACACGGACCTGCCGCCGCTGAACAGCCCGAACCCCGCCCCCACCACGTCGTCGACGGTCGCGCCGGGCGCCGGAGGGACCGAGTCCGGCATACCCGCCACCGTCCTCGACGCCTACAAGAGGGCGGCCTCCCGGCTGAACGCGTCCAAGCCCGGCTGCAACCTGCCCTGGGAGCTCCTCGCCGCCATCGGCAAGGTCGAGTCCGGGCAGGCCCGAGGCGGCCGTGTCGACGCCAACGGCACCACGATCACCCCGATCCTGGGCCCGCAGCTCGACGGCAACGGCTTCGCGCTGATCAGGGACACCGACAACGGCGCCTTCGACGGCAACTCGGCCTACGACCAGGCCGTCGGCCCGATGCAGTTCATCCCCTCCACCTGGGCCTGGGCGGGCAAGGACGGCAACGACGACGGTCTCGAGGACCCGAACAACATCTACGACGCCGCGCTCGCCTCCGCCCACTACCTGTGCCGCTTCGGCTGGGACCTGTCGAGCCAGGACGACCTCGACCGCGCGATCCTCAGCTACAACAACTCCACCGACTACCTCAACACGGTCCTGTCGTGGCTGGAGTACTACCGCGAGGGCGCCCACGAGATCCCGGACGGCACCGGATCGCTCCCCGGCAACCGCAGCGACACCCCGCGCGGCGAGCAGCGCCCGCCGCGCAAGCCGTCGACCCCGAGCCCGAGGCCGTCCGAGACCAAGCCGGGCCGCGAGCCGCAGCTCCCGATCCCCGGCCGTCCGACGACCCCGCCCACCGGCACGCCGAGCACGCCCACCGACACCGTCCACCACCTGGAGGACGCTGGCACCGCCGAGCTCACCGCCACGGCGGGCGACGCGTTCGCCGAGACGATCAGCACCAGGGCGGAGACCCGAACCGGCAAGGCCGTCGGCAAGGTCCGCATCCGGTTCACCATCACCGGTGACACCGACGCCACCTTCACCGGCGGCGAGAACGTCGCCACGGTGCTCACCGACGCCTCGGGTGTCGCAGTGACGCCCGCGCTGCGCGCCGGGGAGAAGACCGGCACCTTCACCGTCCACACCGCCGTGGTCGGCCGCTCGGTCACCGGCGTCGACTACACCGCCACCGTCACCGCGCGCACCGCCGACGCCCTCGCCCGGGTCGGTGACGGCGCGCTGGTCTGCCCGGCGGGCGGCGAGTTCGCCGAGCAGGTGCAGGTGCAGGCGACCCGCCAGGGCGCGGCCGCGGGCGGCGTCG
This sequence comes from Streptomyces sp. NPDC005017, assembly GCF_042873115.1. NCBI lineage: Bacteria > Bacillati > Actinomycetota > Actinomycetes > Kitasatosporales > Streptomycetaceae > Streptomyces > Streptomyces sp. NPDC005017. The sequence continues at coordinate 68,433 of NZ_JBIALD010000012.1, read as the reverse complement.
CCGCCACGGCGACCCTGATCGTGTCGGCCGACGACCCGAGTCAGAACGACAAGGGCCCGTACTTCAAGGACGCCGCCGGCAACGCCGTCCGAACGCTCGGCGGCCTGCGGACGGACGCGAACGGCCGACTGCTGCTGCCGAAGCTGTACGCGGACGACACCGCGGGCACCTACCTCCTGCGCGTCACCACCGACGGCGGTGCCACGCTCACCGTCGAACTGACCGTGGAGACGGCCGCGTCGCCGACCCCGACCACCCCGACCACCCCGGTGACCGAGACGCCCACCACGCCGACCCCCTCGGCGTCGCCTTCCGCCTGACCCCACGCATACGCACGGGGGTGTCCCCGCCGTCACGACGGCGGGGACACCCCCGTGCGTATGCGCCGCGCCCGTATGTGCAACGTGTTCTCTTCTCGCCTCCGCGTTGCTACGGTGCCCGGATCTGACGGTCAGTCAGTCAAGTTTCCGTCCCCGCCGGGAGGCCCCGCATGCGCGCCCTGATCGCCGCCGCGACCGGTCTCGCCCTCGCGTTCGCCCTCGTCCTCACGATCACGGCCCTCGGCTCGCCCGCGGGCGGTACGTCCCCGAAGCCCCTGCTGACGACGGTTCCCGCCCACCCCTGACCGCCCCGAGGGAGGCCGCGATGCGCCGTACGTCCGGACTGGTCCTGCTCGCCCTCGCCGTGTTCTTCGCGGCCCTGTCCCCCCTGCTGCGCTGGTACGCCTTCCCGCGTCTCGCCAAGGTCCCGGCGAACCAGTACCAGGACATGGTTCTGGAGGCGAGGAACGCCACCCTGCTCGACTACGGCACCATGCGCGCCCGCACGGTCCCGAAGGTGACCATCGTGCAGACGCTCAGGGGCAACGTGGAGGCGTCCGAACGGATCGAGCGCTCGGCCGGCCGCGACGTCGTCGTCTGGGACACCCTCTCCTACGTCCAGGGCCCCGACGGCCGCATGGTCTCCCGCATCCCCGAGCGGTACATCTTCGACGCCCACACCCAGGAACCCGTCCACGCCACCGGCGAGATGGTCGACGGCGATCCGGTCAGACGCGAGGGCATCGAGTTCAAATGGCCGTTCCTGACCGAAAAACGGAACTACGAGTACTTCGACGCCCAGACGCGCACCTCCGCGCCCATCCACTACAAGGGCACCCGCGGCTTCCGCGGCCTCGAGGTCTACTACTTCGAGCAGACCGTGCCCTGGACCGAGGTGGCGTTCCCCAAGGCCATGCCCGTCAAGGGCATCACCCCCGAGTCCGTCGCCGCCACCGGCACGACCCGCTGGTACACCACCGTCCGCAGGTTCTGGGTCGAGCCCCTCACCGGAGCGCCCGTCTACGGCGAGGAGATCCACAAGGAGGAACTGCGCGGCGGCACCCTGCTCGGCGACCGGGACAAGGTGACGGCGTTCGCCGGACACGTGAAGATGCGCGAGGACTACATCGAGCACACAGTCGACCTGGTCGAGTCCCACCGCACCCTGGTCCTGCTCCTCACCTCCCGCCTGCCCTGGGGCCTCCTCACCCTGGGCGCCCTGCTGCTCGCCCTGGCCCTCTGGCTGGAGGCACGCGGCAGACGCCCGTCCGGACCCGCGCCTGACACGGCCGCTACGGCCGAGCCGGTCAGCGCCTGAGCGCGGCGTTGGTGCGCCGCGTCGGCTCCGCCGTCGCCGGGTCCTCGGGCCACGGGTGCTTCGGATAGCGGCCGCGCAGTTCCGCGCGCACGCCCTTGTAGCCGTCCCGCCAGAAGGAGGCCAGATCGGCCGTCACGGCGGCCGGGCGCCCGGCGGGCGAGAGCAGATGCACCAGCACCGGCACCCCGGCGAGTCTCGGTGACTCCTGCGACCCGAACATCTCCTGGAGCTTCACCGCCAGCACCGGCCGCTCCGGATCCCCGTAGTCGATCCGGATTCTGGACCCGCTCGGCACCGTGATCCGCTCCGGTGCCAGCTCCTCCAGCCGCGCCGCGTCCCCCGAGGCCCACGGCAGCAGCCTGCCCAGCGCCTCGCCGGCGTCGATACGGGCCAGGTCCGCCCGCCGCCGGGCGCGGCCGAGCTCCGGCTCCAGCCACTCGGCCACGCGCGCGTACAGCGCGTCGTCCGAGACGTCCGGCCACGGCTCGCCCAGCCGCATCCGCAGGAAGGCCAGCCGCTGCCGCAGCACCTCGGCGTCGGCGGACCAGCGCAGCAGCCCGAACCCCTCCTGCCGCAGCCCGGTCAGCAGAGCCTCCCGGACCAGCGCGGGGTCGGCGTCCCGCAGCGGACGCGCCGCCAGCTCGATCGCACCCAGCCGCTCCACCCGGCGTGCGACGACGTCCCCCTCCGCCCAGTGGACCTCCTCCCGCGCGTCGAGCAGCGAACCCGCGGCGAGCCGGGCGAGGTCCTCGTCGATGACGGCACCGAGCTGCACGCGCGCGTGCCCCCGGCCCACGGGACGGTCCGCCACGGCGACCGCGATCCAGGAGGAGCCACGCATCGCCGAGGCCTCGGCGAGGTCGGCCCGAGTGCCGGACGCCATGAGGTACGACCCGCCGTCGAGCCTCGCCACGCGCTCAGGAAAGGCGAGCGCGGCGACCAGACCGGCCACCCGGTCGTCACCACCGGGGGAACCCGCCGCGCCGGCCGCCCGCACGGCGTCCCGGCCGAAGGCGCCCGCGAGCTCCCCGGCCACGCCCTTCAACCGCCGCACCTCACGACGCCAGCGTTCCGCATAGGCGTCACCCCCGCGCCGGGAACTCCGCAGCGCGCCCGCGAGATCGTCCCCGTACTCGCGCGGCGCCTCCTCCGACAGCAGGGCCACGACCTCGGCGCCGGGGCCCGCCGTGTCCAGCAGGGCCCGTCCGAGCCGGGGATGCAGCCCGAGCCGCGCGAGCCGAAGCCCCCGCTCCGTGGCCCGCCCCGCGGCGTCCACCGCCCCCACCGCCGTGAGCGCCGCCCGCGCCGCCGCCATCGCCCCGGCCGGGGGCACATCGAGGAGCGCCAGCCCCGAGGCGTCCGGATCGCCCCAGCAGGCGGCCTGAAGCGCGAACGCCGTCAGGTCGGCCACCTTGATCTCGGGGGAGGGGAACCGCGGCAGACGCGCGTCCTCGGCCTCCGCCCAGCAGCGGTACACCGCGCCGGGAGCCTCACGCCCGGCCCGGCCCGCCCGCTGCCGTCCGGCCGCCTGCGAGGCCCGCACCGTCGTCAGCGCGCTCAGCCCGCGCGCGTGGTCCACCCGGGGCTCACGCGCCAACCCCGCGTCGACCACCACCCGCACCCCGGGCACCGTCAGGGAGGACTCCGCCACCGCCGTCGCCAGCACGACCCGGCGCCGCGCACCGGGCGACAGCACCGCGTCCTGCGCGGCCGCCGGAGCCCGGCCGTGCACCTGGAGCACCTCGACGCCCCCCAGGCCGCCCAGCTGCCCCGCGACCCGCGCGATCTCGCCCACCCCGGGCAGGAAGCACAGCACGTCCCCGTCGCGCTCGGCCAGCGCCCGCCGTACCGTCGCCGCCACATGGGTCAGCAGCACCGGGTCGACACGCATCCCGTGCGGCGGCCGCACCGCCCGCGCGGGCGGCGCCCAGACCACGTCCACCGGATGCGCGACGCCCCGGGCCTCGACGACCGGCGCACCGCCCAGCAGCCGCGCCCAGCCCTCCGCGTCGGTCGTCGCCGACGCCGCCACGAGCTGCAGCTCGGGCCGCAGCGTCTCGCGCACGTCCCACAGGAACGCCGCCGCCGTGTCCGCGTCGAGATGGCGTTCGTGGCACTCGTCGAGCACCACCGCGTCCACGCCCGCCAGCTCCTGGTCCCGCTGGAGCCGCTGCAGCAGCACACCGGTCGTCACGACCTCCACACGCGTGCGCTGCCCCACGACCCGCTCGCCGCGCACGGTGTACCCGACCCTCTCGCCGAGCTTCTCGCCCAGCAGCCACGCCATCCGCCGGGCCGCCGCGCGCGCGGCGATCCGGCGCGGCTCGGCGACGACCACGCGCCGCGCGGGGCCCTCACCGAGAAGCCCCGCCAGGGCGAGCGGCACGAGCGTCGTCTTGCCCGTGCCCGGCGGCGCGACCAGCACGGCCGTACCGCGCGCGTCCAGGGCGTCGTCCAGCTCGGGCAGGGCCGCGCGTACGGGCAGGGCGTCCAGGGCGTCGTAACGGATCACCCGATCAGTGTCGTACGCCGTCGTACGTCCCGGAACGCTCGGTCGATCGGTCTCTCACGCTCATCCGGCCCGGAAAGGGCCTCCGGCCGCGGTCGCGCGCCTTCAGGCGGGCACCCGCGGCCGGTCCTGTCCGTTTCCGCTCGGTACGTGCCCGTCAGTCCCGTTCGCACACGAAGATCGCCGTGCCCGGGATCAGATGACCGCGCAGCGGGGACCAGCCGCCCCACTCGGACGTGTTCCAGGCCGGCCACTCCGGCTCCACCAGGTCCACCAGCCGGAGCCCGGCGGCGACGATGTCCCGCACCCGGTCGCCGACCGTCCGGTGGTGCTCGACATACACCGCGCTGCCGTCCTCTTCCTGCTCGACGTACGGCGTGCGGTCGAAGTAGGAGGCGGACACGCTCAGCCCCTCGGGGCCGGGCTCGTCGGGGAACGCCCAGCGGATCGGGTGGGTCACCGAGAAGACGAACCGGCCGCCGGGACGCAGCACACGACGTACCTCCCGCAGCACCTGGACCGGATCGGCGACGAAGGGCAGCGCCCCGTACGCCGAGCACGCCAGGTCGAAGGAGGTGTCGGCGAAGGGCAGGGCACCGGCGTCGGCACACACCAGAGGGAACGTTCCGCCGATGCGCAGCGCGTGCTGGAGCTGGCGGTGGGAGAGGTCCAGGGCGACCGGGCGGGCGCCCTGCTCGGCCAGCCAGCGCGAGCACTGCGCCGCGCCGGCGCCGATCTCCAGGACGTCCTTGCCCTTCAGCTCCTCGGGCGGGCCGAGCAGCTCCGCCTGGACCTCGTCGAGGCCCTCGGGACCCCAGACGAAGCGGTCGTCCCCGAGGAACGTGCCGTGCTCGATCTGGTACTCGTCGGCGTTGCGGTCCCACCAGCCACGGTTCGCGCGGGAACTCTCCGCAGCCCCGGCCTCACGCCGGGTGGCCTCCGGCTCGGCGGCCGCGGACTCGGCAGACACGGACTCTTGGATGATCGGCTCCCTCGTCGTACTCTTCCGTCCAACCCGTTCCGGGGAGGGCCCTCACGACAGGCGTGCCCCGGGCTCCGCGTGGCCTCGGAAGACTGAATTTGTGCCGGATATGCGGTGTTCCGCCCCGGGTGTGCGCCTTCGCGCATTGACCCTGCCCGGCTGCCCCCGTATGCTACAAGTTGCGCTGCGGGCCTGCGCACCTCAGACGTAGCAGGCTGCGCTTGCATCTGTTGTATGTCCCCTCGGTTGTCGAGGCGCGCCACCGTTTTTCCAGGTGGGGCGCTTCCTAAGCTGTCCGGCTTCTGCAGAGCGAAACGGGCTCCGGCGTAGCAGTACCTACGACTTCAATGTCCGTACCGGAGCCCTTTCCCACATGACGAGCAGCACCGAGACCACCGCCACCACCCCGCAGGTTGCGGTCAACGACATCGGTAACGAGGAAGCCTTCCTCGCCGCTATCGACGAGACGATCAAGTACTTCAACGATGGCGACATCGTCGACGGCGTCATCGTCAAGGTTGACCGGGACGAGGTTCTCCTCGACATCGGTTACAAGACCGAAGGTGTCATCCCGAGCCGCGAGCTCTCGATCAAGCACGACGTCGACCCGAACGAGGTCGTGGCCGTCGGCGACGAGATCGAGGCCCTGGTCCTCCAGAAGGAGGACAAGGAAGGCCGCCTGATCCTCTCGAAGAAGCGCGCCCAGTACGAGCGTGCCTGGGGCACCATCGAGAAGATCAAGGAAGAGGACGGCATCGTCACCGGTACCGTCATCGAGGTCGTCAAGGGTGGTCTCATCCTCGACATCGGCCTCCGCGGCTTCCTCCCGGCCTCCCTGGTCGAAATGCGCCGTGTCCGCGACCTCCAGCCGTACGTCGGCAAGGAGCTCGAGGCGAAGATCATCGAGCTGGACAAGAACCGCAACAACGTGGTCCTGTCCCGCCGTGCCTGGCTGGAGCAGACCCAGTCCGAGGTGCGCCAGACGTTCCTCACCACCCTCCAGAAGGGTCAGGTGCGCTCCGGCGTCGTCTCCTCGATCGTCAACTTCGGTGCCTTCGTGGACCTGGGTGGCGTCGACGGTCTGGTCCACGTCTCCGAGCTGTCCTGGAAGCACATCGACCACCCCTCCGAGGTTGTCGAGGTCGGCCAGGAAGTCACCGTCGAGGTCCTCGACGTCGACATGGACCGCGAGCGCGTCTCCCTGTCGCTGAAGGCGACCCAGGAAGACCCGTGGCAGCAGTTCGCCCGCACCCACCAGATCGGCCAGGTCGTGCCCGGCAAGGTCACGAAGCTGGTTCCGTTCGGTGCGTTCGTCCGCGTCGACGAGGGCATCGAGGGTCTGGTCCACATCTCCGAGCTGGCCGAGCGCCACGTGGAGATCCCGGAGCAGGTCGTCCAGGTCAACGACGAGATCTTCGTCAAGGTCATCGACATCGACCTCGAGCGTCGCCGCATCAGCCTCTCGCTGAAGCAGGCCAACGAGGCCTTCGGTGCCGACCCGGCCACGGTCGAGTTCGACCCGACCCTGTACGGCATGGCCGCGTCCTACGACGACCAGGGCAACTACATCTACCCCGAGGGCTTCGACCCCGAGACCAACGACTGGCTCGAGGGCTACGAGACCCAGCGCGAGGCGTGGGAGCACCAGTACGCCGAGGCGCAGACCCGCTTCGAGCAGCACCAGCAGCAGGTCATCAAGTCCCGCGAGGCCGACGCCGCTGCCGCGGCCGAGGGCGGCGAGGCTGCGGCTCCGGCCGCGACCGGTGGCTCGTACTCCTCCGAGGGTGGCGACAACTCCGGCGCCCTGGCGTCGGACGAGGCGCTGGCCGCCCTGCGCGAGAAGCTGGCGGGCGGCCAGAGCTGAACGGCTCGCCGCTGACGTCTAGCAGTTGATCCGAGAGGCCGCACCTTCCAGGTGCGGCCTCTTGGTCTTTCTTCGCCCGCGGTGAGTGGCGTCTGCGGGGCGGTCACGGTTGATCACGCAGTTCCCCGCGCCCCTTGCGGCGTGGGGGAATGCGCACGCGCTGTGCCTTGTTGTCCACGAGGACACGAGGAGGAGCGGTCACTGTGCTTGATCCGCAGGGTTTGTACACGTGGGAGCCGAAGGGCCTGGCCGTCGTCGACATGGCGCTCGCCCAGGAGTCCGCCGGCCTTGTCATGCTCTACCACTTCGACGGATACATCGACGCGGGCGAGACCGGCGACCAGATCGTCGACCGGCTCCTCGACACGCTGCCCCACCAGGTCGTCGCGCGCTTCGACCACGACCGGCTCGTCGACTACCGGGCCCGTCGCCCGCTGCTCACCTTCCGGCGCGACCGCTGGACCGCGTACGACGAACCGAGCATCGTCGTACGCCTTGTCCAGGACGCCACCGGGGCGCCCTTCCTGCTGCTGTCCGGCCCCGAGCCTGACGTCGAGTGGGAGCGTTTCGCGGCCGCCGTCGGGCAGATCGTCGAGCGGCTCGGCGTCCGTCTGGCCGTGAACTTCCACGGCATCCCGATGGGCGTGCCGCACACCCGCCCCGTCGGCCTCACGCCGCACGGCAACCGCACCGACCTGGTCCCCGGCCACCGCAGCCCCTTCGACGAGGCGCAGGTGCCGGGCAGCGCCGAGGCGCTGGTCGAGTACCGCCTCATGGAGGCCGGCCACGACGTCCTCGGCGTCGCCGCCCATGTCCCGCACTACATCGCCCGCTCCGCCTACCCCGACGCGGCCCTGACCGTCCTGGAGGCCATCACGGCCGCCACCGGGCTGGTCCTGCCGGGTATCGCGCACGCCCTGCGCACGGAGGCCCAGGTCACCCAGACCGAGATCGACCGGCAGATCAGGGAGGGCGACGAGGAGCTGACCGCGCTCGTCCAGGGTCTCGAGCACCAGTACGACGCCGTCGCGGGCGCGGAGACCCGGGGCAACATGCTCGCCGAACCGGCCGACATCCCGTCGGCGGACGAGATCGGCCGCGAGTTCGAGCGGTTCCTGGCGGAGCGGGAGGGCGACGCCTGAGCCCGGCCGGGCCCGGTGAGCCCGGCCGAACCCCGGTGTGCCCCGGACCCGGCACGAGCCCTGTCGGTGGCAGGCCCTAAGCTCGGCCCATGCTGACAGTGGGCCTGACCGGCGGCATCGGTGCCGGCAAGAGCGAGGTGTCGCGGCTGCTCGCGGAGTGCGGTGCGGTGCTGATCGACGCGGACCGCATCGCGCGCGAGGTCGTCGAGCCCGGGACTCCGGGTCTCGCCGCGGTGGTCGACGCCTTCGGCGAAGAGGTGCTCGCCGAGGACGGCAGCCTCGACCGGCCCAGGCTCGGCGCGATCGTGTTCGGCGACCCGGAGAAGCTCGCGCAGCTCAACTCCCTCGTCCACCCCCTCGTCGGCGCCCGCTCCCGCGAGCTGGAGCACGCCGCGCCCGAGGACGCCGTCGTCGTCCACGACGTGCCCCTGCTGACCGAGAACGGCCTGGCCGGGATGTACGACCTGGTGATCGTCGTCGACGCCGCTCCCGGGACACAGCTCGACCGGCTCGTACGGCTGCGCGGCATGACCGAGGAGGACGCACGCGCGCGGATGGCCGCGCAGGCCACCCGCGACCAGCGCCGGGAGATCGCCGACATCCTCATCGACAACGACGTGCCGCTTCCCGAGCTCCGTCGCCGGGTACACGAAGTGTGGGAGGACCTCGCGGAGCGTGCCCGCGGCCGCGTCGGCCGCTCCTGAGCCGTCCGAGGGGCGTGTGCGAGCCGCCCCGAGGGGCCCGTGGCGGGTGAGGCGGAGAGGAAGGGCGGGGAATAGCGTTGTCCGCTGCGGGCGTTGGAAGGATCCAGCGTGGGAAGGACTGTGCCGTGCCCGAGACCAGCGGTTCGACCGGACGTACTCCGGAGACGCATGTCATCGACTTCCGTGCCGCGGAGCAACTGCTCGCCGCGCGGGACCCCGGCGGCGCGGTGAAGCTGCTCGACCGGGTCATCGCCGAGCATCCGGAGAACACCGCCGCCCGGCTGCTGCGGGCCCGTGCCTTCTTCGCCCGGGCACAACTGCGGTCCGCCGAACTGGAGTTCAGCATCGTCCTGGAGCGCGAGCCCGACAACGCCTTCGCCCACTTCGCGCTCGCCCGTACCTACGAGCGTCAGGGGCGCCCCGACGTGGCCAAGCGCCACTTCCGGCTGGCGGCCGCGCTCGACCCGAACCCCGAGTACGTGAAGGCGGCACGCTTCGACACATGACCGCCGCTCACCGGTCACCGCCCTCGGGCGGCCGGTACGGCGGAACATCAGGGCCCGGCTGATAGTGCGGGCCCTGTCGTATGTGCCGCAGTACGACGGCCAGGTCGACGGTGGCCACCAGCCACAGCGCGGCGCACGCCGCCGCCCACCCGATCCGGTCGGCCAGCGCGAACGCGGCCGTGCCGAAGACCGTCCAGGCCACACCCCACAGGCTCAGCCAGAACCGCATCCGCAGGGCACTGCGCGCGGTCGTCGGTTCACTGCCCGTACGCATCGCTGTCGTCACTCCCTGTTTGAAACGTACTCCCGCCCGGGGTGTTCTCCAAGGCGTGCGGAGAGGGGGAGGGAGGAGACCGAGGGTGGGGAGCGGCGGGCTGCGCGGATCCGGGCGCGGCCGGTCGTGCCCGGGGCTCGGGCGGACCCTGCCGACGCCGGAAGGGTTGCCCCGGGCGGCCTCGCTCACACGAAGGAGGAAGGTGTGCGGGCGGGGAACGGCCGTGCGAGCGGGTCGATCCCAGCGGCTTCACCGTACGGATCGTGTCCGCGGCCCCGGTCGGCGACGGCGTCCACTCGGTCCGCGCCGAGTACGAGTTCCCGGACGCCGTGTGGACCCAGACCTTCCTGTCCCGGCCCCTGACGACGGAGCAGTTCGAGGACGCGCTGGGGGAGGCGGGGCTGAGAGTGGACAAGTACCTGACGCCGGACGGGATATGGGTGCGCGCGGTGCGGGACCCGGCGAGAGGGGGCCGGGACGACTGAGCGGAGCTGTGGGCAGAGGGGGCGAGCGGCCCTGGGGCAAGTCGCGCGGCTCAGGGGCAAGTCAAGCGACCCAAGCGCGAGTCGAGCGACCCACGGGCGAGAGGGGTGGAGAAAGCCTCCTGGAGAGCGATGAGTTCGGGCAGACGTGCGGGTCTATCCCTGTGACAACACCACAGACCCTCGCGCACAGGAGGACCTCATGTCCGAGACCACCGCTCGTGTCAGCGCCGCTGCTTCCGTCACCTCCGTCGCCGGCGGTCCCTCCGCTATGGGCGGTTCCTCCGTCAGCCGTGGCACGAGCGTCGCCGAGTCCGCCACGGCTCGCGGCCGACGGGCCCGGATCGCGCTGCGGGGTCTTCAGATCGTGCTCGCGCTGTTCTTCGGGATCGCGAGCGCGTTGCCCAAGCTGGTCGGTCACTCGTCCGCGACCGAGATCTTCGACCAGATGGGCTGGAGCAGTACGCGCATGTACACCGTGGGCGCGCTGGAACTGGCAGGTGCGATCGCTCTGCTGGTGCCGGTGCTCCAGTCCGTGGCGGCCATGGCGCTCAGCGGTCTGATGGTCGGGGCGTTCTACTTCCAGATGACCGCGTTCGACGGGGAGAACGCGGCAACCCCGCTCATCCTGATCGTGCCGCTCGCACTGATCGCCTGGGCCCGGCGTGGTCACAACACCGAGCTGCTGCGTCTGGTGCGGAAGGGCGGATGACGGGAGGGGAGCCGGGTTCGGTGCGGTGTCGGTGGGCTTGCCCCGGGGCGAGCCGGGTTCAATGCGGTTTCGGCGGGCTCGCCCCGAGGCGAGCCGGGCAGGCGCGGTTCCGGCGGGCTCACCCCGGCTCCCCTCGGTGCGCCGAGGACGTCACTCCTCTCGGGGCGAGCGGCCTCCGGGGAGGAAGCCCAGTCCGCCGTTTCCGCGCAGTCTTTCCAGCTCGCGGCGGTCCCGCTTGGTGGGTCGGCCCGCGCCGCGGTCGCGGATGCCAGCCGGGGCGACGGCCTCGCGGGGCGGCGGGGGTGGGCTGTTGTCCACGTAGCACTGGACCGCGATCGGGGCGCCGACCCGCTTGCGGATCAACCGCTTCACGATGACGATCCGCTCCCGGCCCTCGTGCAGGACGCGCACCTCGTCGCCCACACGCAGGGAGTGCGCGGGCTTGACCCGCTCGCCGTTCACCCTGACGTGGCCGCCCTTGCAGGCCGTGGCTCCGGCGGACCGGGTCTTGACCAGCCGGACGGACCAGATCCAGCTGTCGACGCGCACGCTCTCGCCACCGGCGGGCCCTGCCGCCTCGGCCGCGGCCACCGCCGCCGCGGTCTTGGGGTCGGGCTGCGGGGCAGCGTCGTCGGCGCCGGGGGGCTGGATGTCGTCCGGGTCCTGGGAAGCCATGACATCGACCTTAGCTCGACGGGAGGAGAGAGCTGGACTCGTTTTCCCAGGATGTCGGACCGTGTGAGAGGGGTGGCCGAAGGATCGGGGCGCGGTTCTCGGGGCCCTGCTCCCGCCCGCCCTACCGTGGAGACATGTCCCGTGACCCCGAAGCCGCCGCTCCCTCCGACCCGGCCACGGCACCCTCCGGTCCGACCACGCCATCGGCTCTCCCGCTCCCCGGTCTCGGAGCCCTCCGGGATCTCGCTGCCCTGGACCGGCGCATCGCGGACTGCCGGGCCTGTCCGAGGCTCGTGGAGTGGCGGGAGGAGGTGGCACGGGAGAAGCGGGCGGCGTTCGCGGACCGGACCTACTGGGGGCGCCCGGTGCCGGGGTTCGGGCCGGATGACGCGGCGCTGCTGCTGGTGGGGCTGGCTCCGGCGGCGCACGGGGGCAACCGCACCGGGCGGATGTTCACGGGGGACCGGTCGGGGGACGTGCTGTACCGGGCGTTGTACGACGTGGGACTGGCGTCCCAGCCGACCTCGGTCGCGGTCGGGGACGGGCTGGAGCTCCACGGGGTACGGGTGACGGCGCCGGTGCACTGCGCGCCGCCCGCCAACCGGCCCACGCCGGGGGAGCGGGACATGTGCCGGGCGTGGCTGGTGCGGGAGCTCCGGCTGCTCCGGCCGACGCTGCGGGCCGTGGCCGTGCTGGGGGCGTTCGGCTGGCAGGCGGCGCTGCCGGCGCTGGCGGAGGCGGGCTGGACGGTGCCGAGGCCGCGGCCGGCGTTCGGGCACGGAGCGCGGGTGAGCCTCCGGGACGGCGAGGGCGGTGACGACCTCACGGTCTTCGGCTGCTTCCATGTCAGCCAGCGCAACACGTTCACCGGCCGGCTGACCCCGGCGATGCTGCGGCAGGTGCTGAGGGCGGCTGCCGGGGCGGCGGGCCTGACGACGGTCGGCGACGGGCCGGGTGAGCGGCCCTGAGCTGCACGGCGTGAGGAGGGCGGGACCCACCTTCGCGCGGGGCATCCCGGACTCGGTGCCTGCCCTGCTCTGCCCCGGGTCGGGTGCCTCAGGGCCGCCACTCGTACCGTACGTCCGGCTCCCGCTCCTCGTTGCCGCTGCCGTCGGTGTGCTCGACGGCGCGGAAGCCGTGGCGTTCGTAGAAGCGGTGGGCGGGCTGGTTGACCTGGAAGGTCCACAGGCCGAGGCCTCGCGGGCTGCGTTCCTTGGCGAGGGCGAGGAGCCGGTCACCGATGCCGCGGCCGCGCCAGTCGGGGTCTAGATAGAGCTGCGAGACCGTCTCGCCGTCGAGCACCATCATGCCGACGACCGTGCCCCGAGCCTCCGCGACCCAGGTCTCCCGCCGGGGCACCACGACATCGCGTATGTAGGCGCGGACCTCGTCGTCGGTGTGGGGGCGTACGACGGTCGGCAGGGCGGTGTCGAAGGACCGGAGGTAGACCTCGGCCACGGCCTCCGCGTCGGCGCCGCCCGCCCGCCGCAGGGTGACGGCCTCCGCCTCGGGGACGACGGCCGTGGCCGTGATCTCCACCAACTGCCCGGTGTAGCCGAGGCAGGCCACACCGATCAGCGTCGACGAGTGGGGCCCCGTGCTCAGCCCGGACGCCTCGACGACGTCCCAGACGGCGTGCAGCGCCGAGGGTTCACCGGCCACGACGTACACCTCGGTCGACACGACATGGGCGAAGTCGCTGCCCACGGAACGCAGTTGCTCACCGAGGTTGGCGAGCACCTGCTCCGCCTGCCGCACCGGGTCTCCCGGCCCGACCAGCTTGCCTTCGGCGTCCAGGGGCACCGAACCCGCGAGAAAGGCCAGCTTCGTGCCGGCCTCGACCACGGACGCGTGGGAGTAGACGGGCGGCGGAAAGAGGGTGGGGACGGTGACACGCCGGATCATACGGAGAGGCTCCTCGACGACGTTGGAAGGGGAGGGCCGGCCGCCCGTCGGGGGCGGCGCGGACCGGGGCGCCCCCAGATCATCCGGCTCGCGCCCGCTCCCCGCACCCGCTTTACGGCGCGACGGTCGAGCACCGCAGCCGACCGAGCCCCAGTCCGCTCCCGACCGGCACGGCATCCGCGCCGCCCTCGCCCGACGGACCGGGCCCTCTCCCGGCCGGCGCGGAATCCGTGTCGCCCCCGCCGGGCCGATCCGCATACGCTGCCGACGCCCCGCAGGACGCCCCGGACCCGCCCAGGAGCCGCCGTGCAACCCCACACCTCCGACCGCGGTTTCCTCGACACCACCGCCGACCGGCTGACCGCGCTCCCCACCGTCCAAGCCGTCGCCCTGGGCGGGTCCCGTGCTCAGGGCACCCACGGTCCCGACAGCGACTGGGACCTCGCCGTCTACTACCGCGGCGCCTTCGACCCGGCCGACCTGCGGGCCCTCGGCTGGCAGGGCGAGGTGTCCGAGGTCGGCGGCTGGGGCGGCGGGGTGTTCAACGGGGGAGCCTGGCTGACGATCGAGGACCGGCGGGTGGATGTGCACTACCGGGATCTCGACGTGGTCGAGCGTGAACTCGCGGAGGCGGAGCGGGGCCGGTTCCATGTGGAGCCGCTGATGTTCCACCTGGCGGGCATCCCGAGCTACCTGGTCGTGGCGGAACTCGCGATCAACCAGGTGCTCCGGGGCGACCTGCCGCGCCCGGTCGCGTACCCGGCGGAACTGCGCCGGACCGCGCCCGGCCGCTGGTACGGCGTGGCCACCGCCACCCTCGCGTACGCCAAGGCCGGCCATGCCCCCAAGGGCGCACTCACCCAGGTCGCCGGCACGATCGCCCTCGCCGCCACCCAGACCGCCCACGCCGTACTGGCGGCCCGAGGGGAGTGGGTCACCAACGACAAGCACCTCCTCACCCGCGCCGGCCTGCACGAGGTCGACCGGCTGCTGACCGGGCTCACCCCCGAACCGGCCGCCCTGGTCCGGGCGATCACCGACGCCGAGGCACTCTTCGCCCGGGCGGTCGAGGGGAGCCTTGGCGTGCCCCGCCGGTAGCAGCGCCCACCCCGCCGCAGGGGCTACGGAGTCGTGACCGGATACGCGGCAGGCGTACGTTGGCGTGACGATCGACGTACCGGCGGTGGCGGCGGAGTTGGCGGCCAGGCCCCCGCCCTCGTCGACCGCGGCCACGGCGCGTATGGGCTGGACGGTGCCCTGGTACCCGTCCTGCGACTCCGACTTCAACCAGGATTTCGACGTCACCCTGGAAGAGGACGGGGAGCTCGCCGAGCGCTCGGGGATCAGCTGGTTCCTGCGCGACCTCGACCGGGTGTCCACCTACTCGGTCTTCGGGCGCGGTCTGGACGGCCTCGGCTCGACCACCGGCCTCCTCGACCTCACCGCGCTGGGCCGACGGGAGGAGTGGGAGCAACCCGAGGGGCGCGCGGCGGCGTTCGGGGCGCCTGTGGGCGGCGGGGCGTTCCGCCATCACGAGGAGTGCGAGGGTTGACACACACGGTAGTCAATGCGGTGAACCGGTGGAGACGCGGCTCACACAGGGCGGTGGACGAGTGTCAACTACGTCTCAGTACCGTCACCGAGCGAGGTCTTTCCCCCTCGGCGGGCGTTAACTCGTACCAGGACGACGCTTTGTGGAGGTGCTGGATGGTGAACGGGCGAAGGGTGCTCGAACGCTTTCCCGCAGGCGGGCCGCGCGGATCGTGGCCCGCGGAGGAGTTCGCGCAGGCGCGTCGCATGGAAGGGCTGCCCGCCGAGGTGGTCATGGACCTCGCGACGGACACGTTCCTCGTGATCGTCCGCGGCGACAGCACGGAGTGAGACCGTCGGCCCGCCCTGGTGCGGGCCGTCGTACCGGGACGGTGTCGCGGGGGTGGGCCGATGAGGTCGACGCGGCCGTGAGCCCGACGACGGGGGCCCGGCGGGCCGGTGTCCGGAGGTCGCGTCCTACGCGCTGATCGGGCTCGACCAGGTCGGCGTGGCGCCCGTGAGGCGGCACAGGACGAGGTAGAGGGGGATCGGCGGGGTGTACGGGAGTCCGCCCTCGGGCCGGTGGATCAGACGCGGGGCACCCGGGGCCAGCGCGCCGCGGGCGTAGTGGGCGGGCCCGGGCCAGTCGAGGGCGTGGTCCGAGTCGGACGGGACCAGCCACCACCAGTGCGCGTCGTCGGAGTAGACACAGCCGACGCGCGGGAGGCGCGGTGTGAGCAGCGGCCCCAGCCGGGCGGGAATCGCCACCGCGTCGCAGCCCAGCGGGGCGATCATGCCGGCCGGGACGGGCAGGGGGCGGGGCGAATGCGAGAGACGTGTGCTGCGGCCCAGCCGGACCAGCGTGTCCATGCTGAGCACCCGGTCGAGGTCCCGGGAGGGGCTCACCCGTGCCTCCGGCGCGATCCGGGGTGGCGGACCTCGCCGAAGTCCTGGGGGGTGTGGTGATGTCCCTCGCCGAAGTGCGCGGGAGCGGGGCGGTGGCCTTCGCCGGGCTGTGGCGACCCGTGACGGGCCTCGCCGACGTGGTGGGCCTCGCCCGTGCGGTGCCCCTGGTGAGGGTGGGCGTCACCGGAGTGCGGGGCCGGGTGACGGTGGGCGTCGCCCGGATGGTGGCCCGGGTGGTGATGGGGCTCGCCGGTGCCGGGTCCGCCTCGCGCGGGGGAGTGGTGGCCCGTGCTCTCGTCGCCGCGGGAGCCGCCCTGGCCCGGACAGTGGCGGGACTCGGTCTCGCCGTCCTCCTCCGAGCCCTCCTGGGAGGACCCAGGCTTGGGGCGGGCGACCCAGCCCAGGTCGTCGCGCGGCTCGTCGGCCCCGCGGGTGAGCTCCGCCCAGACCAGCAGCCCGGTGCCGTTCTCCATGGCACCCCAGGAGCGGCACAGCGCCTGGACGAGAAGCAGCCCCCTCCCCTGCTCCTCCTCCGTCCGCTGCGAGCAGGGATGGGGCTCGGTGGGCGCGCAGCCCTCGTCGCGCACGGCTATGCGCACGGTGTCGTCGCCGTCCTGGAGCTCACAGGCGACGACCGTGCTCGCGGTGTGCACGATCGCGTTGGTGACCAGCTCGGATATGACCAGAGCCGCCGTGTCGACGGTGTCCTCGCACACCGCCCATCCGGTCAGCCGTGCCCGCGCCAGCCGTCTGGCCTGGGCGGGGGAACCCGGATGAGCGGCCAGTTCGAAACGGAACCGGCGCTCGAGCCCGGCCCCGTGGGGACCGGTGGCGGCGCCGAGGCCGAGAGGACCTGCGGCGGCGTCTGTTCCTAAGGGCGCGGACGGAATCACGCTTGCCACTATCTCCCCGCCGTGAACACTTGGCAAGTGTCACTCTGAAAAATGCAGAGTGCCGTGTGACGCGGTGGACGGCCGTGGCACACTGCTCGCAACAGCACGTCGAGCGGCGCCACTTGGGATCGCCGAGACCTCGCCGGACATGTCCGGCACGGCCTGATACGCACGGAAGCTGTCCGGATCAGGCTGTATGACGGACTTCTAGGACGTCACCAAGGTTTCGAACGGGTCTTCGGATGGCGCCGCAGGGCTGTCGGCATTCTTCTGGTTTCGGTCGGTGGAGGTGGAGCGTGAGCGAACCGCGGTCCGCGCCGACGGTGGGGCAGGTCGTCCTCGGTCGGCGCCTGCTGGACCTGCGGGAACGCGCGGGACTCAAGCGCGAGGAGGCGGCCCGCGTCCTGCGTGTCGCCCCGGCCACCGTCCGTCGCATGGAGATGGCCGAGGTCGCCCTCAAGATCCCGTACCTCCAGCTGCTGCTGAAGGCCTACGGGGTCCCCGACGACGAGGCGGAATCCTTCGTGCGGCTGGCCGAGGAGGCCAATCGGCCCGGCTGGTGGCAGCGGTTCCACGACATCCTGCCGGGCTGGTTCTCCATGCACGTCAGCCTGGAGGGGGCCGCCAGTCTCATCCGCAGCTACGAACCGCACTTCGTCCCCGGCCTGCTCCAGACCGAGGACTACGCGCGCGGGGTCCTGCTCTCCGGTGCCGTCGGCCAGACCCGGCCGGACGACATCGAGCGGTACGTCGCCCTGCGCGTGCAACGCCAGGACCTCCTCACCCGTGAGGGCGCGCCCCGGTTCTGGGCCGTGATGGACGAGACCGTGCTGCGCCGCCAGGTCGGCGGGCCGGAGGTGATGCGCGCCCAGATCGACAGGCTGCTCGAGGCCACGAAGCTGCCGAATGTGACGTTGCAGGTCGTCCCGTTCGCCACGGGGCCGCATCCCGGCACGTACGGGCCCTTCGTGCTGTTCCGATTCGCCGTGCCCGAACTGCCGGACATGGTCTACAGCGAGTACCTGACCGGCGCGGTCTACCTGGACGCGCGATCCGAGGTGGCGACCCACCTGGAGGTCATGGACCGCATGGCGGCGCAGGCCGCTACGGCACATCGCACGAAGGAGATCCTCCGGGACCTCCGCAAGGAGCTGTGAATGGATCGCATCGACGCCCAGCCCAAAGCACCCCGTGTCCGCGGCCCGCGGATCTACAACGGCATGCCTGCCCGCGAGCTGGGCAGCGAGGGCTGGCACAAGCCGTGGAGCGGCGGCAACGGCGGAAACTGCCTGGAGGCCATGAAACTCGCCGACGGCCGTATCGCCGTGCGGCAGTCCACCGATCCCGACGGGCCCGCGCTGATCTGCACCTCCGCCGAGATGACGGCGTTCATCGAGGGCGCCAAGGCGGGGGTGGCCGACTTCCTCCTGACCTGAACGACCTTGTGCCAGATGCTTTTACGCCAGTTCCACAGCCGGCCTCTCCAGCCGGACGATCTCGAACGTGCGCACCACGCGCTGAACACATTGCGCACCACATGCTGAACGCACATGACGAATCCGTTGCGCGGCCACCCGGTGAGGGCGACCGCGCAACGGTGTGCCGGGGCCAGGCCATCGCAGTTCAGGGACTCGTCAGGGAGTCCTGCGGGTCGGCCGGAGGTCCTACAGGTACGACATGATCCGGCGCGGGGCGTCGATCAGGCGGCTGACCGCCTCCACGGCGACGGGAGGCTGCTCGGCCTCGTCCTTGTTCAGGGTCAGCCCGTACCAGATCTGCTCGACCGACGGCGGTCCGACCGAGAGGTTGCGCTTCACGGCGGTCGCCGGGGAGGCCTCGCCGGTCTGCACCAGGTAGGCGGCCGCCATCGCGCCCGTACGGCCCACACCGGCGCCGCAGTGGACGTAGACCTTGCCGGACGTCGAGGACACGATGTCCAGGAACTCCTTCACCTCGGCCTGCGTCGGCGTCTGACCGTCACGGATCGGCATCCGCACGAGCTCCAGACCGGCCTTCTCGGGGGAGGCCAGCTGGGCCGCGCTCAGGTCCTCGGCGCGCAGGTCCACGACGGTGGTGACACCGATCTCGGCGAGATTGCGGTAGCCCTCGGGGGACGGCGCGGCGCCGCGCCACAGATGACCGTCGGAGTCGACCGGCCGGAAGTTGTTCACGCCCTGGACCACGGGGGTGCCCGCGGGGACCGGGATGTCCGACTGTGCCCACTTCGACGCGGCCAGGATGCCGAGCGAGGCGACCGCCCACAGGATGACGTAGCCGACGATCGTGAAGACCAGTGCCCGCAGGACGCGGCGCTTGACGCTGCGCTTCGGGCGGACGGGAGCGGGGGTGGCGGCGGGGGCGAAGGTGGGGGAGGGGGCGGTCTCAGCGGTGACAGTCATGGGAGCCCGGGGGCTAGGGGACGGGGACGCGGTTCCGGCATCGTATCCCGGTCCGACATGCCCGATAAGTCGGATATGAGGCATCTCTCATGGGGTGGACTTCGTCGGGTTTCATGCGTTATGGGACGCGTGCGGTCACCCACCACGAGTACCGCGCCACGGCCGTCCTACGCCCTGCGCGGCCCCGTCACTGTTCGTAGGCCTCGGCGTCGTCCATCCCCACCACCGTCAGATGCACTCGCTCCAGGCTCGCGTCCTCCAGGCAGCCGCGCAGCCGGAGCCGGTCGTTCTCGGTGAGCGCGGGTCGTACGACACCGGCGTAGAAGCCGTCGCCGAGGTTGCCGAAGGTCGCCTTGTGCAGGGCGATGTAGGTGGAGCCCCGGCAGCCCTCCCACATCTGCCGTGCGGCGAGCGACCGCCGCTCCGCCGTCATGTTCTGGTCCCGCACGTCCAGCCGCACCAGCACCGAGGTCGCCTCGGAGGGGTCGTGGGGCTCCGCGCGCGTCTGGGTCAGATCGGCGAGGCCGACGATCAGCGCGGCCAGCAGCGCGGAGCCGACCACCCCGGTGACCGTCAGCCGTGCGGTCCGCCCCTTCGACCGTGCGCCGCCCGGCGGCGGTACGTCGTCCAGGTCGCTCCCCGTCGCCGGGTCCGGCGCGGCGAGCACGGCCAGCCGCCCGGCCGCCCGCCGCTCGGCCGGGCGGGCCGCGCGCGTCGCGATCCGCTGCACCAGCCAGGCGATGCCGGACAGCAGCACCCCGGTGACCATCAGGACCGGCACGAAGACGTACGTCCGCTCGGCGGGCTCGTCCAGCCAGCGGAACCTGCCGCCCGTCGCCTCCTGCTCCCGCGTCCCCTGCCGCAGCCGCGCGAGCACGTCCTCCTGCCGGTCGACGGCCTCCCGCTGCCGCCGGTCTGTGTCCCGGACCCGCTCCTCGATCCGCGCCAGCCGTCCCATCAGCATCAGACCGAGCAGCAGCACCTCCACCACCAGCAGCAACACGCCGCACAGCACGGCCCGCTGCCACTGCCAGCGGTACAGGTACACGACGAAGTACACCGCCGCCCCTGCCGCGGCCAGCCCGGCGAAGGCGAACATCAGGCGCTTCACGGTAGGCCTCCGGGGGGTGCGTCGGAGGGCCGGGCAGGGGAGGGCGGCTCGGGGGGCGGGGTGGGGGAGAGTTTCCCGGGCCGGGCGGCCTGGGTGGGTGAGGGGTGCGCGGGTCGGGCGGCGGAGGGGTTGGAGGCCTGGGTGGGTGAGGGGTTCCCGGGCCGGGCGGCTGAAGGGTTCGCGGTCTGGGTGACTGCGGAGTGCGGGGCCCGGGCGGACGCCGGGTGTACCTCGCCGGTGCGGCCGTCGAGCGTGAGGCGGGTGCCGGGCGGGAAGCTGCGTACGGCGTCGGCCGCGCCGACCACCGCGGGCAGCCCGTACTCGCGGGCCAGGACGGCCAGGTGCGACAGCGGACTGCCGGTCTGGGCGACGAGCCCCGTCAGCCGGGGCAGCAGCGGGGCGAGCGCGGGGTCGAGGGTGCGGACGACGAGCACCGCGTCGGCCGGGCCGGCCCCGGTGCCGTCCCAGGCAGTGCCGAGGGCACGCCCGCCGGACACGCCCCGGCCCACGGACGTGCCGTCGGCCCCGCGCCGCCTGGTCCCGCGCCCCTGCTCGGCGACGACCGAGCCGTCCGGGGCGATCCGGAACGCGTCCGGCAGCGGGGCGGACAACGGCCTCGGCACCCGTTCGCGCACATCACCCGGCAGCGGGCCGCCCTCCAGGGCCGTGATCAGCTCGGCCCACCGCAGCAGGCCGGCCCGCGCGGGGTCGTCCAGCAGCCCGCGTGCCGCCAGCCGGTGCGCGCCCTCCCGCACGAGCCGCACCTGGAGCTCCTGCACCCAGCGGATCCGCAACCGCAGCGTCTCCCGAGGAGGCAGGGCCGGGGGCCGCGCGGAGGTCACCGGGTACGCCTCGGCGAGGCCTTGCCGGGGCCGCACCAGACCGACGCCCCTGGCGACCCCCGGCACCGGCGTGCCGTTCAGGGGCTGGTGCGCAGGGCGGTCCTGCCGCGGTGCGGCGGGCAGTCGCGGTCTGCCGCGCAGACTCGGCGGGGTCAGGGCCAGGACCAGCGGTTCGGCGCCGACCAGCTGGTCGTCGGGTATGTGCCGGGCACGGGCGTCGGCGAGCGCGGCCAGGGCGGCACCCGCGGCGGTGCTGCCGGGGGCGTCGTCCAGCAGCGCACCGGCGAGGCTCTCCTGCGCGTGCAGGGAGACCAGGGCGTTGCGCGTCCAGCGCAGCGTGGAGACCAGGGCGGGGCCGGGCAGCTCGGTGGGGCGGGGGACCTCCGCGAGCCGGCGGTCGATGTCGGCGACGAGGTCCGTGGTGAGGCCGGGCAGCGCCCCCGTCAGGCGCCCCACCCGCCAGGCGGCGGCCAGCCGGCGGGCGCCGGGAGCCGGGTTGAGCAGTGCGAGCCAGGGGTGCGCAGCACGGGCCGCGCCCAAAAGGCGCAGGTCGGCTGCCGCCCGCCCGCCGACGGAGGACACCACCGGCACCGTCCGCAGCAGCCGTCGCGGCGCGGTGCCCCCGATGTCGAGCGCGGCGGCGAGCCCGCGTGCCATCGGCGCCACCCACAGGTCCTCCTCCAGCGGCGCCAGCTGCTCCGGCAGCGTCTCCGCGACGGGGCCGGGGCCCAGCAGTCGTGCGCCGCGTTCCGGCCGGGGCGCCATGGCCGTGACCGGACGGCTCTGGAACAGCCACAGCCGTCCGTCCTCGTCGAAGCCGAACTCGATGTCCTGCGGCCCCCCGAACACCCGCCGGGCCCGCCGGGCGAGCCGGGCGAGGCGCCGGAGCCGGGTGTGGGTGAGGAGGGGGGTGTCTTCGGCCGGGGTGTCTGCGGCGGGGCTGCTCTTGGTGCTGGTGCTGGTGCTGATGTCGTCGGCGGGGGTGGTGCTGTCGGCCGGTCGGCCGGGGGTGGAGGCGGGGCCGGTGGGGTCCGTGCTCGTGCCCTGGTCCGTCGCCCGCCGGATGGTGGTCGACGCGTCCTCCCCGGTCGCGCCCCCCTCTCCAGCACCTTCGCCCTCTCCGGCACCTCCACCCTCCACGTGTATCAGCCGGCCCCACCGGCCGAGCCAGTGGTCCGTCCCCGCCCGTACCCCGCTGACCAGGGCGTCCGGTCCGCCCGGGACCGCGCTGACCAGGAGTCGGTCGGTGCGCCCGGCGACCGGGTCCACGCCGAACACCACTCCGCCCACCTGGGCCGTCAGCATCGGCTGCACCAGCACCGCCATCGGCGCGACGGTCCCGTCGGGCAGGTGTGCCGAGGCCCGCACGGCCCGCACCGCGGCGCGGAAGTCCCGCGAGCCGCGTACATCGAGCACCGAGTCGAAGCGGCCCGCCTGGGAGGACTCGGCGGTGTCCTCCAGCGAGGAGGAGGAACGGACGACGAGCGGCCGCGTGCCGCCCTCGGAGAGTTCCCGCCAGGCGTCACGCAACGCGGGGGCGTCGTCGCGGGTGGAGGCGGGGACGACGAATCCGGGCAGCACCGGAAGGCCTGCGTCGGCCGCCCGGGCGAGGCTGGCGGCCTTGGAGCCGGTCAGGACGGGGTCGGTCGCGGCCGGGTCGTCCAGCGCGACGGTCTGCGGGACGGCCTCGCGGCCGTGCCCCAGCGACGACGCGCCCGGTCCACACGGGTGCAGGGTCCCTTTCCCGTCGTGCCCACCGTCTTCGTGCCCACCGTCTTCGTGTACTTCGTCGAGAGTCGTCATCAGGCGCACCCTCCAGGACCGGCCGCCAACAGGGGGGACGCGCGGGGTTCGGGGCCTCGCGCCTGACGGCGGAACGAAGGATGGGGCGACCGCAGCCGGGCCGGTCTCACGACACCGGCGACGAAACACCTCCTGGGACCAAATGATCCCACTTCCTACCGTTCAACACTCCGACTTTATGCCGCATTCCGTACAATCCGGACCGGCGTGGAGTTCAGCCGTACTCAGGGGACAGCCCCTCGGTGGGCAGGGGCCGGAAGCCCGTTCTCGAGTCCGCGGCGACGGGTCCCGGCGCTCAGGGGGCGAGGCCCCGGCGGCGGCCCGGGTCTCCGACCGGCGGCTCGGCCCCCGGCAGCACCCCGCACAACACGTCCACCGCCGCCTCGTACGCGTGCTCGGGCGGCGTCGCGTACCCCACGACCAGGCCCTCCATCTCCTCCATGCCCGTCTCCGGATGCCGGAACTCCGACAGTCCGTCCAGCGCGAGCCCCTGCCACACGGCCCCCTTCAGCGTCGTCGGCTCGGTCCCCGGCGGCAGGCGCAGTACCGCGTGCAGCCCGGCCGCCACCCCCGTGACCTCGATGTGCGGCGCCTGCGCGGCCAGGGCCGCCACCAGCCGGTCCCGCCGACCGCGGTAGCGCTGCCGCATCCGCCGTACATGACGGTCGTACGACCCGCTGGTCAGGAAGTCCGCGAGCGCGAGCTGGTCCAGCACGCTCGCCCACGCCTCCCGCTCGCCCTTCACCGCGAGCACCTGCTCCACCAGGCGCCCCGGCAGCACCATCCACCCCAGCCGCAACGCCGGCGACAGACTCTTGCTCACCGAGCCGATGTACACGACCCGCTCCGGATCGAGCCCCTGCACGGCGCCGACGGGCTTGCGGTCGTAGCGGAACTCCCCGTCGTAGTCGTCCTCCAGCACCACCCCGCCCCGTGCCCGGGCCCAGTCGATCACCGCCGCACGGCGCGCGGCGTGCAGCGGACCGCCCGTCGGGAACTGGTGCGCCGGCGTGAGCAGCACCGCCCGCTCCCGCTCCAGCAGCTCCACCCGCGCCCCGTTCTCGTCCAGCGGCAGCGGAACCGTCCGCACCCCCGCCCCCGCCAGCAGCTCCCGGTGGAAACCCAGCCCGTACGCCTCCACTCCCAGCGGCCCGCGCAGGACCCCGCCCCCGAACAGCAGCCGCAGCGCGTGTGCGAACCCCGAGCAGATCACGATCCGCCCCGGCTCCGTCCGCACCCCGCGCGCCCGTGCCAGATACTCGGCCAGGGCCTCGCGCAGCTCGATCCGCCCGGCCGGGTCGCCCGGCCCGAACACCTCGTTCGGCGCCTGCTGGAGCGCCCGCCGGTAAGAGGCCTGCCAGGCTGTGCGAGGGAACGCGGACGCGTCCGGCGTCCCCTGCCGCAGGTCGTGCCGTGGCCCCTTCGTGCGGGCCCGTGCCCTCCGGGTCGCCCGCCCGGCATGCGGCACCGGCTCGGCCCGATCGGCCACCCGCGTTCCCGAACCCTGCCGGGCCGTCAGCCATCCCTCGGCGACCAGCTCTGCATACGCGTCGGCCACCGTGTTGCGAGCGACCCCGAGGTCGGCCGCCAGCGACCGGTACGGCGGCAACCGCGTCCCCGGCGCCAGCCGTCCCCCGCGCACGGCCTCCCGCAACGCCGTGATCAACGCCGCCCGCCGCCCGCCCGGCCCCGACAGTTCCAGATGCAGATCGGCACCGATGCGCTCCGCCGCATTGACCCACGAATCCGTCATGCCCATGGACGATACCGAGGGTCGATCACGATGATCGCCGAGTTCCTCGCACAGCCGGACGGCCCCCGCGCAGCCGGCTCGCCGAGTTCCTCACACCGCCCGACGGCACCCGCGCGGCCGGGTCTGCCTCACACCGACATCGGACGGTCGAACGGCGACACAGGCGACGGCAGCCGTGAACTCCCGGTCAGACGGCGGTCGACCGCCGCCGCCACCGCCCTGCCCTCCGCGATCGCCCAGACGATCAGCGACTGTCCCCGTGCCGCGTCCCCGGCCGCGAAGACGCCCGGCACGTTCGTCGCGAAGTCCGCGTCCCGGGTGATCGTCCCGCGCGGCTCCAGCGCGATGCCGAGCTGGTCGACGAGCCCGTCCTCACGGTCGGGCCCGGAGAAGCCGAGTGCCAGCAGCACCAGGTCGGCGGGCAGCTCGCGCGCGGTCCCCGGCAGCGGCCGGCGCCGCTCGTCGACCTCCACCAGGTGCAGAGCCCGCACCTGTCCCTCCACGTCCCCGGTGAAACGCAGGGTCGACGCCGCGAACAGCCGCGCGTCGGCGTCCGCCGCCGGAGCCGTCCGCAGATCCCGCGCCTCCTCGTGCGCGGCGGACAGCCGGTAGAGCTTCGGGTACACCGGCCACGGCTCGGCGTCCTCGTCGCGGGTCTCGCCCGGCTGCGCGTAGATGTCCAGCTGCGTCACCGACGCCGCTCCCTCGCGGATCGCCGTCCCCAGGCAGTCGGCCCCGGTGTCGCCGCCGCCCACGATCACCACGTGCCGGCCGTGCGCCGACATCGGCGATCGCTCCAGATCGCCCTCGCACACCCGGTTGGCCAGCGGCAGGTACTCCATCGCCTGATGGATGCCGGCCAACTCCCTGCCGGGAACGTGCAGTTCCCGCCAGGCGGTGGCGCCGGTCGCGAGGACGACCGCGTCATGGCGCGCCCGCAGGTCGGCGGCGCCGACGTCCCGCCCGACCGCCGTCGAGGCACGGAACCGCGTTCCCTCCTCCCTCATCTGCGCCAGCCGTCGCTCCAGATGGCGCTTCTCCATCTTGAACTCGGGGATGCCGTACCGCATCAGCCCCCCGATCCGGTCGTCCTTCTCGTACACCACGACCGTGTGCCCGGCCCGGGTCAGCTGCTGTGCCGCGGCGAGCCCCGTGGGCCCCGACCCGATCACCGCCACCGTCTTCCCGGACAGCCGGTCCGGCGGCCGAGGAGGCGCGTACCCCTCCTCCCAGGCCCGGTCGGCTATCGCGCACTCCACGTTCTTGATCGTGACCGCCGGCTGGTTGATCGCCAGCACACACCCCGCCTCGCACGGCGCGGGGCACAACCTCCCCGTGAACTCAGGGAAGTTGTTCGTCGCGTGCAGCCGGTCCGCGGCCGCCCGCCAGTCGTCGCGCGCGACCAGGTCGTTCCACTCGGGGATCAGATTCCCCAGCGGACACGCCTCGTGGCAGAAGGGGATCCCGCAGTCCATGCACCGGTCCGCCTGCCCGCTGACGATCGGCAGTAGCGCCCCGGGGACGTACACCTCGTCCCAGTCCCGGACGCGCTCCTCCACCGGCCGCCGGGGCCACTCCCGGCGAGGTGTCGTCATGAACCCCTTGGGATCTGCCATGGCCGTCATCCTTGCTTGCGCGTACGACCGGCCGTGCCCCGTTCGACGGCACTCCTTGGGCCACGATACGTCCCATTCGTCCGGTCCGCAGAGGGGTGGACGGAGCCTGCGGGAGCGTCTGTGACAGCGCTTTCCGGGCGGGCGGAGCGGTCAGGATATGCCGAGGACGAACAGCACCGCGGCCGCCGAGGAGGCGACCAGCCGCACGTGGTTCCACAGCGTCCACTCGCGCACGTACACCGGCCAGTACGCGTCCGCCTCAGGGGTGCCCGGTTCCAGTCGCAGCAAGGTGTCGTTGCGCGGCACGTTCGCCGCGACGGTCACCCCGAACGACCCGAACAGATACAGCGCGCACCCCGCCAGCAACTCGACCCTCCCCTCCCGCGGCCACTCCACGAACGTCGTCACCGCCACCACCGCACAGAGCACGGCCGACCCGACGAACACGCTCATGAACGCCGGTCTGGGCGCCGCCCTGTTGATCGCGTTCATCGCCGCCACCCCCTGCGCCGGCGGAAGCCCGGCCAGGCCCCGCATCACGAACGTCGAGAAGGCGCAGAACGCCCCCGCCACGAGCCCCGTCCCCAGGACACCCAGCACCGTCAGCCAGAAGTACACGCCCTCGATCATCACCGCACCCCGTTCCCGTCCGTGTCCCCGGTGAGCACCGGGCCGTCGTGCCTGCCGTCACCCTCAGTCAATGCCGTGAAGGCCCCGCGAGCCATGGGCGAGGGACGCGACGGCATACGCGAGCGTCCAGCGGCGCTCTTCGTCCGGGCTCGACACCCTCTCTCGCCCTCGTCCGCCCGGGCGAGCGACGACCGAGCCCGCCCGTATGGACCGGGCCTCTCCTTCTCACACCGCGTCGTCGATGCCCGCCTCCTGCCACCGGCGCAACACCGTCGCCACGGCCGGCGTGATCCGCCGGCGTGCCTCGTGCCGCGGCACGCCGTTCATCAGCAACTGGTCGTACGGTGTGTCCACATGCCGCACCGAGGCCACGACCGCCGAGGTCACCGCGCTCTCGGTCAACGCCCGCCCGGCGGCACTGCGTCCCACGCGCCCGCTGCCACGCACCGAGGCATGCCCGGCGATCTCGCGGGCGCGCTCC
The DNA here is from genome assembly GCF_042873115.1 of Streptomyces sp. NPDC005017. Taxonomy (NCBI): domain Bacteria; kingdom Bacillati; phylum Actinomycetota; class Actinomycetes; order Kitasatosporales; family Streptomycetaceae; genus Streptomyces; species Streptomyces sp. NPDC005017. The sequence goes on along the minus strand of NZ_JBIALD010000012.1, from coordinate 41,076 downwards.
TCGGGGCAGCCCGGGAAGAGCCGCGATATCGCCCTGGCGAACGCCTCCGCGAAGCGCGCGTCCTCGGCCGCCCTCCGGCGCGCCTCCCTCGCCCTGCGCCGACGCCGTGCCTCCGCGTCCTCGAGGCACCTGGCCTCGGCCCGTGCGAGCGCCTCCTCCTCGACCATGACGCCCTGCCGCTCGTACCGGCTCCGGCGCCGGTTGAACCGCACCACCACCGCGGACAGCCCGCTCTCCTCCCGCGCCCTGCGCGTCAGCGCGGTGTCGCCCCGAGGCAGGAACACCAGGTGCCCGAGGTCGCAGCAGTCGAGACAGCGGGGCGCCCCCTGCTCCAGCACGAGCAGGGACAGCGGCCCACCACGGCACACCGAGCAGCGCTTCCTCTTCGGGGACTGGACGACGAGAAGTCCGGCCCCGCGCGCGTGAGTTGTGGGAACGCCCATACCCGCTTCATGCCCCTCGACCCCCTTCGATCCACTCCATGGTCAGGACCTTCCCCGTGAGGCGCCCCCACCCGTTCCCCGGCCGGTCCGGGCGCGCGGCATCATGGCCGTGTGCGACTCGAAGCGATCACCTGGGAGCGGCTAGCCGACGCCCTCGCCGACCGTCTGCTCGGCCTCGAACCGGCCGACGGCAGCCCCTGGCCGCGCGTCGCCTTCGACGGCGCCCCCGCCGCGCGGCCCGGAGACCTGGCCGAGCGCGTGTCGGACGCCCTGCGCCTGCGCGGTCGCCCCTCGCTCCTCGTGGGCGCTGAGGGCTTCCTGCGCCCCGCGTCTGTCCGGCTGGAGTACGGCCACCAGGACCTGGAGGCCTATTACGGCGGCTGGCTCGACACCAGTGCCCTCTGGCGCGAGGTGTTCGGCCCCCTCGAACCGGGCGGTGACGGGCGCGTCCTGCCCGACCTGTGGGACCCGGTCACCGACCGCGCGACCCGCACGCCCTACGTCCGACTCCCGCAGGGCGCGGCGCTGCTGCTCCACGGACCCCTCCTTCTGAAGAACTGGTTCCCCTTCGATCTGACCGTCCACGTCCTCCTCTCCTCCGGCGCCCTGGACCGCCGCACCCCCGACGTCGACCGCTGGACGCTCCCCGCCTTCGAGCGCTACACCCACGAGACCGACCCGGCCGGCGTCGCGGACGTCGTAGTGCGGGCCGACGACCCACGCCGTCCGGCGTGGAACGGCTGACGGCGCGCGACGGCGGCTCACGCCGACCGCGTCCGGTCGATCAAGGCTGCCTACACCCGCCGCCAGCGGCGCCGCTGTACTGCCGCCGCCGGAGCCATAGCCGGTGTCCAGGCCGGTTCCGGTGCTGGTCCCGGCCCTGGCGGGGCGGGGCGCCACAGGCTCCGGGTGCGGGCGTCCGACGGCGCGGAGAGAATGAAGGGCGCCGGGACTAGCGGCGCGTCCGGCGCCGCTCCGGCCGTCCGGCCCCGGGAGGTACGTTCATGACCACCGCCGGAGACATCATGCACCGCGGTGCACAGTGGATCCCCGCTCACGAGACCCTCGACCGCGCCGCGCAGCTGATGCGCGAGCTCAACGTCGGAGCCCTGCCCATCGGCGACCAGAACGACCGGCTCTGCGGCATCCTCACCGACCGCGACATCGTCGTCGGCTGTGTCGCCATGGGGCGTGACCCGGCGAAGGTGACCGCCGGTGAGATGGCCCACGGCACGCCCCGCTGGATCGACGCGGGTGCCGACCTCGGCGACGTGATCCGGGAGATGCAGGACCACCAGATCCGCAGGCTCCCCGTCATCGAGAACAAGCGTCTCGTCGGCATGATCAGCGAAGCCGACCTCGCCCGGCATCTGTCGGACGACCAGATCGCGACCTGGGTGGAACGGGTCTACGCCCAGGCCTGACCGGCCGCCCGCACCCGACTCGCACCACCCCGCCCCGTCCGGTCCTTCGTACCGGGCGGGGCGACCTTGCGCGTGGCTCCGCGCCGGAGCGCGGTCGCCGCGCTCAGAGCCAGCCGTTGCGCCGGAAGCCGCGGTAGAGCGCCGTACAGGCCACGGCTATGACGCCGAGGACCATGCCGTAGCCGTAGCGCCAGTGGAGCTCCGGCATGTGGTCGAAGTTCATGCCGTACACCCCGCAGACCATCGTCGGTACGGCGACGATGGCCGCCCACGCCGTGATCTTGCGCATGTCCTCGTTCTGCGCGACCGTCACCTGCGCGAGATGCGCCTGGAGGATCGAGTTGAGCAGTTCGTCGAACGCCGCGATCTGCTCCGTCGCCCGTATGAGGTGGTCGGAGACGTCCCGGAAGTAGGCCTGTATCTCCGGGTCGACCGCTCGCATCGGCCGGTCGGCGAGGTCCAGCAGCGGACGGCCCAGGGGGACCACGGCCCGCTTCAGCTCGAGCAGTTCCCGCTTGAGCTGGTAGATGCGGCCGGGGTCGGCACGCGCGCCGTTCTCCGCGAAGACGTCCGTCTCCACCTGGTCGATGTCCAGTTGCACCGCCTCGATGACGTTGAGGTATTCGTCGACCACATGGTCCGCCACCGCGTGCAGTACGGCGGACGGGCCCTTGGCCAGTTGGGAGGGGCTGGACTCCAGCTCCTCGCGCAGCGGTCCGAGCGAGCCGTGCCGGCCGTGCCGCACCGTGACGACGAAGTCGGAGCCGACGAAGACCATGATCTCGCCGGTGTCGACCACCTCGCTCGTGGCGGTCAACTCCTCGTGCTCCACGTAGCAGACCGTCTTGAACACGGCGAACAGTGTGTCGCCGTACCGCTCGACCTTCGGCCGCTGATGCGCCTCGATCGCGTCCTCGACGGCCAGCGGATGCAGGTCGAACAGCTCTGCCACGCCCGCGAACTCATGGTCCGTCGGCTCGTGCAGCCCCAGCCACACGAAGCCGTCGCTGCTCTTGCGCAGGCGTTTCACGATGTCGGCCAGGTCGCCTTCGAGGGTGACCCGGGTGCCGTTGTCGTAGGCGATGCAGTTGACCACGGAGGAGCCCAGGGGCGACCGTGCGGGATGGCTCAGGTCGACCCGGCGCCGCCGTCGGGCCAGACGCGCCACTCTGCGGAGACCGTCGACCGTGCCGAGGCTCGTGACCTTCCGCAGATTCCCTGCCATGGACATCGGGGCTCCTTGCGTGGTTCTTCCTGCGCCGCCTTCCCGCGCCTTGTCGCGCCAGTTTGCCAGGAAGCAACCGGGAGCGGGTGAGGCTGTGGGTAGCACGGATTCCGCTTGGTTCCCACCTGTGGACGACGGGTGAGGAGGGGAAGGGGCCGGTGGGGGAGGGGCAACGGGCGTGTACCCCGCATGGTCCTGTTCGTGCCGGACGCATCGCTGCCGGAGGCCGGCATGCGGACGCGGTGGTGGACATCCGGCCCTCCCCGAGCGTCGCCACAGTCCGACAACCCGGACAACTGGGATGATCGTGGCATGACGCAAACCGATGGACATCTGCTCGACGGCCTCGGTCATCGCGACCACCGCCCACAACCCGCCCCCCAGCCCGAGCAGCCGGCCGAACTTCTCGGTCACCTCGCCCCGCGCGACTCCCAGGAGCCGCGTGCGACCGACCCCGACCCCCGGCGGGACGAGCTCGCGCGCCGACGGGCCGAGGTGGCGGAGTGGCGCGCGGCCTTCGCCGCTCTGTTCGACCCCGTGACGTTCCGGCACTTCGAAGGGTTCGGCGTCGGTCCCGGCTGGCGCTGCTGGGAGAGCGGCGCGTCCGGCCCGAGCGTCGTCTCGTGGCTCGCCAAGAAGGTCGGCCCCACCGGCAAGGTCATGGCGACCGCCACCGACCTCTCCTGGTCCGACTCCCCGGCCCGGCCGCCGGTCGAGCTGCGGGTGCACGACGTGGCCGCGCAGGAGCCGCCGGGGGAGAGGTTCGACCTGATCCACGCCCGGCTCGTGCTCGGCCGGGTGCCCGATCGGGAACGTGCGTTGCGTTCCATGGTCGAAGCGCTGCGGCCCGGCGGACGCCTGCTGGTGGAGGACACCGACGCCACCCTGCAACCGCTGCTGTGCCCCGACGAGTCCGGCCCGGAGCAGCAGTTGGCGAACCGGCTGCGGCAGGGCGTGCGTTCCCTGCTGGCCCACCACGGGGTCGACCTCGCCCACGGCCGCACCCTGCCGCGTCTGCTGCGCGAGGCCGGCCTGCGCCAGGTGGAGGCCGACGCCAGTTTCCCCGTCACCTCGCCGGCCTGCGCGGCACTCGAATCGGCGACGATCCGTCAGGTCCGCGGCCGGCTCGTGGCCCTGAACCTCGCCACCGACGCCGACATCGACCGCCATCTGTCCCACATCTCCACCGGCGAGATGGATCTGGCCGCACCCACGCTCATCTCGGCCTGGGGCCGCAAGGCATAGCCGACCCGGCAGACCCGCTCCCCCACCCTCGGCGGGCGGACCGTGGCGGCGGCGCACACTACGGCGACCACGTACCCGCGCCCCATCCGCGCACGGCGGGCCCGCCCGCACCCCGACCGACGCCGACCACCACACCTCCGTGCCGGTCCGGTCTGCCTGACACACCGGACCCACGCCGGGCACCGCACGGCCCGGCCCCGGAGCCGGCCCGGCCTACTCCCGCCCCTCGGTCCCCGTACGCCCGGGCGGCCGGCCCCCTATCCGCTCTACCGCCGCAGCCCCCGCCCGTGCCCCCTCCGCCGCGGCCTCCTCGGGCTCGGCGCCCCTGAGCAGCGCGGCGAGGAACCCACCGGTGAAGGCGTCGCCCGCGCCGGTGGTGTCGCGAGGCGTCGCGGGTACGGCGGGAACGCGGGCGCGTACGACGCCCGACCGCGCCACCACCGCACCGGCCGCGCCCTGTTTGGCGACGACCAGCGGGACGCTGCGGCTCAGCTCGGCCGCAGCGTCCCGGGCGTCCGCCAGACCGGTCAGCAGGCACGCCTCGTCCCGGCTGGGCAGCAGGACGTCCACTCCCTCGACGAGGGCGAGGAAACGGTCCACGCCCAGGCCCTTCAGAAACCCCGACGAGGCCGGATCGAGGCTCACCGGCACCCCACGCGCGCGGGCCGCCCCGACCGCCCTGGTCACGAGGGCCCGGCTCGGCTCGGAGAACAGCAGGTACCCCGACAGATGCAGCCACGCGACACCGTCCAGCAGCGAGTCCCGCCAGTCCTCGGGACCGAGCCGCAGGGAGGCGCCGCTGTCGGTGAGGAACGTGCGCTCCGCGGACGCCTCGGCGTCCACCAGGCACACCACGGTCCCGGTCGGCTCCGTCGGATCGACGACGAGGAGCGGCCGTACGCCGTAGGCCTCCAGCTCCCCCTCGTGCCAGGCCGCGGAGTCCGCGCCGACCCGCCCCAGCATCCGCACGTCCGGGCACCCCCGGTGCGCGGCCCAGCAGGCCACGTTGGCGCCCGCGCCGCCCGGCACCAGGCTGATCGCCGCCGCCGTGTCGGTGCCCGCGTCGAGCGGGCCGCGATGCCGGGCGACGACGTCCGTGATCACGTCCCCCGCCACCAGCAGCGCCCCGCCCAGGGCCCCGGTCACTCCCCGGCCCAGGCCGCCGCGATCCGCGCGGCCAGACGCACATTGCCGCGCACCGCCGCGAGATTGGCGCTCAGCGAGGCGCCGTCGGTGTGCCGGACGAGATGGTCGAGCAGGAACGGGGTGACCGCCTGGCCGCTGATCCCCTCCGCCTCGCACGCACGCAAGGCGTCGGCGAGCACCCGCGCGTGCAGCTCCGGGTCGAGCTGCTCCGCCTCCGGCACCGGGTTGGCGACGATCAGCGCCGACTCGGCCGCGCCGAGCGCGTCCTGCGCCCGCATCACCCCCGCGACCTGCCCGGGACTGTCCAGCCGCCACTCCACCGGATGTCCCGAGTCGGACAGATAGAAGCCGGGGAAGCGGTCCGTGCCGTATCCGGCCACGGCGACGCCGAGCGTCTCCAGCCGCTGCAAGGTCGCCGGCACGTCCAGGATCGACTTCACCCCCGCGCACACCACCGTGATCCGGGTACGCGCCAGCAGGCCCAGGTCGGCCGACTCGTCCTGAGTCACCGTCCACTCCCGGTGCACACCGCCGAGCCCGCCCGTCGCGAACACCCGCACCCCGGCCAGGGCCGCCAGCGCCGAGGTCGCCGACACGGTCGTCGCGCCGCTCGCCCCGGACGCCACGGCCAGCGGCAGGTCGCGCTGGCCCAGCTTGCGGATGCCGTCCTCGTTCGCGACGCGTTCCAACTGCTGCTTGTCCAGGCCGACCAGGGGCCGGCCGTCCAGGACCGCGATCGTCGCCGGTACGGCTCCCTCGCGCCGGACGGCGGCCTCCAGCTCCAGCGCCACCTCGAGATTGCGCGGGCGCGGCAGCCCGTGCGCGATGATCGTGGATTCCAGAGCCACCACCGGGCGACGCGTCTCGACCGCTTCCCGCACCTCTTCGGACACCACCAGCACGCGCCTGCCTCCTGTCTGTCGGGTCTCCCCTCATCTCTGGCGGGCGGCGCTGCCGGTCAAACCCTCACGATCAAGAGGCTCGGGCCGTCCGCCTCAGAACAGCGGCTCGGGCAGCACACCCTCCAGGGCGAGCAGCTTGCGTTTCGTCTCCAGGCCCCCGCCGAACCCGCCGATGCCGCCGTCGCTCTCCACGACCCGGTGGCAGGGCACCACCACCGGCAGCGGGTTGGACCCCATCGCGACCCCCACGGCCTGCGCCGCGCCCGGCTGGCCGACGCGCCGGGCGAGGTCGCCGTAGCCGACGACCGCCCCGTACGGGACACCGGCGGCCAGCTCGCGCAGCACCTGCCGGTTGAAGCCGGAGATCAGCGACCAGTCCAACGGCAGCTCGAAACCGTGGCGCCGACCGGAGAAGTAGGCCTCGACCTGGGATATCGCCTCGGTCAGCAGCGGGGAACCGGCGTCCTCCACCGGGTCGGTGCCCAGGCGCGATCTCAGCCGCTCCAGCGCCCTGTCACGCACCGGATCGGTGGCGTGGAAGACGACGTTGACCAGGCCCTCGCGGGTCGCCGCGAGGAGCAGCGGACCGATGTCGGTGCCGACGACGGCCCACACGACCTGCTGCTCGCCCTGCCCATGGCTGTTCATGCGACCACCGTACGGCCCGCCACTGACAACGTCCGGTGATCAGGCGTTCTGGCGGCCGGCGGCACCGGACAGGAGGCCGGCGGCAGCGGGCAGGTCGGTGGCATCGGGCAGGCGGGCCGTATCGGGCACGCCGGCGGCCGGTCCGTGCTGCCGCCGGTGCCGCCCGCGCCGGGCGGCACTCCTCGCGGTCGCGGACGGGGCGCGTGTGACAGCGCAGGGCCACCGACGGGCGAGCGCGACGGGCGCTGATGGCAAAGGGGGCGTCTCCGGTCGCTCACCGGGGCCGCACAAGTGGGGCGAGCTCGTGTTTCTTTACCGGAAAATCGTTCGAGCGTTCCGGTGGAGGTCATACTCTCTGCACTCGACCCTGACCGCCCGAGCGGTTTCGGGAGGGGCGGTATCAGGGCGTTGCGGGACGCACAGGGCGGAAGGGCAACCGCGCATGCAGGGCACGGTCGACGGATTCAGCTACGGGCTGGTCACCCCGGTGGTGGCCTATCTGATGGCCTGCCTCGGCGGTGCCCTCGGTCTGCGCTGCACCACAAGATCGATGCTGGTCGAGTCCTGGCGCCCCGGATGGCTCGCCCTGGGCTCCGCCGCCATCGGCTCCGGCATATGGACGATGCACTTCATCGCCATGATGGGCTTCACCGTCGACGAGGTCCCGGTCCACTACGACCGGCCCACCACGTACGCCAGCCTCGGCGTCGCCATCGTCATGGTGGGGGTCGGGATCTTCATCGTCGGCTACAAGGGCGCCCGCGGCGCGGCCCTGTTCACCGGCGGCACGATCACAGGGCTCGGCGTCGCCTCCATGCACTACCTGGGGATGGCCGGACTGCGCCTCGACGGAAAGCTCCAGTACAACACCCTCACCGTCGCCGCGTCGGTCGTGATCGCCATGGCCGCCGCCACCGCCGCCCTGTGGGCCGCGGGACAGGTGCGCGGTTTCGCCTGGAGCGTCGGCGCGAGCCTCGTCATGGGCCTGGCCGTCAGCGGCATGCACTACACGGGCATGGCCTCGCTCAGCGTCCACCTGCACGGAACGGCCGACCCGTCCGCCGGCGACTCGCCCGCCGCCCTGCTCGCCCCGATGCTGATCGGCCCCCTGGCCTTCCTGGGCCTCGCCGGAGTCGTCGTGCTGTTCGACCCCCTGATCGTCACCGGCAGACCGGACCGGCCCCGCGCGGAACCGAAGCCCGGCGTGCCCGCCCACGCCCCCGCCGTACCCGCCTCCGCGCGCCGCCTCACCCGGGGCGCACGGGCCCCGCAGAACCGGTAGCCGGCCCCGTTGTCAGTGGCGGGTCGTACGGTGGATCCCATGCGGCCCGTTTCCCACATCGAACGCACGGTGGCGCCCATTGAGGTCGTCAGCCCCTACCAGCCCAACGGCGACCAGCCGACGGCCATCGCCGACCTGGCCAAGCGCATCGAGGCCGGTGAGAAGGACGTCGTCCTGCTGGGCGCGACCGGCACCGGCAAGTCCGCCACCACCGCGTGGATGATCGAGAAGCTCCAGCGCCCCACCCTGGTGATGGCGCCGAACAAGACGCTGGCCGCCCAGCTGGCGAACGAGTTCCGCGAGCTGCTCCCGAACAACGCGGTCGAATACTTCGTCTCGTACTACGACTACTACCAGCCCGAGGCCTACGTCCCGCAGTCGGACACCTACATCGAGAAGGACTCCTCGATCAACGAGGAGGTCGAGCGCCTGCGGCACTCCGCGACCAACTCGCTGCTCACCCGCCGCGACGTCGTGGTGGTCGCCTCGGTGTCCTGCATCTACGGCCTCGGTACGCCCCAGGAGTACGTCGACCGCATGGTCCCGCTCCGCGTGGGCGACGAGCTCGACCGCGACGAGCTGCTGCGCCGCTTCGTGGACATCCAGTACACGCGCAACGACATGGCGTTCACCCGGGGCACCTTCCGGGTGCGCGGCGACACCATCGAGATCTTCCCGGTCTACGAGGAGCTCGCCGTGCGCATCGAGATGTTCGGCGACGAGATCGAGGCCCTGTCCACCCTGCACCCGCTCACCGGCGAGATCATCAGCGACGACCAGCAGCTGTACGTCTTCCCGGCCTCGCACTACGTCGCCGGCCCCGAGCGCATGGAGCGGGCCGTCAACGACATCGAGAAGGAGCTCGGCGAGCGCCTCTCCGAGCTGGAGAAACAGGGCAAGCTCCTGGAGGCCCAGCGCCTGCGGATGCGCACCAGCTACGACATCGAGATGCTCCGCCAGATCGGCACCTGCTCCGGCGTGGAGAACTACTCGATGCACTTCGACGGCCGCGAGCCGGGTTCTCCGCCGAACACCCTGCTGGACTACTTCCCGGACGACTTCCTGCTCGTCATCGACGAGTCCCATGTGACGGTGCCGCAGATCGGCGCCATGTACGAGGGCGACGCCTCACGCAAGCGGACCCTCGTCGAGCACGGCTTCCGGCTGCCCTCGGCCCTGGACAACCGCCCCCTGAAGTGGGAGGAGTTCCAGGAGCGCATCGACCAGACCGTGTACCTGTCGGCGACGCCCGGCACCTACGAGATGTCCCGCTCGGACGGTGTCGTCGAGCAGATCATCCGCCCGACCGGTCTGGTCGACCCCGAGGTCGTCGTCAAGCCCACCGAGGGGCAGATCGACGACCTGGTGCACGAGATCCGCGGCCGGGTCGAGAAGGACGAGCGCGTCCTCGTCACCACGCTCACCAAGAAGATGGCCGAGGACCTCACCGCCTACTTCCTGGAACTGGGCATCCAGGTGCGCTACCTGCACAGCGACGTCGACACCCTGCGCCGCGTCGAGCTGCTGCGCGAGCTGCGCAGCGGCGAGTACGACGTGCTGGTCGGCATCAACCTGCTGCGCGAGGGCCTCGACCTGCCCGAGGTGTCCCTGGTGGCGATCCTCGACGCCGACAAGGAGGGCTTCCTGCGCTCGGGCACCTCGCTGATCCAGACCATCGGCCGCGCGGCGCGCAATGTCTCCGGCCAGGTCCACATGTACGCCGACAAGATCACCCCGGCGATGGAGAAGGCCATCGACGAGACCAACCGCCGCCGGGAGAAGCAGATCGCCTACAACAAGGCGAACGGCATCGACCCGCAGCCGCTGCGCAAGAAGATCAACGACATCGTCGCGCAGATCGCCCGCGAGGACGTCGACACCGAGCAGCTGCTCGGCACGGGCTACCGGGCCAAGAAGGACGGCCGGGGCACCAAGGCGCCGGTGCCCTCCCTCGGCGACAAGGCGGCCAAGGGCACCAAGCCGGCCAAGTCCGCCAAGGGCAAGGCGAAGGAGACCGTGCCGACGGACCGGCCCGCCGCGGAACTCACCGAGCAGATCGAGGAACTGACCGCGCGGATGCGTGCCGCCGCGGCCGACCTCCAGTTCGAGATCGCGGCACGCCTGCGGGACGAGGTGTCCGAGATGAAGAAGGAACTGCGCCAGATGAAGGAGGCGGGCCTCGCCTGACGGGCCCCTCGGGGCGCCGCCCGTCACTCGGGTCGGCGACCGAGCAGCCTTGGCGTCCGTGCTGTGTTGCAAGACCGACACAAAGTACGGTCCCGGGTTCGGCAGCGCAGGTGCGCGTGCGTAGGGTTTCGGTCAGCCGCGTACTTCGCGGCAACAGGGGAAGTTCGAGAGGGGAATCAGCGCGTGACCGTCAACATGACCAAGGGTCAGGCCATCAGTCTGCAGAAGAACGACGGCGGCAGCCTGAGCGCGGTGCGCATGGGTCTCGGCTGGCAGGCGGCGCCCCGCCGTGGCCTGTTCGGCTCGCGTACCCGCGAGATCGACCTCGACGCCTCCGCGGTCCTGTTCGCCGACAAGCAGCCGGTCGACGTCGTCTTCTTCCGCCACCTGGTGAGCGACGACGGCTCCGTACGCCACACCGGTGACAACCTCGTCGGTGGCGTCGGCCAGGGCGGCGACGACGAGGCCATCCTCGTCGACCTCCAGCGCGTCCCGGTCCACATCGACCAGATCGTCTTCACCGTGAACTCCTTCACGGGCCAGACGTTCCAGGAGGTGCAGAACGCGTTCTGCCGTCTCGTCGACGAGAGCAACGGCCAGGAGCTGGCCCGCTACACCCTCGCCGGCGGCGGCGCCTACACCGCCCAGATCATGGCCAAGGTGCACCGCACCGGCGGCGGCTGGACGATGACGGCCCTGGGCTCGGCGGCCAACGGCCGCACCTTCCAGGACCTGATGCCGGCCATCCTGCCGGTTCTGTAAGACCCGCGCGGCGAGCGGAACACGACACCATCACGAGCGACACAGGGGGACGAAGGCGATGACGGCCGAGCTGGTGCGGGGGCAGAACCACCCGCTCTCCCAGACCCGACTAGAGATCCGGGTCTCGGCCGGCAAGCCGATCGTGGCCGGGGCCACCCTCAGCGACGAGCACGGCACCGTGCACGGCGTCGAGTGGGTGGCCCACCCCGGCGCGCCCACGCTGCCGGGCCTGGAGGTCTCCCGGCAGGCGGCCGCCGACCACCGTCTGGCGGTCGACCTGGACGCCATGCCGGACAGCGTGCACCGGATCAGTGTTCTGCTCGCCCTGCCGACGGGTGTCGGAGGCCCGGCCAGCTTCGGCGCCGTGGCCGCCCCCTTCGTCGCCGTCACCGGCCTCGACGGCACCGAGGTCGCCAGCTACACCATCACCGGCCTCGAGGCCGAGTCCTCCGTCGTCGCCCTGGAGCTGTACCGCCGACAGGGCGCGTGGAAGGTGCGCGCCATCGGCCAGGGGTACGCGGGCGGCCTCGCCGAACTCCTCGCCGACCAGGGTCTGGCCGAGGCGCAGCAGCTCGCGAGCGGGATCAACGAGGCCGTGACGCAGGGCATGGCCCGGTCCGTCGCCGCGCCCCCGCCGCGCACCGCGGACGCCGACCGCTCCCGGCAGACCGCCTCCCCCGCGGTGGGCCCCGACCAGAGCGGCTCCTCGTACGGCGGGACGAGCCCGCAGACCGGGGCGTCGTACGGCGGCGCGAGCCCGCAGACGGGCCAGGCGCCCCTGCCCAGCACGCCGCAGACGGGGCAGACGCCGCTGCCGGACACCCCGCAGCCGACCAGTTTCACCGGCGGGCCGGACTCCGCCGACTCCTCCTCCGTCACCCAGTCCGCCGCGCCCGGCTCCGGCGGCCCCGTCGACTACAGCCATCCCCGCAGGCGGAACGCGGCTCCGCCGCCGCCCCCGCCGGCCGCGCCCCCGGCCCGGCCGGGGCAGCCCGCGACGCCGGTGGCGGGCGACGCGAGCGGCTGGTCGATGGACGAGCGGCTGTACAACCAGGTGTGGGGCATGTTCGAGGACCTCGCCCGCACCGCGGCGTCCTACCGCAGCGCCGTCGACTTCGCCGACTCCCGTATGGAGAAGGAACTCGACCAGGTGCTGTCCGACCCGCGCGCCCGGATCGGCGGGCAGGGCGACGCCGCGCGGGAGGCCGCACAGACCAAGCGCGCCCAGCTGATCGACCAGGCACGGCAGTCCCTGGAGCGGGACGTCGCACAGCTGACCGCCGAGGCGGACGTCGTCGAGCCCGCGCTGCCGGCCCCCTACGCCCGCTGGGACAACCCGGTCTGGCACGCCTATCGGGTCCCGATGGAGATGCCGATGGCGGTGCGCCTGGGCGAGCTCCATCTGCCCGAGTGCGCCGAGCTGCGCATCCCGATGCTGGTCCGGCTGCCGCTGGAGCGCGGCCTGTGGATCGACAGCGGGCGCACGGGATCGACGGACGGTACCTTCACGGACTCCCACGACCGGCGGCGGCTCGGCATGGAGACGGCCGTGGCGCATGCCGCGCGGCTGCTCGCGGTCCATCCGGCGGGCGAGTTCACCGTCCATGTCATCGACCCCGCGGGCTCGGGCGCCCAGGCGCTCGCTCCGCTCGTGCAGACCGGTGTGCTGGCGACCCCGCCCGCGCACGGCGCCGCCGGGGTCACCGAGGTGCTGGCCCGGCTGACCCAGCGGGTGGACCTGGTGCAGATGGCCGTGCGCGGCGGTGCGTCCGACGCGCTTCCGCCCGGGTTCGACACCTCGCAGCAACTGCTGATGGTCAACGACTTCCCGCACGGCTTCGACGACCGGGCCGTCAACCAGCTGCGCTATCTCGCGGACGAGGGCCCGGCCGTGGGCGTCCATCTGATGATGGTCGCCGACCGTGAGGACGCCTCGGCCTACGGCCCGTTGCTGGACCCGCTGTGGCGTTCGCTGCTGCGATTGACCCCGGTCGCCGACGACCACCTCGCCGACCCCTGGGTGGGGCACTGCTGGACCTACGAGCCCCCGCTCGTGCCGCCGGGCAGTCAGGTCCTCCCTCAGGTGCTCACCCAGGTCGCCGCGGCCCGGCGCGACCTGAACCGCTGATTGACCAAGCACGAGTAAAGGCGCGCTGAGCAGCGCATTTACCCTTCCCTTTACCTCTCTCTTTACCTTTCCTTGGTGATTGGGGTACTCTCTTCCGCACGGAGGGGAGTACTCCCTGCCAACTGCGGCGACCCCGTCAATACGGATCAGGCCAGATCCCGGGGCGTCGGCCCGAGCCCGCACGGTGCTCCCGGGTGGAAGAGACCTCCGGCAGCGACGACGCTGACTGACTTGTTTGCCGTTACGTACTGCCGGAGGCGCAGTGGATGTTTCCGTGACCCTGTGGGTCCTGACAATCGTGGGTCTCGCGGCCCTTATCGCGGTCGATTTCTTCATCGGCCGCAAACCCCATGACGTGTCCGTCAAGGAAGCCGGATTCTGGACGGTCGTCTGGATCGTCCTGGCCGGCCTCTTCGGTGTCGGTCTTCTGGTCTTCGGCGGCGGCCAGCCGGCCGGCGAGTTCTTCGCGGGCTACATCACCGAGAAGTCGCTCAGCGTCGACAACCTCTTCGTCTTCGTCCTGATCATGGCGAAGTTCGCGGTGCCCTCGCAGTACCAGCAGCGGGTGCTGCTGGTCGGTGTCCTCATAGCCCTGGTCCTGCGCGCGATCTTCATCGCCGCCGGAGCCGCGATCATCGCCAGCTTCGCGTGGGTGTTCTACCTCTTCGGAGCCTTCCTCATCTGGACGGCCTGGAAGCTCATCCAGGAGGCCCGTGCCGAGGAGAACGACGAGGAGTACGAGGAGAGCAAGCTGCTGAAGGCGGCCGAGCGCAAGTTCGGTGTCGCCGACCGCTACCACGGCACCAAGCTGTGGATCCGGCAGAACGGCAAGCGCGTCATGACCCCGATGCTGGTCGTGATGCTCGCCATCGGCACCACCGACGTCCTGTTCGCGCTCGACTCGATCCCCGCGATCTTCGGTCTCACGCAGGACCCGTACATCGTCTTCACCGCCAACGCGTTCGCCCTGATGGGTCTACGGCAGCTGTACTTCCTCATCGGCGGCCTGCTGAAGAAGCTGGTCCACCTGTCGTACGGCCTGTCGATCATCCTGGGCTTCATCGGCGTCAAACTCGTGCTGCACGCCCTGCACGAGTCCGGCGTCCACGTCCCGGAGATCAGCATCCCCGTCTCGCTCGGGGTGATCTGCTCCGTCCTGATCGTCACCACCGTCACCAGCCTGATGGCGACGAGGAAGCAGGCGGCGGCCGAGGCGGCGCACGCCGAGGACGAAGGCGCTGCGAAGGACAGCGTCGAGGCCTGACCGCGTCAGGCGTACGAAGAACCAGCACCGGGAGGGAGCCGTGTCGCGTTGCCGAGCGCCCTTCCCGGTGTTTGTTTGGGTGCCGTGCGTGTTCCCGGACCCGGGGACGCCGTGACCGTCTGGAGGCACCCATGAAGTTCGTACAGATCATCGACTTCGAGACCGAGCGCCTGGACGAGATGGAACAGCTGCTCGAAGAGGCCGCGCGGCACAGGGGTGACAAGAAGGGCGGCCCGACCCGTCGGATGCTCCTGAAGGACCGCGATAACGCGCACCGCCACTACCTCCTAGTCGAGTTCGACTCGTACGAGGAGGCCATGCGCAACAGCGACGACCCCGAGACCACCGAACTCGCCGAACAAATGGGTGCGCTCGCCTCCAACCGCCGCTTCGTCAACTGCGACCTGCTGGACGCGCGCGACCTCGGGTGAAGACGCCCACAGCGGGCCGCGCACACCGCCGCGTCCCGCGGACGGCCACCCCATCCGGCCGGAAATGCGGGGCCCGTCCACCTCTGGGAGGATCACCGCATGATCGCCAGGCTCCGGTCGCTCGTCACTCTCTGGACGTCGCTCGTGCCGGTGCTCGCGGTGGTCCTCCTGGTCTTCACCTGGGGCCGTGATCTGCCCGGCGCGGTCGTGGCGGTGGTGACCGTGGTCCTGGCCGGTGCCGTACTGGCGGCCGTCCACCACGCCGAAGTGGTGGCCCACCGCGTCGGCGAACCCTTCGGCTCGCTGGTGCTGGCCGTCGCCGTGACGATCATCGAGGTGGCCCTCATCGTCACCCTGATGGCCGACGGCGGCGACAAGAGCGCCACTCTGGCCAGAGACACCGTCTTCGCCGCCGTGATGATCACCTGCAACGGCATCGTCGGCGTCTGTCTGCTGGTGTCCTCGCTGCGCCACGGCACCGCCGTGTTCAACTCCGAGGGCACGGGCGCCGCCCTGGCGACCGTCGCGACGCTGGCCACGCTCAGCCTGGTGCTGCCGACCTTCACCACGAGCAAACCCGGCCCCGAGTTCTCCACCGTCCAACTGACCTTCGCCGCGCTGTCGTCGCTGATCCTCTACGGACTGTTCGTGGCGACCCAGACCGTACGCCATCGTGACTACTTCCTGCCGATCACCCGCCAGGGCGAGGTGATCACTGCCGAGGACCACGCCTCCGCGCCCTCCTCCCGCACCGCGCTGATCAGCCTCGGGCTGCTCGGCCTGGCCCTGGTCGGAGTGGTCGGGCTCGCCAAGGGTGTGTCACCGACCATCGAGGACGGGGTGGAGGCCGCCGGGCTGCACCAGGCAGTCGTGGGCGTGATCATCGCGATGCTGGTGCTGCTGCCCGAGACCATCGCCGCACTGCGCTCCGCCCGACGGGACCGCGTCCAGACCAGCCTCAACCTCGCCCTCGGCTCCGCCATGGCCAGCATCGGCCTGACCATCCCTGCGGTCGCGCTGGCCACGCTCTGGCTGTCCGGCCCGCTCGTCCTCGGCCTCAGCGCCATCCACATGGTGCTGCTGACCCTGACCATCGTGGTGGGCTCGCTGACGGTCGTACCGGGCCGGGCGACACCGCTGCAGGGCGGCGTGCACCTGGTGATCTTCGCGGCGTACCTGGAGCTGGCGGTCAACCCGTAGGCCGGTGATCAACCCCTACGTCGACGATCAGCCTGTAGGCCGAGGACCACCCGTAGAAACGCGCGACGGCTCCGGCCCACGGCGTCTCAGCCCGCCGCTGCCTCCGCGCGCACCGCCTTCACCCGCGCCGGCCGCGTCTCGGGCAGCAGCGCGAAGCAGCCCAGGCTGAGCAGCGCGACGGCCGTCAGATACGCGGCCACGCCCCACGGCACCCGCCCGCCCTGCTCGGCCAGGGCCGTGGCCACGATCGGGGTGAGGGCACCGCCGAGCACCCCGCCGAGGTTGTAACCGACCGCCGCGCCCGTGCACCGCACCCGGGGTTCGTACAGCTCCGGCAGATACGCCGCGACGATCGCGAACATCGTGACGAACGCCAGCAACGCGCCCAGGATCCCGGCGAACATCAGCAACGGCTCCCCGGTCGACAGCAGCGCGACCATCGGGAACATCCACACGGTGGCCGCCGAGCAGCCGGCCAGGCACATCGGCCGCCGCCCGTACCGGTCGCCCAGCAGGGCCGCCACCGGCGTCAGCGCCCCCTTCACCACCACCGCGGCCATGATGCAGGCCAGCATGACGGTACGGCTCACACCGAGCCGCTCGGTGGCGTATGCGAGGGACCAGGTCGTCACGGCGTAGAAGATCGCGTACCCCACGGCCAGACCGCCCGCCGTCAGCAGGACGAGCCTCCAGTGGCCGCGCACCACCTCGGCGAATGGCACGCGCGCGTGGTCGTCGAGCTCGAGGAAGCCGGGGCTCTCGGCGAGCGAGGAGCGCAGCCACAGACCCACCACGGCCAGCACCCCGGCGGCCCAGAAGGGCACCCGCCAGCCCCACTGCGCGAACTGCGCCTCGGACAGCGAGGCCGCAAGCACCAGCGTCACACCGTTGGCCAGCACGAAACCCACCGCAGGGCCCACCTGCGGGAAGCTCGACCACAGCCCACGCCGCTCGGCCGGGGCGTGCTCGGCCGTCAGCAGCACCGCGCCGCCCCACTCCCCGCCGAGCCCCAGACCCTGGAGAAAGCGCAGCACCAGCAGCAGGACGGGGGCGGCCACACCGATGCTGTCGTACGTCGGCACGCAGCCGACCGCGACGGTCGACGCGCCGGTCAGCAGCAGCGAGGCGACGAGGACCGGCCGTCTGCCGCGCCGGTCCCCGATGTGCCCGAACAGCACCGACCCGAGAGGCCGTGCCACGAAGCCCACGCCGAACGTCCCGAACGCGGCCAGCGTCCCCGCGACCGGGGAGAAGGTCGGGAAGAACAGCGGGCCGAGGACGAGCGCCGCGGCCGTGCCGTAGACGAAGAAGTCGTAGAACTCGATGGCCGTCCCGGCGAGCGAGGCGGTGGCGAGCCGCAGCATGCTGGGCGCCCTCACAGTGCGTACGTCGTGCATGCCGCGTCAACTACCCACGGTGACGACGGGTTACGGGGGCGCACGGAAGTGCGGTGTGAGCCTCAGTAGGTGACGGTGATGCGCCGGGCGGGCCCGTCGACACGGATCAGACCGCCGTAGGGAAGCACGAGTTGCGGATCGGTGTGCCCGAAGTCCACGTCGAAGACGATGGGAGTGTTGGGCGCATACACCCGCATGACACTCTGGACGGCCTCGCGCTGCTCGTCGGCGTAACGCGCGCCCTCCTCGGGAGTGTTGGGGCGCTCGAAGGACCAGGTCTTGGCGCGGCCCATCAGAAGGGCGGAGAAGCGCCGCAACAGACCGCGCTCGCCCATGTTGCGCATGATGCGGAAGACTTCTGTGGCGCTCGGCAGTTCCTCCGTGGTCTCCAGGAGGAGGACACCGCCGTCGTACTGGCCGAGGTCGGGCGCGATCTCCCGGTCCGCCATCAGCAGCCAGGCCAGGATCTCCAGACAGCCGCCCCAGCTGCGGCCCTCCACCACCCGGTCGGCGTTCACCCAGGTCCAGCCGGAACCGGGACGCAGCTCCGGCTCGGACTCGAAGGTCTCCGGGTCCGCCCAGTCTCCGTTGACGTCGCCCCAGCGCTCGGCCGGCCTCAACTCGTAGGCGCCCGAGGTGAACAGCGCCGCGCGCAGCGAGTCCGCGGTCAGCGGATGCATGGCGCCCGGGCGGCCGAGGGCGGTCATCACGGTCGCGCCGTGGTACCCGACGATGCCGGTGTTGTACAGGTAGGCCAGCAGGTTGGTGTTGTCGCTCATCCCGAAGAACGGCTTCGGGTTCGCCCGGATCAACTCCCGGTCCAGCAGCGGCAGCACGGTGATCTGGTCGTCACCGCCGATCGACGCCATGACAGCCTTGACGTCCGGGTCGGCGAACGCGGCGTGGATGTCGTCGGCCCGCTCCCGGGGCGTGGAACCCATCCTCCGGGTCGAGGGGTACTCGACCGGCTCGAGCCCGAACTCCTTCCGCAGCCGCTCCAGGCCGAGTTCGTGCGGCCGGGGGAACAGTCCCGGAAGCCCCGAGGCCGGGGAGATGACGGCTATACGGTCGCCCGGAACGGGCTTCGGCGGATACGAGGGCCTGATCATGGCGAGATGCTACGGGCGGCCTCGGGCCCTGCGCACCGTGATAAACCGGGTCCGACGAGCGGTCCCCGGCGGGCCGCGCCACCCGAACGGACCGGAGGAAGCCGTGCCCCGCACCCTGGCCAACGCCCCGATCATGATCCTCAACGGGCCCAACCTCAACCTGCTCGGCCAGCGCCAGCCGGAGATCTACGGCTCCGACACGCTCGCCGACGTCGAAGCGCTGTGCGCCAAGGCGGCGGGCGCGCACGGCGGCACGGTGGACCTCCGTCAGTCCAACCACGAGGGTGAACTGGTCGACTGGATCCACGAGGCCCGCCTCAACCACTGCGGCATCGTCATCAACCCCGGCGCCTACTCGCACACCTCGGTCGCGATCCTGGACGCCCTCAACACCTGCGACGGCATGCCGGTGCTGGAGGTGCACATCTCCAACATCCATCAGCGCGAGACGTTCCGGCACCACTCCTACGTCTCGCTGCGCGCCGACGGCGTCATCGCGGGCTGCGGTGTACAGGGGTATGTGTTCGGCGTGGAGCGGGTCGTGGCGCTGGTGGGGGCGGCACAGGCCCAGGCGTGAGGCTTCCGCGGCCCGCGCGGGGCGCCCGCCCGGGCCGCCGGCCGAGGGCGGGGATCGACGGGCCGGCGGCCCCTTCCCGGCGGGAGCCGTCGTTCCCGCGCGGGGCTGCTCCCAGTTGACCGCCGGATCGCGGGTGCCGGGAGCGCGCGCACGGCGCCGGAGTGTGCGCGTGGTTCACACGGGGCGCGCAACGCACGCCACGCGCTGCCCCCGTCGCAAACACCGCACGCCACGTGCCGTATCCACGCGTTGCCCTCGTCGCCCACCGCACGCCACGTGCCGTCCCCCGCGCTGCCCGCGGCGCTCACCAGCCGCGCGCGTGCCATTGCGGCAGCTGCGGGCGCTCGGCGCCGAGCGTGGTGTCGTTGCCGTGTCCCGGGTAGACCCAGGTCTCGTCGGGGAGCGCGGCGAAGATCTTCGTCTCCACGTCGTGGATGAGGCTCGCGAACGCCTCGGGATTCTGGTGGGTGTTCCCCACACCACCGGGGAACAGACAGTCCCCCGTGAACACATGGGGATGCCCGTGCGGGTCGTCGTAGACGAGGGCGATCGAACCGGGGGTGTGCCCGACGAGGTGGCGCGCGGTCAGTTCCACGCGTCCCACGCGGATGATGTCGCCGTCGTCGACCAGCACGTCGGTCGGCACGGGGATGCCCTCGGCGTCGTCCCGGCCGGCGTAGGTGCGCGCGCCGGTCGCCTCGACGACGTCGGCGAGCGCCTGCCAGTGGTCCCCGTGCTGATGGGTGGTGACGACGGACGTGATGCCGTCGTCACCGATCATGCCGAGCAGCGTGCCCGCCTCGCTGGCCGCGTCGATCAGCAGCTGCTCGTCCGTGGCCCGGCAGCGCAGCAGATAGGAGTTGTTGTCCATCGGGCCGACCGCGATCTTGGTGATCATCAGGTCCTTGAGCTCGTGCACATCCGCCGGGCCGCCGACCGTCACCTGTCCGCTGTACGTCATGGCGGCAGCCTATCGCCGGGAGCCCGGCCGGGCCGCCGGAGACGGGGCCGGTCCGGAACCGCTGGAGAACGGCTCGGGCCGACCCGCCGGTGCGGCCTCGCGGGCGACAGGACTGCCGAAGAACGCCCTGGAGGAACGCCCTAGAGGGGCGGCAGCTTCGGCAGCGTGCCGCCTTCCACCGACAGGGACCCGCCGTCGCGGCGTCCGGCGAGCCAGCCGACGAGGTCGGCGCCGCTGCCCGTGACGGTGACCTCGGGGTCGCCCGCGCGGCCGGTGCTCCACGCGCGCGTGCCGTCGCTCAGCCGGGTCGGCGACACGTCGGGGTGCCCGGAGAAGCGCTCGGCGAGGAAGCCGATCTCCCGCTCCGTGAACTCGGCGGGCAGATCCTCCAGCTCGTAGCCGATCCCGAGGTCGACGTGGTGCAGCTCGATCTCGACCCACCGCCGGAAGACCACACGGGCCGCCGAGTCGGTCACTCCGTTGCGCAGCTCCACCGTGCGCGACCAGTCGCCCGGCGCCTCGGTCGCGGCCCGGAACCGTGCGGCGCTCTCGCGCACGTCCTCGGTCTGCTCGTCCAGCGGGCGCGGGGCGTCGCGCTCGATGTCGGAGTCGCGGGCCTCGGCCGAGGCGTACATGGGGCGGCCCTCGAAGACGTTCACCAGGGCGTCCGCGTTGCGGGCGACGTGGGCGAGCACATGGCCGCGGCTCCAGCCGGGCAGGCGTGACGGTTCCCTCACCGCGGCGTTGTCCATCTTGGCGACCGCGATGAGCAGCCGTTCCGTCGCGTTCTGTAGACAGGCCAGGTCATGAACGTGATCAATCATGGTGCTGACCCTAGCCCCCGCCACTCCTTCGGGTGAAGGAGTCGGATCCCGCCCGTAAATCGAATGCGCGTGCTATATGGTCGGGCGTGGCGTCGGGCATGCTGGAAGGCCGGGGATTGTTGACAACCGGTGAATCCGTCCGTCGTTGTCAGTGGCTCGCCCTAGTCTGAAGAAGACGGGGGCCCCGCCCCTGTCTCTTCTCTCAAGAAAGGTGCGGACCGGCGTGGCCGACCGTCTCATCGTCCGTGGCGCGCGCGAGCACAACCTGAAGAATGTCTCGCTCGACCTGCCACGCGACTCGCTCATCGTCTTCACGGGCCTGTCGGGATCGGGCAAGTCCTCGCTGGCGTTCGACACGATCTTCGCCGAGGGCCAGCGGCGCTACGTGGAGTCGCTCTCCTCGTACGCCCGCCAGTTCCTCGGTCAGATGGACAAGCCGGACGTCGACTTCATCGAGGGCCTCTCCCCGGCCGTCTCGATCGACCAGAAGTCGACCTCGCGCAACCCGCGCTCCACGGTCGGCACCATCACCGAGGTCTACGACTATCTGCGTCTGCTCTTCGCGCGCATCGGCAAGCCGCACTGTCCCGAGTGCGGCCGCCCCATCTCGCGCCAGTCGCCGCAGGCCATCGTCGACAAGGTCCTCGAGCTGCCGGAGGGCAGCCGCTTCCAGGTGCTCTCGCCGCTGGTGCGCGAGCGCAAGGGCGAGTTCGTCGACCTCTTCGCGGACCTCCAGACCAAGGGCTACTCCCGCGCGCGGGTGGACGGCGAGACCGTCCAGCTCTCCGACCCCCCGACGCTGAAGAAGCAGGAGAAGCACACCATCGAGGTGGTCGTCGACCGTCTCACCGTCAAGGACTCCGCCAAGCGCCGGCTGACCGACTCCGTCGAGACCGCCCTCGGTCTCTCCGGCGGCATGGTCGTGCTCGACTTCGTCGACCTCCCCGAGGACGACCCCGACCGCGAGCGCATGTACTCGGAGCACCTGTACTGCCCGTACGACGACCTGTCCTTCGAGGAGCTGGAGCCGCGCTCCTTCTCCTTCAACTCGCCCTTCGGCGCCTGCCCCGAGTGCACCGGCATCGGCACGCGCATGGAGGTCGACCCGGAGCTGATCGTCCCGGACGAGGACAAGTCCCTCGACGAGGGCGCCATCCACCCCTGGTCGCACGGGCACACCAAGGACTACTTCGGCCGGTTGATCAGCGCCCTCGCCGACGCTCTGGGCTTCCGCACCGACATCCCCTTCGCGGGCCTGCCGCAGCGGGCCAAGAAAGCGCTCCTCCACGGCCACAAGACGCAGATCGAGGTCCGCTACCGCAACCGGTACGGCCGTGAGCGTGTGTACACGACCCCGTTCGAAGGCGCCGTCCCGTTCGTCAAGCGCCGGCACAGCGAGGCCGAGTCCGACGCCAGCCGGGAGCGCTTCGAGGGCTATATGCGCGAGGTGCCCTGCCCCACCTGCGCGGGCACCCGTCTGAAGCCGATCGTCCTCGCGGTCACGATCATGGAGAAGTCGATCGCCGAGGTCTCGGGCATGTCCATCAGCGACTGCGCGGACTTCCTGGGCAAGCTGAGGCTCAACGCCCGCGACAAGAAGATCGCCGAGCGGGTGCTGAAGGAGGTCAACGAGCGGCTGCGGTTCCTGGTCGACGTCGGCCTCGACTACCTCTCGCTCAACCGCGCGGCGGGCACCCTCTCCGGTGGCGAGGCCCAGCGCATCCGGCTGGCCACCCAGATCGGCTCCGGCCTCGTCGGCGTCCTCTACGTCCTCGACGAGCCGTCCATCGGCCTGCACCAGCGCGACAACCACCGGCTGATCGAGACCCTGGTCCGGCTGCGCGACATGGGCAACACGCTCATCGTCGTCGAGCACGACGAGGACACCATCAAGGTCGCCGACTGGATCGTCGACATCGGCCCCGGCGCCGGCGAGCACGGCGGCAAGGTCGTGCACAGCGGCTCCCTCAAGGAGCTGCTCGCCAACGCCGAGTCGCAGACCGGTCAGTATCTGTCGGGCCGGAAGTCGATCCCGCTGCCGGACATCCGCCGCCCGCGCGACCCGGGCCGGCAGCTCACCGTGCACGGCGCCCGCGAGAACAACCTGCAGGACATCGACGTCTCCTTCCCGATCGGCCTGTTCACCGCCGTCACCGGCGTCTCCGGCTCCGGCAAGTCGACGCTGGTCAACGACATCCTCTACACACACCTCGCCCGCGAGCTGAACGGCGCCCGCAGCGTGCCGGGCCGCCACACGCGCGTGGACGGCGACGACCTCGTCGACAAGGTCGTGCATGTCGACCAGTCGCCCATCGGCCGCACCCCGCGGTCCAACCCGGCGACGTACACCGGCGTCTTCGACCACGTCCGCAAGCTGTTCGCCGAGACGACCGAGGCGAAGGTCCGCGGATACCAGCCCGGCCGCTTCTCCTTCAACGTCAAGGGCGGACGCTGCGAGAACTGCGCCGGTGACGGCACCATCAAGATCGAGATGAACTTCCTCCCGGACGTCTACGTCCCGTGCGAGGTCTGCCACGGCGCCCGGTACAACCGGGAGACCCTGGAGGTCCACTACAAGGGCAAGTCCATCGCCGAGGTGCTGAACATGCCGATCGAGGAGGCCACGGAGTTCTTCGAGGCCGTCCCCTCGATCGCCCGGCATCTGAACACGCTCAAGGACGTCGGTCTCGGCTATGTCCGGCTCGGCCAGTCGGCGACCACCCTGTCCGGCGGCGAGGCCCAGCGCGTCAAGCTCGCCAGCGAGCTCCAGAAGCGCTCCACCGGCCGCACGGTCTACGTCCTCGACGAGCCGACCACCGGTCTGCACTTCGAGGACATCAGCAAGCTGCTGAAGGTCCTGGCCGGTCTGGTCGACAAGGGCAACACGGTGATCGTCATCGAGCACAACCTCGACGTGATCAAGACCGCGGACTGGGTCGTCGACATGGGCCCCGAGGGCGGTGCGGGCGGCGGTCTCGTTGTCGCCGAGGGCACGCCGGAGGAGGTCGCCGGGGTGCCGACCAGTCACACCGGCAAGTTCCTGCGCGAGATCCTCGACGCCGACCGGATCAGCGACGCCGCCTCGGTCAAGGTTCCGCGCAAGACCGCGGCCAAGACCGTCGCGGCCAAGTCTGCGGCGAAGAAGACGGCCACGGCGAGGACGACCGGGACCGCCAACAGCACGGCGACGAAGAAGGCCGCCGCGGCCACCAAGAAGACGGCGGCCAAGAAGACGACCAGGGCCCGCAAGGCCTGAGCCGGGCCGACCGGACCGGCCTTGACCACCCCCGTGCGGTCAGGGCCGAGCCGTGTGGTCCGGGTCGAGCCTTGCGGGCCGGGCCGACCCGTGTGGTCCGGGCCGACCTGGGCGGTCAACGTCGGCCTCTACGGACAAGGCCGGCCTGAGCGGTCAAGGCCGCCCCGAGCCCGGCAGAAAGTTCCGGCGCGACGGGACAGAAGAGCGGCGCCCCGCGGGAACTCCCCGCGGGGCGCCGCTCGTTCCACCATCAGCCACCCTGGCCCTGCGGTTCGACGAACTGCATGTCCAGCTGAATCTTGACAACATCACTGAGGAAGCCACCCCCGAAGTCCAGGCCGTAGTCACTGCGCCTGATCTCACCCGTCGCCTCGAAACCGGCGTGCCTGCTCTGATCCGCGGGGGAGTCCACGACCCCGCCGAACTCGACGTCGAGCACCACGGGACGCGTCACGTCCCCGATGGTCAAGTCCCCTTCCATCGTCCAGTCCTCGTCCTCGCCGGACACGCGCGTCGAGCGGAACGTCATCGTCGGACGCTTCTCCACGTCGAGCAGATCGGCGGACCGGGTGTGCGCGTCCCGGTCGGCGTTCCCGGTGTCCAGAGACGCCAGGGCGATCACGGCGCTCACCCGTACGTCGTCGAGCGTCGCGCCGATGTGCAGACCGGCCTGCACATCGGCGAAGCGGCCGCGCACCTTGGCGATCCCGAGGTGCCGGATCGTGAAGTTCACGGCGGAGTGCAGCGGGTCGAGGGTCCAGTCGCCCGGCGCGAGGGGGAGAGAGCCGGGGGCGAGTGTGTCAGCGGTGTCGTTCTGAGTCATGCCCCCACCCTCGGCGTTCTTCCGGCGCGCAGGGAGACCGCGCTGAGAGTGGTAGTGGCAGGGTGGTAGTCGCAGGGCCACCCTCATGGATCCTGGGCGAGGTACGTTCGAGGGGTGAGCGACAACGAGTTGGGCCTGTTCCTGCGCACCCGACGCGAGTCCGTCACCCCCGCCGAGGTGGGGCTGCCGACCGGGTTCCGCCGACGCACGCCCGGCCTGCGCCGCTCCGAGCTGGCCACGCTCGCGGGCATCAGCGTGGAGTACCTCACCCGCCTGGAACAGGGCCGTGACCGCAACCCCTCGCCCCAGGTGCTCGGGGCCGTCGCCGACGCGCTCAGCCTGTCCCTGAAGGACCGCCTCCTGCTGCGCCGTCTGACCAAGGAGGCGGACGGCGGCGACCCGCTGGTCTGCGCGGCCGCCCCGCCGCTCAGCCGCACCGTGCGGCCCACCGTGCAGGCCGTCCTGGACCGGCTGGAGCCCACCCCGGCCGTGGTGATCAACTGGATCGGCGACATCGTCGCCCACACCGACGGCTACGCCCGGCTCGTCGGCCCGATCGGGATGCTCGACGGCGAGCACCCGAATCTCCTCCGGTACCTGTTCACCGACCCACGCGCCCGTGAGGCCCACCAGGACTGGGACCGGGTCGCCGACGACCTGGTCGCCCGGCTGCGACACGGCGTACCGCTGCGCGACCCGTATCTCACCGAGCTGGCCGAGGAGCTCACGGTGACCGCGGGAGCGGAGTTCGCCGACCGCTTCGCGGATCTGTCGGTGACGCCGCGCACCGTCGGCTCGCAGCACCTCGAGCACCCCGAGGCCGGGGCGATGCATCTGCTGCACGAGTCGCTGGCCCTGCCGGAGGAGGGCCAGCAGGTCGTGGTCTACCTGCCGGCGGACGACGCCACGTCCGCGGCTCTGGACCGCCTCAGCGGCCGCCGTCCGGGCGCGCTGCGGGCCGTCGGCCGGGCAGTGAGCTGACCCCCGGGCTGCCCCATGGGCCGGCACACCGGCCGTGCCGGGGCCGTCACGGCCGTACGCCGTCCAGTTCCCACGCATAGGGCGGCTCCGCCCCGGCCCGGGAGCAGGTGACCGCCGCCGCGCGGGCCGCGAAGCGCAGCAGCTCGGTCCAGCCGGAGGCGCCGAGGCCGGCCAGCGCCTCGGGGGACAGGGCGTCCTGTGCGGTCAGTCCGTGCAGCAGGGCCGCGTTCACGGTGTCCCCGGCGCCGATGGTGTCCACGACGTCGACCCGCTCACCCGGCACGGAGTGCACGGCACCGTCGCGGGTGTGGGCGGACAGGCCGTCGCCCCCATGGGTGATGACGACGGCCGAGGGCCCGGCCGCGAGCCACTCCTTTGGGGTGCCGCCCAGCCAGTGGGCGTCCTCCTCGGAGAGCTTGAGCAGCGACACCGACGGCAGCCAGCCGCGGAACCGCGCGCGATAGGCGTCGGCGTCCGGGATCAGGACCGGCCTGATGTTGGGGTCGAGGGCCGTGAACAGGCCCTGGGCCGCCGCCGTCCGCATCAGCCCCTCGTACGCGCTCGCCCCGGGCTCCAGTACCAGTGAGCAGGTGCCGAAGGACACCGCGCGGGTGCCGGCGGGCAGCGCGGCCGGAGCAGTGAACAGCCGGTCGGCGGTGCCGTCGACGTAGAAGGTGTAGGCGGCCGATCCGCCGTCGCCGATCGTGGCGACCGCGAGGGTGGTGGGCTCAGGGCCGCGCTGCACGTCCGACACGTCCACGCCCGCCGCCCGCAGCCCGTCGAGCAGGGACTCGCCGAAGGCGTCCCGCGAGGCGCGCGAGCAGAAGGAGGTGGGGGAGCCGAGCCGTCCCAGGGCCACGGCCGTGTTGTACGGGCCGCCGCCGAGTGCCGGCTTCAGGGCGGCGAGGGCACCCGTGCCCTGCGGTACCAGGTCGATGAGGGCCTCACCGGCTACGACGATCACGAGGGGGTTCCTTTCGGGGGCTGCGCCGGGGCGGGCTGTCGCTTCGGGCGGGGCAGTGGCGGGGGCGGTCGCTGTGGAGAGGGCTGGGGGTGCCGGAGCTGTCCGGGGTCACCGCGGCTCGGGCCGGTGAGGGCTGTCGGCGGGTGTCGCCGGGCGTGCCGTGCCTCCAGCATTCTCCTCCGGGCACCCGCAGGAGGTCCGGTGGACGAGGGCGCACGGGAGCCGCAGCGTCCGGGCGGGGCGTTCCGGGGAGGTGAGACGGTCCAGGAGCACCTGGACGGCCTGGCGGAACCCTCTCCCCGGACCGGCCCGAGTGGGCCGGGGCATGGGCCCGCGGCGGGCCCTCACGGCGGGAACGTATCTCATCCGGGCCCAGACGTAAACGCTTGCGCAAGCGCTTACGGGCTCACGTGCGCACCGCCGACGACCCCACCATCCGGGCTCCGTCCCTCGCCCCGCCCCACGGCTTTCCGCGCTCGTGGCCCCGGGTATCGTCGGCACGGCTGCCCCCCTGACCTGTGGAGACCTTCATGCCCGGCCGACCCTTCGCGAGCCGTCGAACCGTTCTGCGCGGGGCGGCGGCCGCGCCCGTCGCGGGGCTGGGCCTCGCCGCGTGCTCGCCGGGGGGAGGAGCGGAGGCGACTTCGACCACGCCGACCGCTCCGGTGGACCTCGGTGCCGAGGGCGAGGTGTCCGAGAGCGGTGCCCATCTGCACCTTGACCACAACGTGGTGGTCAGCCGTTCCGCGGACGGCACGCTGAAGGCGTTCAGCACCATCTGCACGCACGGGGGCTGTCCCATCAGCGAGCTTGAGGGGACGACCCTGAGCTGCGCTTGCCACGGCAGCCGGTTCGACGCGCGGACCGGTGAGGTGCTGCGCTCCCCGGCGACCGTGGCACTGACCGAGCTGCCGGTCCGCACCGAGAACGGCAGGGTGATCGCGGGGCCGCGAGCCTGAAACCGGCCGCGGTCGACGCAGCTGTTCCCCAGGCCCGACACCGGCCGCCGCCCGGACGTGTCCCCGCCTCGTCGGCGGCACAACCTCCGACCGCGACTCAGAGGTCCGTCCCTACTCCCAGTCCCATCCGATCCCGACGATCCCGGAGCGCACGCGGGGTTCGACGAGGTGGACGGAGTGGTGGCGGGTGGTGAGGGGGAGTTCCTGGCGACCGCTGCGGGGAGCCGCCGCCGAGTGCTGGGTGAAGCGGTGGCAGCGCGCCGGGAGGGCGTGCTCGTCGAACCGCACCTGGAGGACGTACTGCCCGCCGGGTGGTCCGAAGCCGCGGACGCACTCGTAGGAGACCCCGGCGGTGCCGTCCTCGACGGCGTAGCGGAAGAGGAACGTGTCCCCGGCGCGCAGCCGGGCGTCGAACAGGAGCTCCGCCACCAGGATGCCGGTCTCCTGGTGCCGGAGGACGCGTCCGGTGCGGCAGTTCTCCAGGGCCCGCACCGACATGTGCTCGGGCGAGCAGCCCGGGTCGCCGTGGTGGACGGCGAGGAACCGGTCGACCCCGTCCCGGTGGGCGCGCACGACATGGTGCGACTCGCGGTCGAGGAGCTCGCGGCGTGCGCCGATGCGTACCTGCTCGTGATGGCCGAGCAGATGGAGCCCGCCGTCGCGGGGGGACTCCAGTTCGAGGAGGAGGCGCTCCAGGGCGCCCGAGGCCTCGACGAGGGAACGGTAGGAGCGGGCGGCCGGGTGCTGTCCGGGGACACCGTCCTCCGCCTGCGCGAGCAGCCGTATCAGCGACTCGTCGGGCAGGTGGAGTATCTCCTCCAGGGCACGGACGGCGCGCAGCGACTCGGGGCGCTGCGGGCGGCGGGCACCCTGCTGCCAGTAGCTGAGGCTGGTGACACCGACCTTCACGCCGTGGCGCGACAGGTGGTGCTGGACGCGTTGCAGGGGCAGGCCTCGGGCGGCGATGGCGGCGCGCAGGGCGACGTGGAAGGGGCCGCCGCGCAGAGCCGTGTCCAGTTCCGCGGTGGCGATGTCCGCGTGCTGTGTGGCGTGCGGCATGCAGGGGCCTTTCTGTGTGGTTCACAACGGCTGGTCAGACCGTTCACGCGGGTGCTGCTGGGGCCACCCCGTCGGCGCCGGGGGCTGGGCCCTCCCGCGCGCCGTCGTTCACGGCCCCGAGTTCCAACGCATTGAAGCGTGTTGACCAAGTCCCGACAACACCTCCGGCCCAACAGTGGTCCAGTCCTCGCCGCCGGGCGCGGCAAGGGCGTCAAATCGGGGCAAACTGCTTCCGGTTGGCGGGTGCCGGTACTGCGCGCGGCCGGTTCGCCCGGCTTCCGCGGGTACCGGGCCCGCGCGGGTGCGCGCGGCGGCCTGTTCCGGTGGCTGTCCGGCGTACGCCGGGTGCCGGGCGGCCGGTCCGGGCGCGACCCCGGACGTTGTCCACAGGCCCGCCGGAGTGTCACCGCTCGCCAGTAGGGTGTGAGACATGGCCGACCCCTCCAGCTACCGCCCCAGGCCGGGCGAGATCCCGGACTCCCCCGGGGTGTACAGGTTCCGCGACGAGCACCGCCGGGTGATCTACGTCGGAAAGGCGAAGAGCCTGCGCCAGCGCCTGGCGAACTACTTCCAGGACCTGACGAACCTGCACCCGCGCACCCGGACGATGGTGACCACCGCCGCGTCCGTGGAGTGGACCGTGGTGTCCACCGAGGTCGAGGCCCTCCAGCTGGAGTACTCCTGGATCAAGGAGTACGACCCCCGGTTCAACGTCAAGTACCGCGACGACAAGAGCTACCCGTACCTCGCGGTGACGATGAACGAGGAGTTCCCGCGTGTGCAGGTCATGCGCGGCCACAAGAAGAAGGGCGTCCGGTACTTCGGCCCCTACGCGCACGCGTGGGCGATCCGGGACACCGTAGACCTGCTGCTGCGCGTCTTCCCGGTGCGCACCTGCTCGGCGGGCGTGTTCAAGAACGCCTCCCGCACCGGCCGCCCCTGTCTGCTCGGCTACATCGGCAAGTGCTCCGCCCCCTGCGTCGGCCGGATCGAGCCTGAGGAGCACCGCGAACTCGCCGAGGAGTTCTGCGACTTCATGACCGGCCGCACGGGCACCTACCTCCGCCGCCTGGAGAAGCAGATGACGGAGGCGGCCGAGGACATGGAGTACGAGCGGGCCGCCCGCCTGCGCGACGACATAGAGGCCCTGCGCAAGGCCATGGAGAGGAACGCGGTCGTGCTCGCCGACGCGACCGACGCCGACCTGATCGCCGTCGCCGAGGACGAGCTGGAAGCGGCCGTGCAGATCTTCCATGTGCGCGGCGGGCGGGTGCGCGGCCAGCGCGGCTGGGTCACCGACAAGGTCGAGGAGGTCACCACCGGCGCCCTCGTCGAGCACGCCCTCCAGCAGCTCTACGGCGAGGAGACCGGCGACAGCGTCCCCAAGGAGGTCCTCGTCCCGGCCCTGCCCGAGCCGGTGGAGCCGGTCCAGCAGTGGCTGACCGAGCGGCGCGGGTCGGCCGTTTCGCTGCGCATCCCGCAGCGCGGCGACAAGAAGGCCCTGATGGAGACCGTCGAGCGCAACGCCCAGCAGGCACTCGCCCTGCACAAGACCAAGCGCGCCTCCGACCTCACGACGCGCTCGCGAGCCCTGGAGGAGATCGCCGGGGCCCTCGACCTCGACAGCGCCCCGCTGCGCATCGAGTGCTACGACATCTCCCACCTCCAGGGCGACGACGTCGTGGCCTCCATGGTCGTCTTCGAGGACGGGCTCCAGCGCAAGGGCGAGTACCGCCGCTTCCAGATCAAGGGATTCGCCGGCCAGGACGACGTCCGCTCCATGCACGAGGTCATCACGCGCCGCTTCAGGCGCTACCTGGCCGAGAAGGAGCGCACGGGGGAGTGGACCGACACGGAGGACGCCACCGGTCCGCAGCCCGAGTCGACCCTGGTCGCGGCCGACGGCAACCGCGCCGAGGACGCCGCCCCCGCACAGCCCCTAGTCCCCGGCGAGGACGCCGCCCTCGCACAGCCCCTCGCCTCCGCCGAGGACGCCGCCCCCACGCAGCCCCCCGTCCCCGGCGAGGCGCCCGCCGTCCTCACCACCCTCACCGACGACGACGGCCGCCCCAGGAAGTTCGCCTACCCGCCCCAGCTGGTCGTCGTCGACGGCGGACAGCCGCAGGTCGCCGCCGCCCGGCGGGCGCTGGACGAGCTCGGCATCGACGACATCGCCGTGTGCGGGCTGGCCAAGCGGCTGGAAGAGGTCTGGCTGCCCGGCGACGACGACCCGGTCGTCCTGCCCCGCACCAGCGAGGGCCTCTACCTGCTCCAGCGGGTCCGCGACGAGGCCCACCGGTTCGCGATCACCTACCAGCGCACCAAGCGTGCCAAGCGCTTCCGGGCCGGCCCCCTGGACGAGGTGCCGGGACTGGGCGAGACCCGCAAACAGGCGCTGATCAAGCACTTCGGTTCGGTGAAGAAGCTGAGATCCGCGACAATCGACCAGATCTGCGAGGTTCCGGGCATCGGCCGGAAGACGGCGGAGACCATCGCCGTGGCCCTCGCCCAGGCGGCCCCGGCCGCCCCCGCCGTGAACACGGCGACTGGAGAGATCATGGATGACATGGACGACGGGGCACCCGAGACGACGGCGGGCGCCCCGGGGGAGCCCGTACCCGCGGGCGCCCCGGACGAGCGACGGGGGCAGGAGAAATGACCGATCACGAGACGCAGCCGACAGGCGATCGAGAGCAGGAACCGCGGACCGCAGCGGGCCGCGAGCACCAGGAGCCCGCCGAGCACCGGCAGGCGCTCCCCGACGACGGAGCACAGGTGAGCCAGGACATCGCGGGCCCAGGGATCCCCGACGCCGCCATCCCCGAGCTGGTGATCATCTCCGGCATGTCCGGAGCCGGCCGGTCCACGGCCGCGAAGTGCCTGGAGGACCTCGGCTGGTTCGTCGTCGACAACCTCCCGCCCGCCCTGATCCCCACCATGGTGGAACTGGGTGCCCGCTCCCAGGGCAACGTGGCGCGGATCGCGGTCGTCGTCGACGTGCGCGGCCGTCGCTTCTTCGACAATCTGCGCGAATCCCTCGCCGACCTCGACGGCCGGGGCGTCACCCGGCGCATCGTCTTCCTGGAGTCCTCCGACGAGGCCCTGGTGCGCCGCTTCGAGGGAGTGCGCCGCCCGCACCCCCTCCAGGGCGACGGCCGCATCGTCGACGGCATCGCCGCCGAGCGTGAGCTGCTGCGCGAGCTGCGCGGCGACGCCGACCTGGTCATCGACACCTCCAGCCTCAACGTGCACGAGCTGCGCGCCAAGATGGACGCCCAGTTCGCCGGCGAGGAGGAGCCCGAGCTGCGGGCCACGGTGATGTCGTTCGGCTTCAAGTACGGCCTCCCCGTCGACGCCGACCTCGTCGCCGACATGCGCTTCCTGCCCAATCCGCACTGGGTCCCGGAGCTGCGCCCCTACACCGGGGTGAACGAGGAGGTCGCGGCCTTCGTCTTCAACCAGCCCGGCGCCAAGGAGTTCCTGGACCGCTACGCCGAGCTGCTGCGCCTGATCGCCGCCGGCTACCGGCGTGAGGGCAAGCGGTACGTGACCATCGCCATCGGCTGTACGGGCGGCAAGCACCGCTCGGTGGCGATGTCGGAGAAGCTCGCCGCGCGCCTCGCGGCAGAGGGCGTGGAGACGGTGGTCGTGCACCGGGACATGGGACGCGAATGACAGGACGTACTCCCCGGCTGGGCCGACTGCGCAGGGCGATGCCCGACGCCCGGACCGGCCGGCCCGTCGAGGCCCGGGGCGCCCGTGCGCGCCGCCGCGGCACCCAGCCCAAGGTCGTCGCGCTCGGCGGCGGCATGGGGCTGTCGGCCTCGCTCGCCGCGCTGCGCCGGATCACCGGTGACCTCACCGCCGTCGTCACCGTGGCCGACGACGGCGGCTCCAGCGGGCGCCTGCGCGACGAGCTGGGCGTCCTGCCGCCCGGCGACCTGCGCAAGGCGCTGGCCGCGCTGTGCGGCGACGACGACTGGGGCCAGACCTGGGCCAGGGTCATCCAGCACCGCTTCCACTCCAAGGGCGACCTGCACGACCACGCCGTCGGCAACCTGCTGATCGTCGCCCTGTGGGAGCAGCTCGGCGACCATGTGCAGGCCCTGGACCTGGTCGGCAAGCTGCTCGGCGCGCACGGGCGCGTGCTGCCCATGTCCGCCGTGCCGCTGGAGCTCGAGGCGCTGGTCAAGGGGCACGACCCGGACCGCCCGGACGAGGTGGACACCGTGTGCGGCCAGGCGACGGTGGCCCTCACCCCGGGCGAGGTCCAGTCGGTGCACCTGGTCCCGCACGACCCGCCCGCCGTCCCGGAGGCCGTCGCGGCCGTGCTGGACGCCGACTGGGTGGTGCTCGGCCCCGGCTCCTGGTTCTCCTCGGTCATCCCGCACCTGCTCGTGCCCGAACTGCTGGACGCGCTGCTGGAGACGAAGGCCCGCCGGGTACTCTCGCTGAACCTCGCCCCGCAGCCCGGGGAAACCGACGGCTTCTCACCGCAGCGTCATTTGGAGGTTTTGGGACGACACGCCCCTAAACTCGCCCTGGACGTGGTGCTG
Source organism: Streptomyces sp. NPDC005017 (assembly GCF_042873115.1). Taxonomy (NCBI): domain Bacteria; kingdom Bacillati; phylum Actinomycetota; class Actinomycetes; order Kitasatosporales; family Streptomycetaceae; genus Streptomyces; species Streptomyces sp. NPDC005017. The sequence goes on along the minus strand of NZ_JBIALD010000012.1, from coordinate 7,323 downwards.
GCCGACGAGGCCGCCGTGCCCGACCGCGACTCGCTGACCGATGCCGCCAAGCGCTTCGGGGCCGCGGTCGAGCTGGCGCCGGTGGCGCGGCCCGACGGGACACCGCGGCACGACGCGGAGCTCCTGGCCGCCGCGTACGACCGTATTTTTCGGATGCATGGAAGGATCGGCCCATGGCGATGACGGCAGCGGTGAAGGACGAGATCTCCCGGCTCCCCGTCACCCGGACCTGCTGTCGGAAGGCTGAGGTCTCCGCCATTCTGCGGTTCGCCGGCGGCCTTCATCTGGTCAGCGGGCGCATCGTGATCGAGGCGGAGCTGGACACCGCGATGGCGGCCCGCCGCCTCAAGCGGGACATCCTCGAGATCTTCGGCCACAGCTCCGAGCTGATCGTGATGGCGCCGGGCGGACTGCGGCGCGGCTCGCGGTACGTGGTGCGCGTGGTGGCGGGCGGCGACCAGCTGGCCCGGCAGACGGGCCTGGTGGACGGGCGGGGCCGGCCGATCCGCGGACTGCCCCCGCAGGTGGTGTCCGGCGCGACCTGTGACGCCGAGGCCGCCTGGCGCGGTGCCTTCCTGGCGCACGGCTCGCTCACCGAGCCCGGCCGCTCCTCCTCCCTGGAGGTGACCTGCCCCGGCCCCGAGGCCGCGCTCGCGCTGGTCGGCGCCGCCCGCCGGCTGTCGATCGCGGCGAAGGCCCGTGAGGTGCGCGGTGTGGACCGGGTCGTGGTCCGCGACGGCGACGCGATCGGCGCGCTGCTCACCCGCCTCGGCGCCCATGAGTCGGTGCTGGCCTGGGAGGAGCGCCGGATGCGCCGCGAGGTGCGGGCCACGGCGAACCGCCTGGCCAACTTCGACGACGCCAACCTGCGCCGTTCGGCGCGGGCCGCGGTCGCCGCCGGGGCGCGGGTGCAGCGTGCCCTGGAGATCCTCGGTGAAGAGGTACCCGAGCACCTCGCCGCCGCCGGCCGGCTGCGCATGGAGCACAAGCAGGCCTCCCTGGAGGAGTTGGGCGCGCTCGCCGACCCGCCGCTCACCAAGGACGCCGTGGCCGGCCGCATCCGCCGCCTGCTGGCGATGGCCGACAAGCGCGCGTCCGACCTGGGCGTCCCGGGCACGGAGGCCAACCTCTCCGAGGAACTGGCCGACAACCTGGCGGGCTGACGTACACCCAGCCGGTGACGCGGGCTGACGCACGCCCCACCGATGACGTCGGCCGACGTACGCCCAACCGGTGATACGGACGGACCACCGCACGGACGGACCGACCACCGCACCGGATCGAACCGCCCCGCCCCAGAGCGCCGGTGCCGACGCCCACCCGGGCGGCCGGCACCGGCGTCCGCCCGTCCGGGACCGGTGTCCGCCCGTCCGGGACCGAGGACGAACGACCGCCGACGACCGGCCCCCGCCCCCGGCACGCACCCCCGGCCCACCCCCCCGCCCCGTGACTCGCCCCGCCCGCACCCGCCCCCGCCCCGTGACTCGCCCCGCCCGCACCCGCCCCCGCCCCGTGACTCGCCCCGCCCGTAGCCCCGGCCCGCACCCCGTCCCACACCCGTGACATCGCCCCGCCCGCACCCCGCCCCACACCTTGTGACTCGCCACGCCCGCACCCCGTGACACGCCACGCCCCGCCCCGGAACCCCAACCCCTGGCCGACGACGCCGTCTTGACGCACCCTCCGGCGGACGTGAGCCTGACACCCGCACGCCGCCGCACGCAGTCGGGAGAGAACGGTCCGCGCCAGGCGTCGGAGGGGGTCGGAAAAGGGGCGACCCCCCAGGGCCCTTTCGAGTGGCGAGGGCCGTCCGGCGGGCCGGTCCGTACCCCTACTGGTGGGTAAGGACGGCAGTGCCGTGTATGGGCCGTCTGGATGTCACCTCCGGCGCTTCTGGGAGGTAGGGTCGTAGGCGGTCGGGGACATCCCAAATACAGCTCGCCGGCACCTCATGGCCGGCGTACCAACGAGGAGATCGGTTCGTGACGATCCGCGTAGGCATCAACGGCTTCGGCCGCATCGGTCGTAACTACTTCCGCGCGCTCCTGGAGCAGGGTGCTGACATCGAGATCGTGGCTGTCAACGACCTGGGTGACACCGCGACCACCGCTCACCTGCTGAAGTACGACACGATCCTGGGCCGCCTCAAGGCAGAGGTCACCCACACCGCCGACACGATCACGGTCGACGGTCACACCATCAAGGTGCTCTCCGAGCGCAACCCGGCCGACATCCCCTGGGGTGAGCTGGGCGTCGACATCGTCATCGAGTCGACCGGCATCTTCACGAAGAAGGCCGACGCCGCCAAGCACCTCGAGGGCGGCGCCAAGAAGGTCCTCATCTCGGCTCCGGCCACCGACGAGGACATCACCATCGTGATGGGCGTCAACCAGGACCAGTACGACGCGGCCAACCACCACGTCATCTCCAACGCCTCCTGCACCACCAACTGTGTGGCGCCGATGGCGAAGGTGCTCGACGAGAACTTCGGCATCGTCAAGGGCCTGATGACGACGGTGCACGCGTACACCAACGACCAGCGCATCCTCGACTTCCCGCACAAGGACCTGCGTCGCGCGCGTGCCGCCGCCGAGAACATCATCCCGACGACCACCGGTGCCGCCAAGGCCACCGCGCTGGTCCTGCCGCAGCTCAAGGGCAAGCTGGACGGCATCGCCATGCGCGTCCCGGTTCCCACCGGCTCGGCCACCGACCTGGTCGTCACCCTCCAGCGCGAGGTCACCAAGGACGAGGTCAACGCCGCGTTCAAGAAGGCCTCCGAGGACGGCGACCTCGCCGGCTACCTGGCCTACACCGAGGACCAGATCGTCTCCTCGGACATCGTGAGCGACCCGGCCTCCTGCACCTTCGACGCCTCCCTGACCATGGTCCAGGAGGGCAACACGGTGAAGATCCTCGGCTGGTACGACAACGAGTGGGGCTACTCCAACCGTCTCGTCGACCTCACCAAGTTCGTCGGCGACCAGCTCTGATCCCTGATCGGCTGAAGCAGACACCTTGAAGCGCGAGCAGGGCTCGGACCAGGCGCAGGGACGCGCCCGGTCCGGGCCCTGACGCGCGTCGCGACCGTCCCACCTCTCTAGGATCGGGCCTGGTCAACCGGTCACGAGCAGAACGAGCCCTCCGTAGGAGCCCCCCGAAAATGAAGACGATCGACGAACTCCTCGCCGAAGGAGTCGCGGGCAAGCGGGTATTCGTCCGCGCCGACCTGAACGTGCCGCTGGACGGCACCACCATCACCGACGACGGCCGCATCCGCGCCGTGCTGCCCACGGTCAAGGCGCTCGCCGAGGCCGGCGCGCGCGTCGTCGTCGCCTCGCACCTGGGCCGCCCCAAGGGCGCCCCGGACCCGGCCTTCTCGCTCGCCCCCGCCGCCGCGCGCCTGGGCGAACTCCTCGGCGCCGACGTCGCGTTCGCCACCGACACCGTCGGTGAGTCGGCGCGGGCCACGGTCGCCGGCCTCGCCGACGGCCGGGTCGCCGTCGTCGAGAACCTGCGCTTCAACGCCGGTGAGACCAGCAAGGACGACGCCGAGCGGGCCGCTTTCGCCGAGGAGCTGGCCGCCCTCGCCGACGTCTACGTCGGCGACGGCTTCGGCGCGGTGCACCGCAAGCACGCCTCGGTGTACGACCTCCCCGGCAAGCTGCCGCACTACGCCGGCTACCTCATCGCCACCGAGGTCGGCGTGCTGAGGAAGCTCACCGACGAGGTACAGCGGCCCTACGCCGTGGCCCTCGGCGGCTCCAAGGTCTCCGACAAGCTGGCCGTCATCGACCAGCTGCTCGGCAAGGCCGACCGCATCCTCATCGGCGGCGGCATGGCCTTCACCTTCCTCAAGGCCAAGGGCTACGAGGTCGGCACCTCGCTGCTCCAGGAGGACCAGATCCCGGCCGTCACCGAGTACCTGGAGCGCGCCGAGAAGCTGGGCGTCGAGCTGGTGCTCCCGGTCGACGTCGTGGTCTCCCCGGGCTTCCCGGACCTGAAGGCCAAGGCGCCCACCGAGCACACGGCCGTCGACGCGGACAAGATGCCCGAGGGGCAGCTCGGCCTGGACATCGGCCCCAAGACCGGCGAGCTGTACGCCGGCAAGCTCACCGACGCCGCGACCGTCTTCTGGAACGGTCCCATGGGCGTCTTCGAGCACCCCGACTACGCCGAGGGCACCAAGGCGGTCGCCCAGGCCCTCGTCGACTCGGACGGGTTCACCGTCGTCGGCGGCGGAGACTCCGCCGCGGCCGTGCGTACGCTCGGCTTCGACGAGAACGCGTTCGGACACATCTCGACCGGTGGCGGCGCCTCCCTCGAATACCTCGAGGGCAAGACGCTCCCCGGCCTCGCCGCACTGGAGGACTGACCCCGCATGACCACCCGTACGCCGCTCATGGCGGGCAACTGGAAGATGAACCTCAACCACCTCGAGGCCATCGCGCACGTCCAGAAGCTCGCCTTCGCGCTCGCCGACAAGGACTACGACGCCGTCGAGGTCGCCGTCCTGCCGCCCTTCACCGACCTGCGCTCCGTGCAGACCCTGGTGGACGGCGACAAGCTGAAGATCAAGTACGGCGCCCAGGACATCTCGGCGCACGACTCCGGCGCCTACACCGGCGAGATCTCCGGCCCGATGCTGGCCAAGCTGAAGTGCACCTACGTGGCCGTCGGCCACTCCGAGCGCCGCCAGTACCACGCCGAGACCGACGAGATCGTCAACGCCAAGGTCAAGGCCGCCTACAAGCACGGCCTGACCCCGATCCTGTGCGTCGGCGAGGAGCTGGAGGTCCGCGAGGCGGGCAACCACGTCTCCCACACCCTCGCCCAGGTCGAGGGCGGTCTGAAGGACCTCCCGGCCGAGCAGGCCGAGTCCGTCGTGATCGCCTACGAGCCCGTGTGGGCCATCGGCACCGGCAAGGTCTGCGGCGCCGAGGACGCGCAGGAGGTCTGCGCCGCGATCCGCGCCAAGCTCGCCGAGCTGTACTCCCAGGAGCTGGCCGACAAGGTCCGCATCCAGTACGGCGGCTCCGTGAAGGGCGGCAACGTCGCCGAGATCATGGCCCAGGCCGACATCGACGGCGCTCTGGTCGGCGGTGCCTCGCTGGACGCCGACGAGTTCGTCAAGATCGTCCGCTTCCGCGACCAGTGACCTGACCTGCTCGGAGCCCCCCGGGAGGAACCGGGCGGTCCTGAGTATGCGGTAGCGGCGATCCGTCGTACCCTTGCGGGGTCCAGCGCTGTGCTGGGCCCCGCGTCGTCCATCCGAGTCCGAGGAAGTTGGTCCAGCTGTGGTTATGGGGTTCTCCATCGCCCTGATCGTCTTCAGCCTGCTGCTGATGCTGCTGGTGCTGATGCACAAGGGGAAGGGCGGCGGCCTCTCCGACATGTTCGGTGGCGGTATGCAGTCCTCCGTCGGCGGCTCCTCGGTCGCCGAGCGCAACCTCGACCGCATCACCCTGGTGGTCGGTCTGCTGTGGTTCGCGTGCATTGTCGTGCTCGGCATCCTGATGAAGGTCAACAACTGACCCACGGCTCGCCGGTCGGCACAATCCGGTACGTAAGGCCCCATGTTCGGTGCGCGCTCGTGAGCGCGGCCTATCATGGGGCTTGCGTCTAGGTGCGGGGCCCCTTGTTACGCCAATCACTGGACGCGCGTTGGGCCTTACGTAGACTGAGGCGCTCGCAACGAGGCGACACGCCGACTCGCTTCGCGGCACCATCACGCAGGGAGTTACACCGTGGCAAGTGGCAACGCGATCCGGGGAAGCCGGGTCGGGGCGGGGCCGATGGGCGAGGCCGAGCGCGGCGAGTCCGCCCCGCGTCTGCGCATCTCCTTCTGGTGCTCCAACGGACATGAGACCCAGCCCAGCTTCGCCAGCGACGCGCAGGTTCCCGACACCTGGGACTGCCCGCGCTGCGGGTTCCCGGCGGGCCAGGACCGGGACAACCCCCCGGCTCCGCCGCGTACTGAGCCGTACAAGACGCATCTCGCGTATGTGAGGGAGCGTCGCAGCGATGCCGACGGCGAGGCGATCCTGGCCGAGGCTCTCGCCAAACTCCGGGGCGAGATCTAGAGGTTGCTCCCCGGCCTCCAGGGCTGCCCCCTGGCGTGACCGCTCGGCCCGGCCACCTGTTGTTGCCTTCTGCGACGTCCCCGTGTCAGTTCGTGTCCCCCGCTGATCAACTAGGTTGGGGCCGGCAGCGGGGCAAGTACGCAGCAGGGACAGGTAGGAAAGAAGGCTGATGCCCGAGATGAACGCCGAAGGCCGTACCAGGCTCGACCGGACGCCCGAATGGAACGCCCTCCTCAAGCACCGCGAGCAGCTCGGTGAGGTGCGGCTGCGTGAACTGTTCGCCGCCGATCCGGGGCGCGCCTCCTCGTACACGCTCCAGGTCGGCGATCTGCACGTCGACTTCTCCAAGCACCTGATCACCGACGAGACCCTCGCCCTGCTCCAGGAACTCGCCGTGGCCACGGACGTGTTCGGGCTGCGGGACGCGATGTTCCGTGGTGAGCGGATCAACAACACCGAGGACCGGGCGGTTCTGCACACCGCGTTGCGGGCGCCCGCGGACGCGGTGGTCGAGGTGGACGGCGAGAACGTGGTGCCCGCCGTGCACGCGGTGCTGGAGAAGATGGCCGCCTTCGCCGGGCGGGTGCGTTCCGGTGAGTGGACCGGTCACACCGGCCGGCGGATCCGCAATGTCGTCAACATCGGTATCGGCGGCTCCGACCTGGGCCCCGCGATGGCCTACGAGGCGCTGCGCGCGTTCACCGACCGGGCGCTGACCCTGCGGTTCGTCTCCAACGTCGACGGGGCGGACCTGCACGAGGCCGTGCGTGACCTGGACCCCGCCGAGACGCTGTTCGTGGTCGCGTCCAAGACGTTCACCACGATCGAGACGGTCACCAACGCCACCTCCGCCCGCACCTGGCTGCTGGAGGGGCTGGGCGGTGAGGAGAAGGCCGTCGCCCGTCACTTCGTGGCGCTGTCGACGAACGCGGAGAAGGTCGCGGGGTTCGGGATCGACCCGGCGAACATGTTCGAGTTCTGGGACTGGGTCGGCGGCCGCTACTCCTTCGACTCCGCGATCGGCCTGTCCCTGATGATCGCGGTGGGCCCGGACCGTTTCCGGGAGATGCTCGACGGTTTCCGCACCGTCGACGAGCACTTCCGCAGCGCCCCGGCGCAGGCCAACGCGCCGCTGCTGCTGGGGTTGCTGGGCATCTGGTACGGCAACTTCCACGACGCGCAGTCGCACGCGGTGCTGCCCTACAGCCACTACCTGTCGAAGTTCACCGCCTACCTGCAG